>PEWV01000025.1 GCA_002780005.1 Candidatus Aquitaenariimonas noxiae | reverse complement strand
CAAAAAGAAAAAGAACTACTACTAATTGAAACATGAAAACCGGACATTCTTGCTTTGCTAGAAACAGGACATTTTTGCCTTGCAATAACAAAGTGCAAGAAAATTCTTGACAAAATCGGCCATTTATAGTAACATTTAGACCTAAATTAAAGTATCAGAAAGGGGTGGGTTACGGGAAGTACCCGCCTTTTTTTATGGAATATAACAATGTAGATAAGTTTAAAGAGATCGCAAGGCCTTTACTTGAAAAGAAGGGTATCGAGCTTGTAGAGATACTTTATAGAAAAGAAGGCAACCAGATGGTATTGAGGCTTTTGGTAGATAGAAAAGGCGGTATAACATTGGATGAATGCGCGGCCCTTAATGAGGAACTAGGGATAGCGCTTGACCAAGACGAAACAATGGATACAAGCTATATTTTAGAAGTTTCATCCCCTGGGGTCGACAGGCCCTTGCGGAGCAAGGGGGATTTTGAACGGGCGATCGGTAAGAGAATAGAAGTTGCCTTGAAGGAACAATTAAGCGGCAAACTGGGTTATACGGGACGGCTCGCAGAAGTAAAAGAAGATTCTATCATATTGAAGAAAAACGAGATAGAAGCTGTAAATATACCTCTAAGCAATATAAATAATGCCAGGGTAGAAGTAGAGTTTAGAAGGGAATAGAAGGTGAATAGATATGAATAACGAATTGCTTGTTATATTGGATTCGATAGAGCGCGAAAAAGGGATAGAAAAAGAGACGCTTTTTAAGGCCATAGAGGCTGCACTACAGAGCGCCGCCAGAAAGATGGTCGATAAAGACCTGCCTCAGCCTTCGGTGTCTATAGATAGAAAAACTGGAGAAATAAAGATATATTCCGGAGATAAAGAGATTAACTCTGATGAGTTCGGAAGGATAGCTGCGCAGACCGCCAAACAGGTTATTATACAGAAGATAAGGGAGGCGGAGAGGGAAGTCATATTCGACGATTATCAGAACAGGGTCGGCAATATAGTCAGCGGCATGGTGCATCGCTTTGAGAAGGGTGATATTATTATAGACCTTGGGAAGGCAGAAGCGGTTTTGCCGCGGAAAGAACAGGTTCCCAGGGAAAGATATAAACAGGGTGAGCGCATAAGAGGCTATGTGCTAGAAGTGCAGAAGACCACTCGGGGTCCGGAAATAGTCCTTTCAAGGGTAAATCCTGGTTTTGTGAAGAAACTTTTTGAGCTCGAAGTGCCTGAAATTTCGGAAGGGATAGTAGAGATGAAAGCTATTGCTAGGGAGGCCGGCGTCAGGTGCAAGATGGCAGTATCCTCAAAAGATGAAAAAGTGGATGCGGTAGGCGCCTGCGTTGGCATGAGGGGCAACAGGGTAAGAAACATCGTAGGAGAACTGCACGGAGAGCGAATAGATATTATACGCTGGAGCGATGATGTAAGGGAATATGTTAAGGCCGCCTTAAGCCCGGCCGAAGTAATGAATATAAATGTCAATAAAGAGAAAAAACGGATAGAGGTTATCGTAAAAGATGACCAGCTTTCGATCGCCATAGGTAAGCACGGTCAAAATGTAAGGCTGGCCTCGCAGCTTTTAAATATGGAAATAGATGTCCGTGGCGTGGAAAAGAAGCCGACAGAGGCTAAGGCAGAGGTGAAGGCCCCTTCTATTTTAGAATTAGAAGGTGTAGGTAAAAAAACACGCCAGACGCTGCTCGAAGGTGGTTTTGATACGATAGAAAAAATTGCGAACACCAGCGTTGATGAATTGGTCAAATTCAAGGGCATCGGCAAAAAAAGCGCCGAAAAAATAATAACCTCGGCAAACGCGGCGCTTGAAAAAAAAAATAAGGGTATTTAACGGAGAGCGAGCGGTCACAATGGCTATACGCGTACATCAATTAGCGAAAAAATTAGGCATGTCCAGTAAGGAAATGCTCGAGGTATTGTCACGCCTGAACGTACCGGTCAAGGGACACATGAGCTCATTAGACGACGAAACTGCCGAGATAGTAACCCACGAGCTCGCAACAGAGCAGAATAAAAAGAAAGAAGTCGAGGTAAAGGAAAAAGAGGCCGTCCTTAAAGATTTGGAAGTGGAATTTCCAGTAACGGTCAAAAATTTTGCGCTTAAATTAGGAATTAAGTCCAGCGATCTAATTCAAAAACTGATAAAAAAGAATATATTCGCAAGCATAAACCATAATTTAGACGATGTAACCATTAATGCTATAGCTGCTGAGTATGGTTATAAAGTGCATCGTCCCCCTACGGCAGAAGAAGTCCTCTTCCAGGATCATCATCAGGTGGTAGATAAAACTAAGCTGGTGCCAAGGCCACCGGTTGTTACGCTTATGGGGCATGTAGATCACGGAAAGACATCACTTCTGGATTACATCAGAAAGACCAAAGTTACGGAAAAAGAAGCCGGAGGAATTACCCAGCATATAGGGGCCTACGAAGTTATGATAAATAAAAAAGCAGTTACATTTCTGGATACGCCGGGACATGAAGCCTTCACCGCAATGAGGGCACGAGGCGCGAACGCTGCAGATATAATTGTTCTTGTAGTGGCGGCCGATGACGGTGTCATGCCTCAGACAAAAGAAGCTGTCGACCATGCCAAGGCAGCGGGCGTGCCGATCGTAGTTGCTATAAATAAATGCGATTTGCCTTCGATAAGTGTAGATAAAGTCAAAAAACAATTATGCGGCATGCAGCTCATCTCTGAAGATATGGGCGGAAAAACTGTCACGGCGAAAGTTTCTGCTAAAACAGGCGACGGAGTGGATAACCTACTGGAGATGCTGTTATTGGAGGCCGAACTTTTGGAGTTAAAGGCCGATCCTACCTTGCCTGCGAGCGGCGTAGTCATAGAGGGCAAATTGTCCCCTGGCCAGGGCCCAACAGCGACAATACTCGTGAAGAACGGTACGCTTAGGATAGGGGATATTGTTCTGACTGATTCGTGCTACGGCAAGGTGAAGGCAATGATAAATGATAGAGGACATCGCGTGAAAGAAGCGCCGCCTTCAATGCCTGTTGAAATTCTAGGACTTTCGGGTGTTCCATACGCAGGGGAGACATTTTTTACGGTAAAAGACGACAAAAAGGCCAAGGAATTATTCTCTTCGAGGCAGGATAAGGTAAGAGAAGATAATCTGAAAAAGACAAAAAGAATTACCCTGGAAGATATTTACGCCAGGTTAAAAGACGGCATAGTGAAAGAGTTGAAGATCATTTTAAAAGGAGACGTCAAAGGTTCGGTAGAGGCTATAGAGCAATCCTTGGGCGAGCTACCGGCCAAAGAGATAAAAGTTAATATAATACATTCTGATGTAGGAAATATTAATGACGCTGACGCGATTTTGGCAATGGCCTCAGACGCGGTAATCATAGGTTTTAATGTGAAAATCGAGCCAAAGGCCAAAGAGACAATAGAAAAAGAAGGCATAGACGCAAGGATATACTCGATAATTTATGAGATAGTGGCTGATGTAACGGCCGCCATGGAAGGTATGCTAGAGCCTATCAGTAAAGAAGTTTTTCTGGGAAGGGCTATTGTTAGACAGGTTTTTGTTGTCTCGAAAGTCGGCAAGATAGCCGGTTGCACAATTCAGAAAGGAACAATAGCTCGCTCGGCCATTATAAAGGTTAAACGCAGCAAAGAAGTAGTCTACGAAGGAAAAATAAGTTCTCTCAAGAGATTTAAAGATGATGTGAGAGAAGTAGCCGAAGGGTTTGAATGCGGCATAGGAGTAGATGGTTTTAATACGTTGAGAGAAGGAGATGTTATAGAGGCCTTCGGAATCGAGAAAGTCGCCAGAAGACTGGAGAAGGCGTAAGATATTTTATGAAGAAACGCATATTAAGCGGTATGAGACCTACTGGAAGATTGCATTTAGGACATTTGGTAGGGACGTTGAAAAATTGGGTGGCATTACAGGACACTTATGATTGCTTCTTTATGGTTGCCGATTGGCATGCCCTTATGGGCGAATACGAAAACCCAAAAGACATAAGCCAGAATGTAGTAGAGTGCGTGGCGGATTGGGTAAGCGTGGGGATAGATCCTAAAAGAAGCGCCATATTTTTACAATCCGCTGTTAAAGAGCACCTCGAGCTTGCTATGATACTCTCTGACATCACGCCTTTGGCCTGGCTTGAGAGGTGCCCTACATATAAAGAGCAATTAAGGGAAGAGTCGAAAAGAGATTTGACGACTTATGGCTTCTTAGGTTACCCCGTGCTTCAGGCAGCCGATATATTATTATACAAAGCAAATGCCGTTCCTATAGGGATCGACCAGTTGCCCCATTTGGAGCTGACAAGGGAAATAGCCAGGAGGTTCGCAAGCCTTTACGGGGGCGGGATTTTTGTAGAGCCGGAACCTGTCTTTGCGGAGACTACCAAATTGCTCGGTACGGACAATAGGAAGATGAGCAAGAGTTACGGGAATTTTATAGCCCTTTCAGACCCTCCGAAGGTTATAATGGAGAAGGTTGCAAAGATGTTTACGGATCCAAAACGTATTCATTTATCGGATAAGGGCCACCCTAATAAATGTAACATATATGCTTACTATAAGATTTTCAAACCCGAGGCGATAGAGGAAGTCCTCGATTACTGCGCGAACGCTAAAGCGGGCTGCACAACATGCAAAAAAAATCTAGCAGAGGCTATAATATATCACTTAAAGGATATTCAGGAAAGAAGGGAAGCCGTAATGGAAGATAAAGGCAGGATAAAAAAAATACTTGAGGAAGGAGTGGAAAAGGCCGCGTCGGTAGCTACCAAGACGATGAATGAAGTAAAAAAAGCTATAAACCTTTATGAGTTATAAAGTAAAACTTGAAGTATTCGAAGGCCCTCTCGACCTCTTACTGTACCTTATAAGAAAAGAAGAATTAGATATCTCCGATATCCCCATCGCGAAGATCACAGACCAATACTTAGAATATTTAGAATTCATGAAAATGCTGGATTTGAACATTGCCGGCGAATTTATCCTTATGGCCGCCACACTTATGCACATAAAATCAAAGATGCTTTTACCTAAAACTGACGAAGGCGAAATAGTCGAGGAAGAAGACCCGAGGGCAGAGCTTGTGAGGCGTCTTCTCGAATATAAAAAGTTTAAAGAAGCTGCGGGAGAGCTTTTTAGCATGGAGATGAAGCAGAAAGATGTATTTGCCAGAGGCGTGGCCGAAGACAATCAGCAGACCGAAGAGAAAGAAGAATATTTTGAAGCGAGCCTCTTCGACCTCCTGAGCGCCTTTAACAAGGTAATGAAGGAAATACCTAAGGACACTTTTCATCAGGTTATAAAAGATGAGTTTACCGTCGAAGAGAAGATGCACGACATATTTCACATGCTTGTGAAAAAGACGGTTATTTATGTAACTGAGCTTTTCAAGAGCGCGAAAAATAAGCGAGAGATAATAACGATATTTTTGGCATTGCTTGAGCTTATAAGACTGAAAGAGGTAGTTATAATGCAAAAACAGATGTTCGGCGATATCGAGATAGTGCAGAATAAAGAACTTATGGAACCGAAGTTTCGTTCAAAAGGGCAATAAAAATGACAAGAGAGGAAGCGAAAAAGGTGATAGAGGCTTTATTGTTTGCGAGCAATAAACCAGTTAGTATTAATAATTTTTCAGAAATACTCGAAGACATAGACAGCCGGGAGATCAGGGAATTGTTGAACGAACTAAAAAAAGAATATGAAGACACGCAAAAACCCGTTTCTATTACGGAGATAGCCGGAGGTTTTCAGTTTGCGACGGATCCTTACTATGCTCCCTGGATAAGAAAATTATATAAACAGGATAAACATTCGCGCATATCTATGCCAGCGCTCGAGACATTAGCGGTAATAGCTTATAGACAGCCTATTACCCGAAGCGAGATAGAGGCGATTCGGGGTGTTAATGTAGACGGCGTTATCCACAGCCTCTTGGAGCGGGCACTTATAAAGACCTGCGGCAGGAAAGAAACCGCGGGAAGACCTATACTTTATTCTACAACAACAGAATTCCTTAAGCACTTCGGCCTTAACTCGCTTAATGAGTTGCCGAAGCTGAAAGAATTCAGCGAGGCAGACATAAAACTCGGAGAAACAAAAGAATTGGATTTAGAGAAGGGGGAAACAGATGGAGATCAACAAACTGCGTAAAGAAGTTGATAGGCTAGATGTAAATATTCTCCAGCTTCTAAATCAAAGGACTAGGCTTATTTTGAAGATAGGGAAGATAAAAAATAAGAACGGTATGAGCATCTATGTTCCCGATAGGGAGAAAGAAGTATACACGAAGCTGGCCAAAAAAAACAATGGGCCGCTGCCAAATAAGAACATACGTTCTATTTATCGCGAAATCATGTCGGGTGCCTTAACTTTGGAGAAACAAATAAAGATCGCCTACCTAGGGCCGCAGTTCACGTTCACGCACCTTGCCGGGTTAAAAAAATTCGGCTCCAGCGTAAAATATGTGCCCTGCGACAGCATAGGTGATGTATTTTTAGAAGTTGAGAAAGAAAGGTGCGATTACGGCGTTGTACCGATAGAGAATTCGATCGAGGGGGCAGTTAATCACACGTTGGATATGTTCATAGATTCTGGGTTAAAGATTTTCACGGAAGTTTATCTTGAAATATCTCACAACTTGCTGGGTAGCGGTACGATCGAGAATGTAGCCAAGGTTTATTCGAAGGCAGAAGTTTTTGGCCAATGCAGATTGTGGCTTAAAGCTAATATGCCACGCTCACAGCTTATTGAGACATCTTCTACATCAAAGGCGGCTGAGATAGCCTCTAAGCATAAGAACTTGGGGTGCATAGCTTCTCTTTTGGCAGGCAAGCGTTATAAGCTGAAAGTTTTAGCGACTTCCATCGAGGATAGTCCTCACAATGTCACGCGATTTTTAGTTATAGGAAAGCAAATGCCGCCAAAACCAACAGGCGACGATAAAACGTCGATAATGTTTTCCATAAGAGACAAAATCGGGGCATTGCACGATATACTGGTGCCGTTCAAAAAGGAGCATATAAATCTTACAAAAATAGAATCCAGACCCTCTAAATTAGAGGCGTGGGAATATTATTTCTTTGTCGACTTGGAAGGCCATTATGAGAACAAGAAGGTGAAGAAGGCGTTGAATGAATTGAAAAAACATTGCACGTATTTCAAAATTTTAGGTTCATATCCTAAGGGAGAATGACAGTGAGAGATCTAGCGAGAAAGTGTATAAGAGATATAATTTCGTATGAGCCGGGCAAACCGATAGAAGAGCTCAAACGCGAACTGGGGATAAAATCTGTCATAAAGCTCGCTTCGAACGAGAATCCGGTCGGCCTATCACCTAAGGCCTTGAGTGCGATATTAAAAGCTGCGAAAAACGTTAATAGATATCCGGACGGAAACAGCTTCTACCTTAGGGAGAAATTATCTAAATTCCTGGGTGTCGGGAAAAATGAGATCATATTCGGGAACGGTTCCAATGAGATCATAGAATTTGTCGTAAGGGCTTATCTTGATGCCGGTGAGGAGGTAGTGATATCAGAACCGACATTCTTGATATATAAAATAGTAGTGGCCATTCAGGGGGGTAAAAGCGTTATAGTGCCTTTAAAGAATTTTACATATGACCTTCCGGCGATGAAAAAGGCGATAACGCCTAATACAAAAATAGTCTTTATCTCTAATCCTAATAATCCTACGGGGACAAGTGTGGGAAGGAAGGAATTTGAGGAATTCCTTAAAGGTTTGCCTCGAAATGTTATCGTTATAGTCGATGAGGCATATAATGAATTCGTAGAACGAAAAGATTTTCCAAAAGCTTTGGATTACATAAATAAGGCGAACGTGATAGTGCTTCGTACTTTTTCCAAGGCCCATGGCTTGAGCGGATTGCGCATAGGCTACGGAGTAGCGAAACCCGAATTGATAGAGTATATGGAAAAGGTAAGACAGCCGTTCAATATTAATTTGCTTGCCCAGGTCGCGGCATTAGCCAGCCTCGAGGACATAAAATTCATCGACGGGATTAGAAGGCTTGTGTTAAAAGAGAAGCACTCTATTTATAACTCGCTTGACAAAATGGGTATCGATTACGTGAAGAGCGATACAAACTTTATCTTGATTAATGTCAAAAGGAACAGCAGGGAAGTTTTTAATGAAATGCTCAAACAAGGCGTTATAGTGAGGGATATGGCCGCGTATGATTTAAAAAACTACATACGCGTGACTGTCGGAAAAAAGACGGAGAACGAAAGATTTATTAAGATATTAAAAAAGATAGTAGATAGTAGATAGTAGATAGGGATAAACCTTACGATCGTCACCCTAACTGCTAACCCCTAACTACTGACTACTAGTTACTAAGGGGGGTTAAATGATAATAGTATTAAGGCCGGATGCCACCGAAGAGCAGATACAGCATATAGTAGATAAGGTTCAGAAATTAGGCTTGAGGCCGATGATCTCAAAAGGCGTTGAGCGTACTATTATAGGCGTGATCGGCGAGGAAGATGTTATACAGGCTCAACCGTTAGAGATATACCCCGGCGTTGAAAAGGTCATGCCGATATTAAAACCTTATAAATTAGTATCGCGCGATTTTAAAAAAGAGGATAGTATAATCGATTTGGGCGGCGGTGTTAAAGTTGGCGGCAAAAAACTGATAGTGATGGCCGGCCCATGTTCCGTTGAAAGCGAAAACCTCCTTTTGGATATAGCTAAAAAAGTCAAAGAGGCCGGAGCCCTCGTGTTAAGAGGCGGCGCTTTCAAGCCGAGGACCTCGCCTTACAGCTTTCAGGGGCTCGGAGAAGAGGGTCTTAAATATCTCGCCAAGGCAAAGGAAGAGACAGGCCTTCTGATCATAACAGAAATCATGGATGTCCGGGAAATAGGCCGAATAGAGAAATACGCAGATATCTTACAGGTCGGCGCGCGTAACATGCAGAATTTCGATTTATTAAAAGAGCTCGGGCACATTAGGAAACCGATTTTACTAAAACGCGGTATGGCGAATACAGTTAAGGAATTCTTGATGTCAGCCGAATATATACTCTCAGGGGGCAATTTCAGTGTAGTCCTTTGCGAGAGAGGGATACGCACTTTTGAAGAGAGCACAAGGTTTACTTTGGATATAAGCGCTATCCCTGTCATAAAGAACTTAAGCCATTTGCCTGTTATGGTTGATCCAAGCCATGCCACAGGGAAATGGGGTTTGGTCGGCCCTTGCGCAAAGGCAGCTATAGCCGCAGGAGCGGACGGGTTAATTATTGAAGTGCACCCGAACCCTGAGGAGGCTTTTTCCGACGGGGAACAGTCGCTTTTGCCCGAACGGTTCAGCGCCCTGATGGGTGAATTAAGGAAAGTAGCAAAGTCAGTGGATAGGGAGATGTAAAACGGATTATGCAAGTGTTTAAAAAAGTAGCTATCATAGGGGTCGGAGAAGTCGGCGGTTCTATAGGGAAAGATCTGAAGAGCAAGCGCCTTGCCGAAGAAGTAATAGGCGTGGTTAGAAGGAAAAAGTCTTTAAAAGAAGCCAAACAGGCCGGAGCCGTAGATAGGGCAGTTTTGCTGGATCGCCTCGGTGACGGCGTTAAGGACGCCGACCTCATAATACTGGCAACTCCAGTAGGAAAGATAATCGGTTTGGGTAAGCGCGCAGCCGCATCCGCGAAAAAAGGTGCCATAATAACCGATGTCGGCAGCACTAAGAAAGTGATAGTCGAAAAATTGGAACGGAGCCTACCGGAAGGGATTAAGTTTGTGGGTTCACATCCTATGGCAGGTTCGGAAAAAAAAGGCGCACTTAACGCGGAAAAGGATCTTTTTAAAGGCCATAACTGTTTTGTTACAAAAACAAAATATACGGATAGGGATGCTTTAAGCAAGATAAAAAGATTTTGGCGCAGCCTGGGGGCGGATGTTGTAGAGGTTTCTCCGGGAGAGCATGACAAAATAGTCGCATGGGTCAGCCACTTGGTGCATATTGCCGCCTCAAGCCTTGTCATCTCTAATAAAGACCTTTTGAAATTTACGGCTAGCGGATTCAGGGATACTACAAGAATTGCGCTATCCACGCCTGGGTTGTGGCTCGATATATGCCAAACTAATGCGAAAGAAATCACAGTTTCTCTTGATAAGTTTATGAAAATTTTGAAGACATTCAGGAAGCTTATTTCTAAAAAGAATACGGCGCAACTTTCTAAAATGCTAAACCAATCCAGGGACCTGCGCTGTAGCCTTGAATAAGTTATAAATGAAAGAAAAGATAGTTATAGCTATTGATGGCCCGGCCGGAAGCGGCAAAAGCACGGTCAGTAAAATTATCGCCAAAAGGCTTGACCTTCTTTATTTAGATACAGGGGCGATGTATAGGGCGCTTACGCTTAAAACCATGAGATTAGGTATTGATTTGGAGGATGCGGACCGGATCACAAAAATAGCGCGCGAGACAAATATAAAACTTACTATGGATAAGGGTGGAGAGGTAAGCGTTTTTTTAGATGAGGAAAACGTGTCCAAGGAAATTCGAACCCCTGCGGTCACAAAGAACGTAAAGTACGTAGCTTGTATTCCCGGCGTGAGAAGGCGCATGGCAGAGATGCAAAGAGGGATCGCTAAAAAACAAAATTCGGTTTTGGAGGGCAGGGATATCGGCACAGTTGTGCTGCCTCAAGCCCCTTTCAAGTTTTATCTGGACGCGAAAGAGGATGTTCGCTCGACACGCAGATTTAAAGAACTTAAAGGAATGGGTATGGATGTCAAGTTAGATGAGATAAAAAATGATATTCAATCCAGGGACGCATCTGATATGAATAGAGAACTAGCCCCTCTTAAGAAGGCGCCCGATGCTATTTACATAGACACCACGAATTTGTCTATAGAAGAAGTAGTGGAGAAGATCATAAGCCTTGTATAATAAACAACAAAAGAAGTCCATGCCTTCTCATTTAATTTATAGAGAGTTAAGGCTTTTATTGCTTGTTGCGCTGGTAACATTTTTTAGGTTTCGTATAAAGGGGAAGCATAACATACCGAAGAAGGGCTCTTTCATAGTGGCGGGCAATCATACAAGTTACCTAGACCCTATAGCAGTGGGTGTGTCCATGCCCATGGTCGTGCATTTTATCGCGAAAGAGGAATTGGTAGGGCCTGGATTATTCGGAAGCGTTATGTCCAAAATAGGGATGGTTCCCGTTAAGAGAGGCTCTCAAGATGTAGGAGTTATAAAAGAGTCCCTTAAGTATTTAAGGCAAGGACAGGTAGTTGGCATTTTCCCTGAGGGCGGAAGGGTGGAAACGCCGGGGTTTGGCGAACCGCGCCTAGGCATAGGCATGTTGGCCGCTCATTCAAAAGTTCCGGTATTACCGATGTATGTTAAAGGAACAGAGAATCTCCTCTCAAAGCGCAAAAAGTTTGGGATACCCGAACGTATCGAAGCCCGCATAGGAGAACCGTTGGAATTTAAAGAAGATAAGAATGTACATCATAAAAAAGATATGTATAAAGAATTCAGCGATAAGGTTATGAAGAGCATAGCGAACCTGAAGAGCGCATATGAGATCGGATATTAAACTAATAGAACCGTTGGGTTTTTGCTATGGCGTTAGGAGGGCCGTTAATTTGGCCGAGCAGGCGATTAAAGATAAAGCCAATACAAGGATTTATTCCCTCGGAGGTATTATTCATAACAGGGATGCGGTTAACAAATTGTCGCAGAAAGGTCTTAAGGTAAAAGATAATTTGAACGGCGTGAAGGAGGGGAACGCTGTTATAATTTCTTCGCATGGGACAGAGCCGAGTGTTTTAGAAGAGGCGAAGAAAAGAGGTATACGTATAATAGATGCCACTTGTCCGAATGTTATAACTTCCCAGCGGCTTTGTGAACGTTTGAAGTCCGAAGGGTATTTTATCGTGATTATCGGTGAAAAAGAGCATCGAGAAGTAAAAGCGCTTAGGGGTTTTGCCGGAGAAAAGAACATAGTCATAAAAGACGCTGTAGAAGCAAGGCACGCAAAGTTGGACAGCAAAAAAATAGGTGTAGTAGCGCAAACTACGCAATCCAAGGACAATTTAACCAAGATCATCAAAGAGTTGCTTAATAAAGATTATATAGAGCTTAGGATATTTAATACGATATGCAATGATACGGCCAGGCGACAGAAGGCAGCGCTCGATTTGACTAAAAAAGTCGATATGATGTTTGTAATAGGAGGCAAACACAGCGCTAACACAAGAAGGCTTTTCGAATTGTGCAGGAAATCGGGGCGAAAATGCTTGCATATCGAAAACGACGCCGAACTTAAACGTGAAGCTATTAAGAATGCCAGAGTGATAGGCGTTATAAGCGGCGCATCCACGCCCGATTGGGTGATTGATAATGTATTAAAAAGAATAAAATCTTTTAAAAAAATCTATAAGAAAGGGGTTGCAAATTAAAAATGAGAGAAAAAAATAAAAAAGAAGACGATTTAATGGGAGAAGAAAAAGTGCAGGATCCGGACGCTATCAACATGGAGAACCTGTACAATAACAGCGTCCTAAAGTTAGAGGAAGGGCAGATCATTAAAGGCAGGATTATTTATAAGGATAACAAGGAAGTGATGGTCGATATAGGCTATAAGTCCGAAGGCATATTGCCTATGAGGGAATTCTTGAATCCTGACGAGGTAAAAATAGGCGATGAAATAGAAGTTTTCCTTGAGTCGAAAGAAGATGAAAAAGGAAGAGTAGTACTTTCCAAGCAGAAGGCTGACAAGCTTCAGGGTTGGGAGGTGGTAATCGGTAAATTTAATGAAGGCGACATGATCGAGGGTAAGGTAACCAGGAAGGTAAAAGGCGGGCTGATGGTAGATGTCGGCAAGCTAGAAGCCTTTTTACCCGCGTCACTCGCGATCGTTGGCAGAGGTTTTGGCAATTTGAATAGGTTGATCGGCCAGGATCTGAAATTCAGGATTGTCAAAATAAACAAGCCCAGAAGAAATATCGTACTATCCAGAAAAGACGTGCTTGCGGAGGAGAAGGCCAAGGAGCGCGAAAAGATATTGAGTACCATAGAAAAGGGCGCGCTCGCCGCCGGCGTCGTAAAGAACATTACCGACTTCGGGGCCTTTATAGATCTGGGAGAAGGGATAACCGGCCTGCTGCATATAACAGATATGAGTTGGGGCAGGGTAAGCCATCCGAGCGAAATAGTCGCTGTAGGCGATAAGATAGAAGTCCTCATTCTTGATTTTGATGTCGCCAGGGCAAGGGTTTCGCTAGGCTTAAAGCAAAAAACACCTAATCCATGGCTTGACATAGAAACTAAATACCCCATAGGCACAAAGATCAAGGGGAAGGTAGTGAATATTACAACTTACGGGGCGTTTGTAGAGCTTGAAAAGGGGATCGAAGGGTTAGTCCATATATCTGAATTTTCATGGACAAAACGTTATAACCACCCGAGCGAACTTTTAGCCATCGGGGATATAGTCGAGACAGTGGTGCTTAATGTAGATAAAGACGGACAGAAGATATCGCTGGGCATAAAGCAGCTTGAGCAGGATCCGTGGACTTCTGTAGAAGAGAAGTATCGTCCCGGCACAAAAATAGACGGGAAAGTGCGGAACATAACCGATTACGGCGCGTTTATAGAGCTGGAGGAAGGCATAGACGGATTAGTACACATATCCGACATATCGTGGACAAAGCGTATCGAACATCCCAAGGAAATCCTAAAAAGAGGCCAAAAGGTGGAAGCCGTTATTCTTTCTGCGGACGCAAAGAATAGAAGAATATCGCTGGGTATAAAGCAATTATCTCCTGACCCATGGCCGGATATATTGACCAGATATGAAAAGGAAAAAGATGTTGAAGGCACTATCTCAAAAGTTACAAATTTCGGCATATTTGTCGACCTCGAAGAAGGCCTTGAGGGCATAGTGCCTATTTCAGAAATCCCCAAAGATAAGGGCGAAAAACTGGAGGAGGTTTACAAGGTTGGAGATAAATTGCCGGCGAAAGTCGTAAAAGCAGAACCTTCCCAGAAAAAGATATCATTAGCGCTTAAGGCGTAATTACGAGCCGCGGCATTTGCGAGGAATGGTTAT
Source organism: Candidatus Aquitaenariimonas noxiae (assembly GCA_002780005.1). Taxonomy (GTDB): domain Bacteria; phylum Omnitrophota; class Gorgyraeia; order Aquitaenariimonadales; family Aquitaenariimonadaceae; genus Aquitaenariimonas; species Aquitaenariimonas noxiae. The sequence goes on along the minus strand of PEWV01000025.1, from coordinate 97,036 downwards.
TTTCTGTCGAAAAAAGGATTTTTTCCTGTAGCGCTTAGAGGGATACCGAGAGCAATTTTGACGTTTTTGGAAAAGCTGCCGATTTCAATGGCAGCTTTTCCTATTGAATACATGATCCTGTTGTCAGCGTGGAATTTTGAAGCAACCTCTACGGCGGAACTCATAGCTATCCCCAAATCCAAAGAATTATATACGCATACGCCTCCCGAACGTTCCAATTCCTGGCAGGTCTTATATCCGCAGAAACCGCAGTTGAGCCCCAGAGGCGCTATTTTAGTCCCGAGGACTACGACATAAGGGGCATCTTTTATATTATCGGCGTCCCGCACGCAGCTCGGGCGCTCATTTTTTACGCCGATTTCTTTCATTTTAGCCATTAGCTTTTCTTTTGCATCCCCATCTTCGATTATAAGTATTTCAAGATTATCTACCCCTTTTGCTTTTGGGGCCGTTCGCGCCGCAACGCACATGAATTCGGCCACGTCTTTTAACGCGTTTTTAGATATTTTTTCATATTGCCCTGCCATATTGCTCACCTCTAGCGTGATATGTTAGCATAAAAAAAAACGTTACGCAATATAATTTAAATGATTGACAACCCTATTAGGCGCTGTTAGAATATAGAAAAATCAGGGCAGATCATGACGGTAAACGAACAACTAAAAATTATAAGAAGAGGCACTGTCGAGATCATAAATGAAGAAGGCCTCAAAAAAAAGCTCGACGAATCTATAAAATTTAAGAAACCCCTCATCGTAAAAGCGGGTTTTGACCCATCGGCGCCGGATATACATCTCGGTCATACGGTTCTATTAAGAAAATTAAGGCATTTTCAGGAATTAGGGCACAGGGTAGTTTTTCTTATCGGAGATTTTACGGCGATGATAGGAGACCCCTCAGGCAGGACGCAAACCAGGCCGACGCTTACAAAAGAAGAGGTCCTAGAGAATGCGAAGACATACCAAAAGCAGGTAAATAAGATATTGGATATAAAGAGAATCGAAGTGGTTTTCAATAGCGAATGGCTTGGCAAGTTGACCCCTTTTAATATAGCGGAATTGCTTTCTAAACAAACCGTGGCAAGGGTATTGGAAAGGGATGATTTTTTGAAGCGCTATAAAGAAGGAAAGGATATAAGCCTTTTGGAATTTTTCTACCCGTTGCTTCAGGCCTACGATTCGGTTGTCCTTAAGGCAGATATCGAACTGGGCGGCGCCGATCAGAAGTTTAATCTACTGATGGGCCGCACTATTCAAGAACGATACGGCCAGCCGCCTCAAATAGTCATAACTACGCCTCTTTTGGAAGGTACGGACGGCGTCCAGAAGATGAGTAAATCTTACTCTAATTATGTAGGCATAAATGAACCGCCTGAAGAAATGTACGGTAAATTAATGTCTATTTCCGACGAGATGATGATGAAGTATTACGAACTTTTAACCGATACAGAAGCAGATTCCGTTAAAAAATTGCATCCGATGGAAGCCAAGAAAAGCCTTGCAAAAGAGATAGTGCGTCAGTACCATGGCCAAGGCGAGGCGGAAAAGGCCGAGAAGGGCTTCGAGAAAACATTCCAAAAAAGGGACCCCTTTACAGGGATGAAGACGATAGAAGTTTATGTAGATACTAAAGATGATCGCATGCTAGCGAATATTTTGTCTTCGACAGTAGCCTGTACCAATCTAACCATTACGCCATGCAGTAAAAGCGGGTTCAGACGCCTGATAGGGCAAGGAGCTGTAACTATAAATGGTACAAAGAGTTCCGACATTAGTCCAGAGCTGGATCTAGACAAAGAATACAGTATAAAAGTAGGCAAGCGTATATTTATAAAAATAATATTAAAAAGTAAAAAAAATGCTTGACAGATTTGTAGGATTATGGTATAAAGTATACCCTGCAAAAGCATTTAACATTTAATTAATAGGGGAAGGTTCTTTAATAGACTCGACAGGCAACCTCGAGCATGTTATAATACTCTGGTCTTAAAAAAGGAACTTAATTTGAAGAAATCTCCTTGAAAATTTGAGATTTATAAGATATAGGAGGATGTAAAAAAGCATCGTCTACGATGCTTTTTTTATGTCCATTGTTCTTTGAAAATTGAATAGCCGAGCTAGTGAATGGGTTAAACCACAATTTTTTTATGGAGAGTTTGATTCTGGCTCAGAACGAACGCTGGCGGCGTGGATTAGGCATGCAAGTCGAACGATCCCGCAAGGGATAGTGGCAAAAGGGTGAATAACACGTGGGTAATCTGCCCTTAGAACTGGGATAACCTGCTGAAAAGCGAGCTAATACCAGATAAGACCACTTTTCGCATGGAGAGTGGGAAAAGATGGGGACCTTAGCAATAAGGCCTATCATCTAGGGAGGAGCCTGCGCCCTATCAGCTTGTTGGTGAGGTAATGGCCCACCAAGGCTTTTGACGGGTAGCTGGTCTGAGAGGATGGTCAGCCACACTGGGACTGAGACACTGCCCAGACTCCTACGGGAGGCTGCAGTCGAGAATCTTTTGCAATGCGCGAAAGCGTGACAATGCGACGCCGCGTGAGCGATGAAGGCCTTCGGGTTGTAAAGCTCTGTCAGGCCGAAAGAAAAATAGTCGAGATAACATCTCGATTATTTGACGGTACGGCCAAAGGAAGTCACGGCTAACTCCGTGCCAGCAGCCGCGGTAATACGGAGGTGGCAAGCGTTGTTCGGATTTACTGGGTGTAAAGGGCATGTAGGTGGCTAGATAAGTCTCAATTGAAATCCTCCGGCTTAACCGGAGAACGGGTTGAGAAACTGTCTAGCTTGGGTTCGGGAGAGGAGAATGGAATTCCCGGTGTAAAGGTGAAATTTGTAGATATCGGGAGGAACACCAGTGGCGAAGGCGATTCTCTGGTCCGATACCGACACTGAAATGCGAAAGCTAAGGTAGCAAACAGGATTAGATACCCTGGTAGTCTTAGCTGTAAACGATGGGTACTAGGTGTCTGCCTCTTTGGGGTGGGTGCCGAAGTTAACATATTAAGTACCCCACCTGGGGACTACGGCCGCAAGGTTGAAACTCAAAGAAATTGACGGGGACCCGCACAAGCGGTGGAGCATGTGGTTTAATACGACGATACGCGTGGAACCTTACCAGGGCTTGACATGCACTTGAAATCCCTAGGAAACTAGGGACCTCCTTCCAGGACAGGTGCACAGGTGTTGCATGGCTGTCGTCAGCTCGTGTCGTGAGATGTTAGGTTAAGTCCTGCAACGAGCGCAACCATCGTCTTTAGTTGCTAACTGCGTAAGCAGTGCACTCTAGAGAGACTGCCAGTGTTTAGCTGGAGGAAGGTGGAGATGACGTCAAGTCAGTACGGCCCTTACGCCCTGGGCCACACACGTGCTACAATGGTCAGGACAAAGAGAAGCAAATCCGCGAGGTAGAGCAAATCTCAAAAACCTGGCCCCAGTTCAGATTGAAGGCTGCAATTCGCCTTCATGAAGCCGGAATCGCTAGTAACCGCAGATCAGCCACGCTGCGGTGAATACGTTCCCGGGTCTTGTACACACCGCCCGTCAAGTCACCTGAGTTGAGTGCACCCGAAGTCGCCATACCAACCGCAAGGAGGAAGGCGCCGAAGGTGTGTTTAGCAAGGAGGACTAAGTCGTAACAAGGTAGCCGTATCGGAAGGTGCGGCTGGATCACCTCCTTTCTAAGGAGTAGATTATCGCTTTGCATTAAGTGCAGAACGACAAAATTAGGTGTTATCTAAAGGTTTGATCCTTTTAGTAGTTCGGCTGTTCAATTTTAAATTTTAACGAGCTCAGGTCTAATACTGAGTATAATTAAAATGTGTACGCGGATTAGCCAGGGCCTATAGCTCAGCTGGTTAGAGCGCCGTGCTGATAACGCGGAGGTGCCTGGTTCGATTCCAGGTGGGCCCACCAGCTTAGCAAATAGCATGTGGCACATGGCAAATCATTTTGTCTATTAGCCATTTGCAATTAGCCATTAGCTAATGCGGGGATGTAGCTCAGCTGGGAGAGCGCGTGCTTTGCAAGCATGAGGTCGCGGGTTCGAACCCCGCCATCTCCACCATTCTTCTTCGCCCTTCAGTGTTAAGCTATGGTAAGGGCTACGAAGGAATTTTAAGAAGAATGTTCCTGCGAAGCTCCACCGGAGCATTAGCGGGTGAAGAGCGAAGCAGAACACAAACAATTAATTCGAAAGTACGAAGTAAAAAGTCTTATAAGACTTTTTACTTTTACATATATGCGTAGCGGAACCTACGCTTTGTTCTTTGACAACTACATAATAAAAGATGCTACAAAATCGATGAGAGATTATTTATTGGTCAAGTTAATAAGGGCTTATGGTGGATGACTTGGCAGAAAGAGGCGATGAAGGACGTGGTAAGCTGCGATAAGCTCCGGTGAGTTGCAAACAGACTTTGACCCGGAGATGTCCGAATGGGGAAACCCTCTACAGGTAATGCTGTAGAATCTTGCATCGTTAGATGCAAGAAGCGATACCAGGGGAATTGAAACATCTTAGTACCCTGAGGAAAAGAAATCGAATGAGATTCCCTCAGTAGCGGCGAGCGAAGCGGGAAGAGCCTAAATTCAGACCTTTCGCAAGAAAGATCTGGAGGTCGTGGGACTTAGCGTGGTTGGTTTACCAACCGACTCAATAATTCTAATAGCCGAATAACCTGGAAAGGTTAGTCGAAGAAGGTGATAGCCCTGTAGGTAAAATTAGATTTGTTGAGTTTGCTAGGCACCCGAGTAATATGGGACACGGGAAATCCCATATGAATCTGCCCCGACCACGGGGTCAGGCTAAATACTCCTTTCTGACCGATAGTGCACAAGTAATGTGAATGAAAGTTGAAAAGAACGCCTGTAAGGCGAGTGAAATAGTACCTGAAACCGTGAGCCTACAAGCGGTGGGAGGCCTATGTCCTTTAGCGCAAGCTTTAGGAAATGGCTGACCGCGTGCCTATTGAATAATGACCCGGCGAGTTACTTAATGTAGCAAGATTAATCTGCTTATGCGGAGGAGTCGTAGCGAAAGCGAGTCTGAATAGGGCGATTTAGTTACATTAAGTAGACCCGAAACTGAGTGATCTATTCATGGTCAGGGCGAAGCTTCCTTAACCGGAAGTGGAGGTCCGAACCCGTTAACGATGAAAAGTTATGGGATGAACTGTGAATCGGAGTGAAAGGCTAATCAAACTCAGAAATAGCTGGTTCTCTCCGAAATAGCTTTAGGGCTAGCCTCATAGCATTGCAGGTAGGGGTAGAGTACTAAATGGGCTAGGGGTCCTACCAGACTTCCGAACCCAATTAAACTCCGAATACTATCTGTGTTCACTATGGGAGTCAGACAGTGGGGGATAAGCTTCATTGTCGAAAGGGAAACAGCCCAGACCGACAGCTAAGGTCCCAAAATATAGGCTAAGTGGTAAAGGATGTGAAATCGCGCAGACAACCAGGATGTTGGCTTAGAGGCAGCCATCATTTAAAGAGTGCGTAACAGCTCACTGGTCAATTAGTTCCAAGCCCGCAAGGGTAAGGGGCTGCGGTTTTGCGCCGAAGATTTACGGGGCTCAAGCCTATTACCGAAGCTTCGGATTGTATTGGTATTTATATCGATACAGTGGTAGGAGAGCGTTCCATGTTAGGTTGAAGGGTGACCGAAAGGACGCCTGGACGAAATGGAAGTGATTATGCCGGGATAAGTAGCGAAAAGATCCGCGAGAAACGGATCCGCCGAAAGCCTAAGATTTCCTGGGGAAGGTTAATCCACCCAGGGTTAGTCGAGCCTAAGCCGAGGCCGAAAGGCGTAGGTGATGGATAGTGCGTTAATATTCGTACACTATCTACTTCGCGTTATTAAGCTTGGAGTGACGCAGTAAGTTACGTGAGCCCTGTATTGGACATCAGGGTCCAAACCTGTACCCATGCGCGCAAGCGTATGGCGAGAGGCGTTAGGGAGTCTGATCTACGGAGATGACAAACTCACCGAAACTACACTGCCAAGAAAAGCTTCAAGATGAGTGGAGTAGATACTCGTATCGGAAACCGACACAGGTAGGCGGGTAGAAAATACCTAGGCGCTCGAAATAACTCTCGTTAAGGAACTCGGCAATCTAGCCCCGTAACTTCGGAAGAAGGGGTGCCTTGCTAAGTGAAGGGTTTTACACCTGGAGCTAGGCGAGGTTACAATAAAGGGGGCTTTGTGACTGTTTAGCAAAAACACATGTCTCTGCAAACTCCAAAGAGGAGGTATAGGGACTGACACCTGCCCGGTGCCGGAAGGTTAAGGCAAGGGGTCAACCCGTCGCAAGACGAGGGGAAGCTCTGAACCGAAGCCCCGGTAAACGGCGGCCGTAACTATAACGGTCCTAAGGTAGCGAAATTCCTTGTCGGGTAAGTTCCGACCCGCACGAATGGTGTAACAACAGAGCCGCTGTCTCAACGAGAGGTTCGGCGAAATTGTAGCATTGGTGAAGATGCCAGTTATCTGCGACTAGACGAAAAGACCCCAGAACCTTTACTGTATCCTGGTATTGAACTTTGATTCGGTATGTGTAGGATAGGTGGGAGACTTTGAAGTTCTAGCGCTAGCTAGAATGGAGTCAACGGTGAAATACCACCCTTATTGCATTAGGGTTCTAACCTACTCGTCTGAATCGACGAGAGAGACATTGCCAGGTGGGCAGTTTGACTGGGGCGGTTTCCTCCCAAATTGTAACGGAGGAGTTCAAAGGTTCTCTCAGTACGGTCGGCAATCGTACGGTGAGTGCAAAGGCATAAGAGAGCTTAACTGTAAGACTGACAAGTCGAGCAGATGCGAAAGCAGGACTTAGTGATCCGGCGGTAGCACGTGGAAGCGCCGTCGCTCAACGGATAAAAGGTACTCTGGGGATAACAGGCTTATCGGGCCCAAGAGTTCACATCGACGGCCCGGTTTGGCACCTCGATGTCGGCTCATCACATCCTGGGGGTGGAGAAGCTCCCAAGGGTTCGGCTGTTCGCCGATTAAAGTGGTACGTGAGCTGGGTTCAGAACGTCGTAAGACAGTTCGGTCTCTATCTGTCGTAGATGTAGGATGTTTGAAAGGAGCTGTCCCTAGTACGAGAGGACCGGGGCAGACGAACCTCTGGTGTTCCAGTTGTCACGCCAGTGGCATTAGCTGGGTAGCTATGTTCGGAAAGGATAAGCGCTGAAAGCATCTAAGTGCCAAGCCCCCCTTAAAACTAGACATCCCGGAAGACACCTCAAAGACTATGAGGTTGATAGGCCTCAAGTGCAAGTCCTGTAAGGGATTTAGCTTAGAGGTACTAATCTGTCGTTCGGCTTGACCATATTGCTATAATATTTTAGAGTTAATAAAACTCTCTTTAAGATATTAGCACTTTTATTATGTTCCGCCTTTGGCGGATCCGCCGAAACTAAATATGTAAATATTTAGCGCAGGCGGAAGTTGTTTTATTTTTTTGCTCGAGTGATAACAGCGAGAGGGCAACACCCGTTCCCATTCCGAATACGGTAGTTAAGCCTCTCAGCGCCGATGGTACTGTGCTGGTAACGGTATGGGAGAGTAGGTCGTTGCTCGAGCTTTTTTATTTTTATACTTATCCTGCCATCCATACCCATCAATTCAATAGTTTTAGTCTTGACAAATATTTCCCTTTAAGTTATTATTGAATAATCATTTCTATTTACCATGCAGTCTAAAATAAGGAGTTAGATATTATGTCAAAACCAGAAGATATTCGTAATGTAATACTAATCTCCCACGCCGGCGCAGGAAAAACCTCCCTCTCGGAAGCCATCCTTTTTAATACGGGCACGACTACAAGGCTCGGCAGCGTTGATCAAGGCAATACGGTAAGCGATTACAGTAAAGATGAAATAGACAGAAAAGTTTCTATCAGCTTATCCGTCTTGCAGGCTCGGATTAATAATAAGCTGATAAATTTAATAGATATTCCCGGTTACGCCGATTTCATAGGAGATTTGATAAGCGGGCTTAAGGCCGCGGATAGCGCTATCATTGTAGTTGACGCGATAGGCGGTATCGAAGTCGGGACAGACAAGGCATGGAATCTTTTAAACGAAAAAAATACCCCAAGGGCTATATTTATAAATAAACTAGATAAGGAAAATGCGGACTTTTTTAAAACAATAGAATCCATCAGGAACAGATTCGGCAAGAAATGCGTCGCCATGACGTTCCCCGTAGGTAAGGAGGCTTCTTTCAAGAGCGTAGTAAGCCTTTTACCGTCGGATGGTATTAATAGTTTAAGCGGCGAAGATAAAGAGAATGCAAAAAAATACAAGGACGCCTTACTGGAAACCGTAGCCGAGGGTGATGATAAATTAATAGAAAAATATTTGGAAGGTGGGGAGCTTACTACCGATGAAGTTGAAAAGGGTTTAATGGGTTCGATCATGCGAGGCGATATAGTTCCCGTATGCTGCGGGTCTGCTACTAACAATATCGGCGTAAAAGAGCTTGCAGAGGCACTTATAAAATACATGCCTTCGCCGGCCGCCTGTCAGCCTAAGGTCGGCAAGGATGCTGAAGGCAAAGAAATTTCCAGAAAACCAAGCGTAAGCGAACCGTTTTGCGCTCAAGTGTTCAAGACCATACTGGATCCGTATGTAGGGCAGCTTACCATATTCAGGGTTTTTTCCGGAAACCTTACCTCAAACACATCATTCTATAATGCTTCCAAATCCACTAAAGAAAGAATCGGTCAAATATATTTTATTCATGGTAAAGAACAACGAGGGGTCGAGTCTGTCCAGGCCGGCGATATAGCTGCTGTAACAAAATTAAAGACCACAGAGACGGGAGACTCTATTTGTGATGAGAAGGCACAGATAAATTTTGACCCGATAGTTTTTCCTGAACCGGCGATATCTCGTTCGGTAAAGCCCAAGTCAAAAGGCGATGAGGATAAGATCTCAGTTACCCTTCATAAGATGTCGAGTGAAGATCCGACATTTAGAATATCTAGAGACGCTCAGACAAAAGAGCTTATCGCGGCGGGGGTCGGAGATCTGCACATAGAAATTATGATCAATCGTATTAAGGACAGGTTTAATGTGGGTGTCGAGCTTGGAACTCCAAAGGTAGCTTATAAAGAAACGATCAAGAAAACCGCTAAAGTCCAAGGAAAATATAAAAGACAAACAGGCGGTCACGGCCAATATGGCGATGTTTGGCTGGAGGTAGAGCCCTTGCCAAAAGGAGGAGGGTTCGAATTTGTTGATAATATAGTCGGAGGTGCTATACCCAGAAACTATATACCATCTGTCGAAAAGGGCGTAGTTCAGGCTATGAGCGAAGGTATTATAGCCGGTTATCCCGTTTCAGACATTAGGGTAACTCTCTACGACGGTTCGTATCACGAAGTTGATTCTTCTGATATGGCATTTCAAATAGCGGGTGCTATGGCATTCAGAAAAGCGACCTTAGAAGCCGGCCCTGTTTTGCTCGAGCCTATTATGGACGTTGAAATTACAGTTCCCGAAGAGTATATGGGCGATGTTACGGGAAATATAAATGCCAGAAGAGGCAGAATAATGGGAATGGGTGCAGGAACTGTGCAGGCCCAGGTACCGCTTGTTGAAATGTTCAAATATGCCACCGAACTTCGTTCTATGACAGGGGGGCGGGGTTCTTATACAATGAAATTCTCGCATTATGAAGAAGTGCCAGCTAAAATTGCAGGTACAATAATAGCGCAGGCCCAAGTAGCTAAAAAAGAGGAAGAATCTAAATAAGTATATTTTGTAATAAAAAAACATAATTTTTTTTAACTTAGCCACAAGCTAACCAATCCTTTCATTTTAATTCTACCTTCTTGACAAAACCCCTCTTATGGTGTATACTTTTTCTGTAATTTTATAAAAAGGTAGATTCTTAACTAAAAAAGGAAAATATACTTATGAGAAAATTATATTATATTATAGCGTTTTTATTTCTTAGCTTTTTTTCATCATTTCCAACCCTCATGGCTCAAGAAAGAATTCCCATAATAGAAGACATCAAAATCGATTTTAATAAAGAATCTCCTGAGATCAGAATATCGGCGAATATAGCCGTAGAATACCTAGACTACGCGCTCGATAAGCCTTCAAGAATCGTGATAGACCCCCTAGGCGTTGTATATACCAATCTAAATGAAAAAGTTTTTTCAGGAGACAATAGTGTTAAAACAGTTTCTATAATTAAGGCCAAAGGGGAAATTCCGGCAGAATTGGACAGGTCGTACTATCCCTTGGATTTTATAGTTATTGAACTGAAAAATCCTGTTAGTTACGATATACTGCGCGAGGAGAAATTAGTGGTTAGATTAGGCAGAGAAGTCTTACGGGCAGCGCCAGTTTCATCGCCCGAGTCTGCTATTCAAAGAACAGAAGCGGTTGAATTGCCAGCGGTAAAGATTGCCGATGTAAAAAAGGATGAAAGCGTAGGGCAGGAGTTTTTTGACGAAAGCAAATTTCCAGTAGGAGAGCGGTATAGGATTGACCGCGGCGACCAATTGGAAATATCAGTATGGCAGCATCCGGATTTATTGCGAACGCTTGTTGTGAGACCCGACGGCTTCATTTCATTTCCTTTAGCAGGCGACATAAAGGCTGAAGGTTCTACCACAGAAAAATTAGCACAGGAAGTTTCGCTTAGACTCTCCAGGACATTGAGAAAGCCAGAGGTTAGCGTTATAATAACCGGCTCGGCAAGTAAAGGCATCTTTGTATTGGGGGCGGTTAATAAGCCCGGCCTATATCCGTATGAAACTAGGATGACGATTTTAAAGGCCGTAAGCCTGGCAGGCAGCTGGCAGAATTATGCCTATCTAAAAAATGTTTTAGTCGTGAAACGATTTTTTAATAATGAAAACGCAGAGGTCATTAGAATTAACCTTTTGGATATCGTGCAGAACGGAAAGCTCAAAAACGATATAGAGCTTCAAACCGGCGATATAGTGTATGTTCCAAAAACTTTTATCGGGAATTTAAACGAGTTCTTAACCGCGCTTAGGATAGGTTTTGGCACCAGCGCCAGCTTCGATCTCAATCAATAATGATACTAAAAACAAGGGGGGCCCGCTAACGTGGAAAGTCAAGATATAAAAACAAGTCTGAGAGATTATTTCAGGATCTTATATTATTGGAAAAGCACAGCCATAGTCCTTTTTCTGGTCATTTCGCTTACTACGGTAATAGGGACCTTTCTTATGCCGCCAACCTACGAAGCGTTTACCCTTATTGTAGTTGAGCGCGAGCCAAGGGCGCCTCTTATACATAAAGATTATGACATTGCGAGCGTGCCATACCAACTTTCGGTAGCAGACGAGAGGTCTGCGCTGACTAAAACGCAAAGCGAAATTATAAAAAGCCGCCAGATATTGGAAAGGGTGGTTTTGGAGTTTGGTCTTGATAAATATTTCGAAGCGCCCAATCAGGTCGAGAAAGCCGTAAATTCACTAAAAGAAAGAGTGAAGGTAGAGCAAAAAGAAGACACTGATATTATAAAGCTTAGCGTGGAAGACGGTAACGCCGAGATGTCAGCAAGAATAACGAATGCGATTGCCGATGATTACGTGAAATGGATGTCTGAGCTGAAGCAGAATAGAACAAAAAGCGTTTCCGGGGTTTTGACAGAACGGGTCGAAATTTTAGATAAGGAACTTCGAGAAGTCGAAGATAAACTGAGTGAATTAAAGAAAAAAGGGGATGTAGCTTCTATAAAGAGAGAGATCGAGGCCACGACAGACAGATTGGCGGATTTTAAAGCCGAATATGAAAATGTATTAGCAGATATAAAAGAAAATTATATGAGGCTCGAAGGGCTGAAAAACAGTCTAAAACAAGAAAATGGTCTTATCGTTGCTTCTCAGATGATAGCGAATCCGGTTGTGGATTCGCTTAAGATGAAATTATTGGATTCGGAATTAAAACGCACGGATCTTTTGAACAGATACAACAAAGAGAGCATCCCCGTCGAAGGCGTCAATAAAGAGATCGATCAAACCAAGGCAGAATTAAATAAAGAGATAATGAATGTTGTAAATTCAATGGAATCGGATCTTACTGCGTATGAGTCAAGAAAAAAGACTTTGGAGGAAGTGAAGGATAAATATAGCAAAAGATTGGAAGAACTTTCCAATATAGATTTAGAATATGATAGGTTAGAACGTCAAATCAAAAGCAAAAACGAACTATATCTCAACCTATTGGGAAGGCAGGAAGAGGCAGCCCTTACCGAGTCGATAAAAAGCAATCTGCTGATAAATATAAAGATAGTAGATCCAGCCAAAGAACCGCTAGTGCCTTCAAAGCCTAAAAAAGTGCTCAACACTATTCTGGGATGCGTAATAGGCTTAATGTGCGGCGTAGGAGGGGCTTTTTTAAAAGAATATTGGGATCATTCCCTAAAGACAGTGGATGAGATAAGGCGTCATTTAGAGCTTCCAGTTTTTACGTCAATTCCTAAAGCGAAGGGAAAGGTCTTTACCTTATATACTCCGGGATCTCCCATTTCCGAAAAATTTCATACCTTGAGCACCAGCATACAGCAGTTATGCAAGGAAAACGGAATAAACACTCTTCTCATAACGAGCGCCAGCCGCCATGAGGGCAAAAGCGTAGTGTGCGCTAATTTGGCCATGTCTTTAGCCTCGATAAAGGACAAAAAAGTTCTTATAGTGGACGCTAATCTAAGGCAGCCCAGCATGCATAAATTCTTTGAATTAAAAGTCAGAAACAATCTTGTGGAAATGTTATCTCAGGGAAAGGCGATCAGGGTGGATTCTACCGACATCAACAATTTACATTTAATATCCGCAGCTGAAGAGATTTCGGAGCCTTCCAGATTGTTGGCGTCAGACGCCATGAAAGAATTTATTAATAGGGTAAAGGCGCAGTATGATTATGTTATCATTGATTCACCCGCCTTAATATCTTATCCGGACGCATCAATTTTAGGGTTTGAGTCAGAAGGGATAATAATGGTAATCAAGTTCGGCGACACAAACCGCGAAGCCGTTGAACGGGCAAAATCGCTTTTAGATAAATCACGAAGGAAAATTTTAGGGGCAGTATTAAATAATGTAGAATACGTTATTCCGGAAAAATTATACAGGCACCTATAAATATATCCAGCCATATTTTATTTATTAGAATAAAGATAGAAAATTTAAAAAGGCCTTTATTAACGAGGCCTTTTTAAATATTAGAAACTGGTGAAATGGTACAAAGCAGAAATACGGAAAAGGTATTATTCCGATGGCGTATCGAGGATTTAAACAATATTTGGAAAAAGTAGGTTTACGTCGCATTTTTGTAAAAATACGTAATATATGGAGAATTTGTTTGAGTAGGTTAACCCGCCACTCAAAGCTCAATATATACCTGAAGATACATCAAATTCACAAGTTACAGATTGGTGCAGGAGCAAATATATTGCAAGGTTGGCTTAATGCCGATATCGAACCTATCAAGGATGTAATGTTCCTTGATGCCAAAAAAAAATTCCCTTTTGATGATTGCACGTTTAATTATATCTATAGTGAGCACATGATCGAACATTTAGAATATCAGAAGGGTATGCATTTCCTGCGCGAATGTTTCCGTATCCTGAAACGTGGCGGTAGAATACGCATAGCTACACCCGACCTTAGCTTTTTTATCAAACTTTATAATTCAGAGAAAACTGCGTTACAAGAGAAATATATTTCTTGGATTGTGGATACCTATTTATCTGATATTGGGATTTATGAAAGCGTCTTTGTTATTAACAATTGCTTTCAAAACTATGGACATAAATTTATTTATGATTTTAAAACACTACAGAAGGCAATGAAAGAAGCCGGTTTTGATAATATCGTAAAGTATGACGTAGGAAAAAGTGACGACGTAAACATGCAGAATATTGAAAGTCACAGTCAAAGTGTACCGGATTATATTAATAGAGCAGAGACCTTGATTTTTGAGGGCAGGAAGCTATCTTAAATTAGTATATGACAAAAACATCATAAACAAAACTTGAGATGAGAAGCACGATTGCGGATATACGTATCTTACTAAAAAATACAATGTCATTATTGATGAGGGAATTCATCAATAAAGGCGCTTTGTTGATTATGCTTTTTTTTATAGGAAGGCTCTTGGGCAAGGCCCAGCTGGGCCAGTATACCCTTGCCCTCGTAATATCCCAAATATTATTTTTAGCCACGGATTTAGGCCTTAACATACTTTTGATAAGAGAAGTATCCAAAGATAAATCTAATGCCTCCAAGTATTTGTTCAATTTCGGCGTTATAAACTTCATATTAAGTAGTCTTACATTAGTCCTGGCTGGCCTAGTTGTTGTTGTTTTAAATTGCCCCAAGGAAGTGGCATTAGTAATATACCTATGCGCGTTTTCTTATTTTCTCGTCAGATTGATCGTTCTTTTTGAGTCTGTCTTCCAAGCCTTCGAAAAGATGGAATATCAATTATTTGGGAACTTATTCAAAAACATTATTTTCATTTCTTTAGGTATCTGGTATTTATATAACGGGGGAGGATTAATAGGGCTATTTTGTATTTTCTTTATTGCAAACGCGCTTACCTTGGCAATTATGGGTTTTTTCTGTATGAAAATGATAGGTTTCAAATATCCCTCCTTAGAGATTGATGCTTTGCGAGAATATATAATAAAGACTATACCCCTTTGGCTTACCCAGCTTTTTGCTGTTCTCTATTTAAAGATCGCGACATTGTTTTTATACAGGATAAATGGCGATGAGGCAGTAGGTATATATAATGCCGCCTATGTTATCGTAGATGGGTTTATTGTTCTATCGGGCGCTATCGCGACCGCCTTTTTCCCTTTATTTTCCCGCCTACACAGATCTTCGGAGAATGATTTTAAAGCAGTTTATGAGAAAAGTCTTAGCTTGGTAGTGTTTTTGTTTTTACCGGCCGCAGTTTTAATAGCGCTTTTATCGAACAGGATCGCATTATTACTTTACGGTCCGGGATTTGAAAGCACAGCGCTTGTTATGAGGTTTTTATCATGTACGGCATTTTTAGTAGTTTTCGGATCATTGAATACCTATGTTATGGTGACTTTGGATAAACAAAAGGTACTACCTTTTATCTGCGGGTTTGGCGTATTATTAAATGTAGCTTTAAACTTAAGCCTGATACCGCGTTTAAACTACATAGGTGCGGCGATATCCAGCATATTGACCGAATTTATCATGTTTTCTACGCTTATGTTCGTGGTTATAAAATGTTTAGGCGGCTTCTCGCTCGCGCGCGTTTTCTTGAAAACAATTATAGCGGCATTTGTAACAGGGGTATTTGTATATTCATTTAGGCATGCCAATATTTTTGTGGTAGTAGGTTTGGCCATTTTGTTATACCTTGCAGTTACGTATTTTTTAAAAGGCTTTATATTTAGAGAAAGAGGATATCTCAAGCGAATTCTCTCGGCGTCTTAAATTTACCACAAGGAGCGGCCTTGAACATATCCGTTGTTATCCCGGCATACAATGCAGAAGGCACGATCAGCGAAACCCTTAACGCCCTTTTGCATCAGAAAAAAATTCCAAGAGAGATCATAGTGGTAGACAACGGCTCCTCCGATAAGACAGCGGAAAAAGTAAAAGAATTCGCGAAGACTAACCCTTCTTTAAACATAATCCTGGATAAAGAAATTAAAAAAGGCCCTTCCGCAGCCAGAAATAAAGGCGCTTCGCTCGCAAGCAATAATACAATAGCTTTTTTAGACGCAGATTGCATTCCTCCGGTGAATTGGATAGAGATCATTGATAATGAATTCTCTGGCGGCTGCGAAATAGCCGGCGGCACATATGAAGGACTCGATATGACAAATTTTATTGGAAGTTATCTAAATATCATAGGGAAGGCGAGCTTCGGCAAAAGAGAAGCTATCGGGGCGCGTGTCGAGGATAATAGATTTCTATTGGGCGGAACTTTTGCCGTATCGAAGAGCTTATTTTTTAAGGCCGGAAAATTTGATGAAGAGATGAGGTTGGGCGAGGACGCGGATTTGTGCAAGAGAATATATAAGATAGGGAAAAGGGCCATTTACAATCCTGAATTAACGGTTGTTCATGATCACAGAGAAGAGTTCAAATGCCGTTTTCAAAAAACTTTTTCCTCAGGGTTACTGGAAGCCAGATTTCTCAAGAAATACTATTGCACCGGGTTTAATATATTTTTTTTTGGCGGCAAAGTGATACATTTTAATTCTCCCATTAGAACGCAGTTGTATTTTTTCTCCGTTATAAATATATTATTAGTTTCAGCTATAGTGAGTTTTTTTAATAAATGGTTAGCTATGCTCATATTGGCTTCTTCGATCCTTGGTATAGCTCTCAAAGTATTGAATATTACAGCGAAGTCAGGGGTACGGGTTAATTTATTTTCGTATATCGGTATTTTATTATATTGGACCCTGGAAAGATTTATATTCGATGTTGGCAGGTTGTGTGGCTCTGTTAAATATAGAGTTGCATGTATATAAGTGAGGCCTTATAAAAAATGAAATATCTTAATTGCCCTATATGCGGAGCGGATAATCATGACGTATTGTATATCGCAAAAGATTATAATATGAAAGTAGGCGATAAATATGAAATTTCAAAGTGCAAGGAATGCAATTTTATTTTTCTCAATTTCTTACCCGATGCCAACAAGATAAAAGATTTTTATCCAAGCAATGTTTATTTTGACAAGACTGACCTAAGGCTTGGGAATAAACTGAATATACTTAAAAAATTTACGAGCGCGCGCGGAAAAGGCAGGATCCTTGACGTGGGTTGCGGTTATCCTCTTTTTTTGAATAGCTTGAAAAAAGAGGGCTGGGAAGTGAAAGGGCTCGATTTATCAGAAAATGTAGCGCGGTTTGCTCTAGAAGACTTTGGGATGAAGATCGACACGGAAGCCATAACGGATATTTCCTATCCCGAGAACTATTTCGACGTAATTACATTTTGGCACTCATTGGAACACATTCCCGACATTAAGGCGGTTTTATCTAGAATTGGGGGATTATTAAAAAAAGACGGTACACTTATTGTATGTGTTCCGAATATTGACAGCATCCAAGCCAGGATTTTTAAGGATAAATGGTATCATCTAGATGTTCCTCGCCATCTCTACCATTTTTCAAAATATAGCCTTGAATACATGTTTAATAGATCAGGGTTTCTCGTTAAAGACATAAATTACCATTTATTCGTGGATACTTATTTTGGGTGGATGATGAGCATATTGAATTTATTGAACTTTAATATCGTGAATAGGGCGGCGTTTACCGAAAAGCTTAAAGATAAAAAATGGCTTATATCTTTTATTATTAAGAGTATAATAGTAGCGCCCGTGATGATATTGAGTTGTCTTGAAGAACTGAGCCCTGGCGGGGCTTCCATTACAGCGTCTTTTGCGAAGAAGAATGCCTGAGGTATATTTATGGAAAGAAAAAATAATTTATTAACCACATTTTTTCTTATTGCTATAGCTGTGAGTATTGGTTACGTGATCCTTATGGATCCGTTCTCAGGGCTTATGATAGCAGGGGGTATTATAGTTCTTATGCTTGCAGTCTTGGCACCATGGATTCTGGTGAGTATGTTGCTAGCCTTTACGCCTTTTCAGATCTTGTGGTTCAATAGCAGCGGTATTGCCTTCCTGGAAGTGGTTTATAGCGGCATATTTGTGTTATTGCTTACATGCTGGATGATCAAGAGTATTTCCGACCTTGCCATTAAAGATGAATTGCCTAAATTGGGTTCTGCGACACTTTTTCCTTTAGCGCTGTTTTTTGTAGTAACTTTATATTCTGTATTTATAGCTATTAGTAAAGATAGGCCTCTTTTAGCGTGGGGAAGCCATCTTAATCTTATTTCATTCTATGCCATATGTTTTGTAATTGCAGGCTATCTGCGTTCTTTGAAAGATCTGAATCGAATCTTTATAGTCTTGTTTATTTTTACCTTAATTGCTGTGGTAAGGGGTGTTTTTTATAATTTAGCCGTAGACCCTAAAACTGTATACATAGGCGGTTCAGCAATTCCAAGAATAGCGCGTGCGAGTTCCGCGGGATTGGTTATTTTTATGATGAGTATCCCGTTCGCGGTTTTGTCAAAGGATAATAAGGTTAAAATTTTTTATGTGCTATCAACGCTATTTTTTGGTATTCAACAAGTAGTCGCTTTCGTCCGAAGCCGCTGGTTGGGAAGCATCGCAGGCATAATATTCCTATTTTTGGTATTAACGCCTATGAGAAAAATGCGTTTTCTGAAGTATATCTTGATTGTTTTGCTTTTAGTATGCATATATATAGAAGCAAGCTCCTTTTTTCCTTATGAAAATTTATTGTTCAGGCTTCCATATTTGATAAGCGAACGTTTTTCCACTATTTTAAGACCGTCCGAGGAGCCGACTGCCGTGACTAGATTTTCCGAATGGAAGGCTGCAATAGAAAAGATACGCCAACACCCAATTATGGGCAATGGGTTAGGTACTCAGGTCTCTTATATTAGATATGATAGGGCGAAAATGCCGATCGACACCTCAGTCTATATTCATAATTCTTACCTGTTTTATTATTTGAATACAGGGCTTTTTGGTCTTATCGCTATCTTATGGTTTTCCGTAGCATTTATTTTTTATGGTTTGAAAGTGTGTAAGGCTACAAAAAATGAATACTATAGTATATTTGCTTTAAGTTGCGTAGTCGCTTTTGTGGCGTTATCAGCAGCTTCTTTTACCGGGCCCGAGTTAAGCTTTCCGGGAAGAACGATTGTAATAGGCTTCCTGGTAGGGGCGGTCGCCCTGATCGATAAACATAAGACCTAGAATTGTATAATGAAGTATAAAAAAGTTCTCTTCGTAAATCCATATTATCCGCATACAAGATTTGGTGCATTTCGCCCTCCTACCGGTTTAGGTTATGTAGCCGAAGCGTTAAAAAGAGAGAATATCGAGTACGACGTATTCGATATGGCTCTAGGCTATAATGCCAAAGCTCTTTTCAAAAAAATAGAAAGTTATATCCCGGATTTAATAGCCGTAAGCATGATGACATATATGTATAAAAATACATATGGCATATTGGCCTCTATAAAAAATAAGTTTCCGGATATAAAAGTTGTTTTGGGCGGGGCACATGTTTCTACTATGCGAGAGGCCGCGCTTAAAGAATGCGAAGCTATTGATTATGGCATTGTGTGTGAGGGCGAAAAAACAGTTCCAGAGCTATGCAGAGGCGTAGATGTTGCCGGAATAAAAGGCCTTCTGTACAGAGATGGCTATGCCGTAAAATACAATGGCGACAGAGCCTTCGAGACTGATTTAGACTCAATAAATTTTCCTACTTATTTCAAATTTGAGCTTGATAAATATATGCTGCGTGAAATCGATTTAATTACAAGCAGAGGTTGCCCCTACGGGTGCATTTATTGTACGGTAAGGTTGGCGAGCGGAGCAAGAGTGAGAATGCGTAGTCCGGCTCATGTGGCTGATGAAATAGAATACTGGTATAAGCGTGGATGTAGAAGGTTAGAAATGGCGGATGATAATTTTTCGTATGATAAAGAGCGCGTCCACATGATTTGCGACGAGATCATTAGGCGAAAACTCGAAAATCTAAAGCTCCGGTGCGGAAACGGATTGCGTGCGGATAAAGTCGATATCGCGTTATTAAAACATATGAAAGATGCGGGTTTTTGCCACATAGCTTTTGGTGTAGAGAGTGGGAACGATATTGTGTTACAAGCCATGAAGAAGGGTGAAACGAGGGAAATACTGGAGAAGGCTATAAATATAGGTTGCCAAGCCGGATTAGATGTTACTTTGTTCTTTATTATCGGTTTGCCCGGAGAAACTATAGATACGGTCCAAGATAGCTTCGAGGTCGCTTTAAAATATCCCGTGCTGGAAGCCAAGTTTTTTAATCCTATACCTTATCCAAAAACAGAGTTGTTCAGGTGGGCGGAAAGTAATAAACTTTTTTTAATCAAACCAGAAAAATATCTTAATGATTTTACGAGTTTCATATTTAAGCCTGTTTACGAAACAAAAGATTTTTCGGTCAAAGAAAGAATCAAAACATTTAAACATTCGGATATGGTGAGGAAAGGCATATTAAAAAGATCCGTCAGGAGAAAATTAAAAAGGTACGGCCCCCTGGCGTATATATTTGCGTATCTTTACACGATACCTTTTATTGAGAGGGCCTTCAGGGAAAATGTCGGTTTTAGAAAATTAGTTGATTTGATTACTTCGGCAAGGGAAGGGGCGTAGTGCACTTTTTGCAATGTCTGAAAAAATAAAATTATTACACATTTCAAGAGCGACGGAATTTGGCATCTATAGGTTTTTGATGGATTTGATGCATTATACCGACAAAAACAAATTCGAAATTACATTCGCCGGGCCGGAACGGGGACCTTTATTAGATGATTTGCGCGATCTTGGCGTGCGCGTAATCCCTCTCGGGATGGAGCGGGACATAAATTTCGGTGCTGACGTAAAAAGCTTTTTTTCTATATTTGCGATGCTTAAGAAAGAAAAATGCGATATATTGCACACGCATTGTTCGAAGGCCGGGTTTCTTGCCAGAATAGCCGGAAGGCTTCTTGGAATAAGCCCGATTATTCATACGCCGAATAATTGGTATTTTGACGAGCCTCTGCCGCCCTTGAAAAAGGACTTCTATATAGCCCTTGAACGATTCGCGTGCTATTTCGGAAATATGCTAGTGACTGTGACAGAGGAAGAGCGAAGGGAAATCATAAGAAGAAAGATATCGCCGCCCGAGAAGGTAGTTACTATATATGACTGTATAGATACAAGCGTATTGAAAGAAGAAAACCCTGCATTTATTAGAGATAGGTATAATATCCCGGCGGGAAATAAAATAGTCGGCATGATAGCCAGGTTGGTTCCGCAGAAAGACCCCTCTGCGTTTGTTAGGTTGGCATGCGAGGTAACGAGAGAAATCCCAAACGTTACCTTTATTTTAGTGGGCGATGGGCCGTTAAAAGCGGAAGCTGAGAGGTTAAAATTACAGTTCGGGCTTGGCAATAGATTGATTATATCCGGCGAGTGCGATATTAAAAAAGAGCTTAATGCGTACCTGAGCTTGCTGGATATATCCGTTTTGACGTCTTTGCACGAAGGGCTTCCGTTGGTAGCGCTGCAATCGATGTATTTTAAAAAGCCGCTTCTTGTAACAGAAGTCAGAGGTATTAAAGAAGTGATAGAAAACGGCCGCAACGGATTTATAGTTCCGATCGGGGATATAAATTCCATGAAAAACATTATTTCGGAGCTTTTGACAGACGAAGGAAGGGTGAGAGGTATAGGGCTTGCTGCCCGCAAGACAGTCGAAGAACGTTTCACTGCAAAAAAGATGGCCGCTGAATACGAAAATTTGTATTTGTCATTATTAAAGAAAGCAGGTTAAATATGAACATATTATTCATTACACCAAGATTACCGTACCCGCCGGATCAGGGCAACAAAATCGTAATATTCAATTTTATTAAATTTCTTTCAAAGAAACATAAGATAACGCTTTTTTCTTTAATTCCGAACGACGAAAGCCTAAAATACGTCGACGAATTGAAAAAGTACTGCCATAGGGTCGAAACGGTAAGAATGAGGCCCAAGTGGTCAATGAAAAATTTCATTATGGCTATATATAAAACAGATCCTTACACCTCTATTAAATATTATTCACCCCTGCTTATGGAGAGGCTTAGGAAATTACTTAAGGAAGAGAAATTCGATGTAATACAAGCTGAATTCTACTATATGGCGCAGTACGTGCTTAAATTAAAGCCGCTGATCCCGCCTTCTACGGCGACCTTTTTGGATACGCATAATGTAGAGTACTTCATGTATAAGGAATATTATGTAAATGTAAGGGATCCGCTATTGAAAATTTTAATGTTTTTTGAATTAAGCAGAATGAAAAAATATGAAAAATTCGTACTGGAACACTTTGATATGTGCCTCGCGCTGTCTCAGGGCGATATAGATAGGATAAAGCTTATGGCGCCAAAGGCGAATGTTGTGCTGCAACCCATGGGCGTGGATATTGAGGCATGCGGCTCTTATGCTATGAAGTCGAAAGAAAACTCTATAATATTCTTCGGAACGATGAGTTTTTTCGCTAATTACGACGGGATAAAATATTTTTATAATGAAATATTTCCGCTAATAAAGAAATCAATTCCGAAAGTCGAACTTATAATAGCCGGAGGGTCTCCGCCTCCTGATATAAAGGCCCTCGTTAGTGATCCCTGCGTTACCGTGACAGGGTATGTTGACGACATGAAATCTCTCATAGCGCGTTCAAGCGTTGTTATTGTTCCTTTGAGGGTGGGTGGAGGGATCAGGCTCAAAATAATGGAATCGTGGGCCATGGGGAAGGCCATTGTCTCTACAACCGTTGGAGCAACGGGCCTGGATTTCAGCGACGGAAAAGACATTCTAATCGCCGATGAACCAAAAGATTTTGCAAAAAAAGTGGTTGAACTTTTAAAAAATGAAGAATTAAGAAACCACTTAGGAAAAGCAGCAAAATTTAAAGCCCAGACCAAGTATGCCTGGGACAAGATGGTTAGCTCGATCGAAGTGGAATATGAAAAGGCCTTGAAAGAAAAGAAAAAAAATGGGAACCGATAGCGCAAGGGAGCCAAAAATATATATAATCACGATCAATTGGAATCAAGGGGAAGACACAACCAAATGCCTTGAGTCGCTAAAGGCGCTCGATTATAAAAACTATGAAATTATTCTCGTGGATAACGGTTCAATAGACGGTTCGCCGGATAGAATAGCGGCGAAATTTCCAAATGTAATGCTGATGAGAAATAAGGAAAATTTGGGTTTTGCCGGAGGGAACAATGTGGGAATCCGATACGCCCTTAGCCGCGGAACGGATTATATCTTTCTTTTAAATAATGATACAAAGGTGGACAGTGGTGTCTTGCGCGAACTGATAAACGTGGCGGAACCCGATGCGAAAATAGGCGTGGTCGGAGCGGTAAATTATTCTTTCGAATATCCCGATAAAGCCATAACTGTGTGCACCTCGTTTAACTGGTTTACAGGTTTTACAAAGAAGGAACCGCTCGAGGCTATTTCAAAAGGAATTATCAGCGAACCTCAGGAAGTTCACGGCGTTACTGGTAGCTCTCTTTTAATAAAAAGGGAAGTTATTGAAAGAATAGGCATGCTTGATGAACGCTTTTTCATCTATTATGAGGATACGGACTGGTGTGTTCGGGCGAGAAAGGCAGGATTCAGAGTTCTTTATGTTCCTAAGGCAAAGATTTGGCACAAGATAAGTATAACCTTTGGCGAAAAATCGGTTAAAGAATACTATTTATACACAAGAAATATTTTGCTTTTTATGGCTAAAGATTGCCCGAAAGTGTTCGTGCCTTCATTTTTCTTATTTTATATCATTAAAAATTTTGTTTATTCCCTTAAATTTATCATGACCGGTAAGGCGGAATATGCAAAAGCGATATTTTTAGGATTCGTTGATTTTTTATCAGGTAATTTCGGCGAAGGGCGATTAGATCAGTTTGTATCAATAAAAAGGAGTATATAATGGGTGCGAAGATCTTAGTTACAGGCGGCGCGGGCTTTATAGGTTCTCACTTAGTGGATGCCTTGTTAAAAAAAGGCCACGATGTAACGATATTTGATAATTTAGACCCCCAGGTTCACGGTAGAGGAGGTAGGATCCCTTCTTATGTAAACAAAGAGGCAAAATTTATAAAAGGCGACGTGAGAAACAGAGAAAAATTAAAGAAAGCCGTAAAAGGAATCGATGTGATTTTTCATCAAGGCGCATGTGTCGGCATAGGCCAGTCCATGTATGAAATAGAAAAGTACATGTATGTTAATACGGCCGGAACGGCAACGCTGCTCGATATACTGATAAACGAATCAAATAAAGTGAAGAAGCTGTTGGTTGCCTCTTCGATGTCGATATACGGAGAAGGCTCTTACGTTTGCGATAAATGCGGTATTGTATATCCGTCTTTAAGATCGGATAAACAACTCGAATCGAGAGAATGGGAAATGAAATGCCCGGAATGCAATAAAACGGCAAAGCCGATCCCGACCAAAGAGGGGAAACCTTTATTTCCTACCTCTATCTACGCGATCTCCAAACGCGACCAGGAAGAGATGAGTTTAGTCGTCGGCAGGGCTTATAAGATTCCGGTTGTTGCCTTGAGGTATTTTAATACATACGGGCCCAGGCAAGCCCTTTCCAATCCCTATACGGGCGCGGCCGCTATCTTTTCGTCGCGGATATTGAACAACAAGCCCCCGGTTATATTTGAGGATGGTTATCAATCGCGAGATTTCGTTCATGTGTCAGATATAGTCCAGGCTAATATGTTGGCCATGGAGAAAAGGGAGGCGGACTACGAAGCTTTTAATGTAGGGACCGGCCGCATGCTTACTATTTTGGATCTGGTAAATATCCTTATCAAAAAACTAGAGTTCGATAAAGAAGCCGTAGTGACAAAGAAATTCAGGGCCGGAGATATCAGGCATTGTTACGCGGATATAACAAAAATAAAAGAAAGATTGGGATTTACGCCGAAGGTAAGGTTTGAAGACGGAACAGAAGACCTCATAAAGTGGGTTAAAACGCAAAAATCCAAAGATTTGTTCGAGAAGGCAAAAAAAGAGTTGGAAAAAAAGCGCCTAACATTATAAAAATGACGCAAAAGTTAAAAATAATAGCATGCATTTTACTGATTCTGGCAGGTTGTTTTATTTTTAATAAAACGGCTGAAGGCGTTTCTAATTACAGCCAGGCCCGCGGCGTATGGTTAAAACCCGGATATGATGAATCCGCCGGCATAAAACTTCTTTATAACGACATTATGATAAAAAAAGAAATTGCCGGCAAGAAATGCGTCGCTACAGACTCCGGAAAAGGGAATAATTTTATAGTTTTTGATGTAGATGATTCGTTTATATTCAATAAAAGCTTCAATGAGGTTATATTGACAATTGAATATTTTGACATAGGAACGGATACCTTTGCGATACAGTATGATTCAGGATATCTCTGGCCTAATGACGGCGCGTTCAAGCGTGCCGGCAGAATAATAAAAAAACAGGATACAAGGACATGGAAAACTTATACAACCAGGGTTCGTAGTGTCAAATTTGCTAACCGGCAAGGGTGCGGGCCTGCCCAGCAAGCTCTCCTGAACAGCGGCGGAGGAGATTTTAGGATAAACAATAGAAGCGACGGAGATGAGTATGTCAGTTATGTTTCCGTTTCCGTTCCTTTCATGACGATCGCAGAAAACAATTCCTGCAATATTTTTAGCCAAAAGGAAAATATACCTATTGTTTTGAATATATATAATCGCGAAGACAATGATATTTTGTATAAATTAATGTATAAAATAACCGATCTGGACGGAGAAACGGTTTCGACCGGCGAGTACCAAATAAATGTTTCCAAAAACACGATCCAACCGTATGAGATAAAGACAAAAATCGCCAAAAACGGCGTCTTCTTCGCTTATATTGGGCTTTATAAAAAGGGCAAACTTATTGAGGATAATCGGACTAGTTTTGCAATCTGCCCGGAATATAATCACGAGACATCTTTCGAGTCCCGTTTCGGCATTACGGCCTTTTTCTTGGAAGAAGACTCGCGCCGCCTGATAAAAACATTAAAACGGCTCGGAATAAGCTGGGTTAGGCATGATTTTCGGCCGTCGTATGCCCAAACACAGTCAGGCAAGTTTAATTGGGAAAAGTGTGATCTGTTTGTCAGTGAATGCTATAGGAATGGCATAAATATATGCGGCACATTTCTGGAGGATAACACCTCAGGCGTGACAACCGGTTCCGGGGAAGCCATAAAGGGTTTCAGAGGCTTTATATCACATGTTGCTTATAGATATAAAGATAAGATAAAATACTGGGAAATTTGGAACGAACCGGACCTGTGGGGATTCTGGCCGAGCGGCCCTAATGCCGCAAATTATACTAAACTTCTCAAGGCGTCCTACGAAGCAATAAAGGCGATAAACGAACCGTCTAAGGTAATAATCGGAGGTTTGGGCGGCGGAAAAAATAATAGATTTTGGTTTCTTGACCATATCTATAAGGAAGGCGGCGGGAATTATTTCGATATTGCAGCGATACATCCCTATACCGAATCCGACTATCCGGAAAAAAATAATACCTTAGAGAGAAAGATCAATGATGCGGTAGAGAGGATGAATAAGAACGGCGGGTCGGGTAAGAAAATATTCATTACGGAAATAGGATGGTCTACTTATGAGGAAAATAAGAATTCATTCCTAAGCCTCAAGAATCAGGCTAATTTCTTGGTGAGGGGGTATGTGATCGCTTTATCAAACGCTGCAGTGGATAAAGTGTTCTTGCATTGCTTTAAAAACCAAGGATCTGATCCCGAGGCTTTCGAGCAGAATTTTGGTATTATAAACAATGATTTTACGCCTAGACCGGCAGCCATTGCTTATGCAAATATGATTGACCGGATAGAAGGCCTGCGGTATAGCGGCCGGCTAGATTTAAGAGACCCATTAAGAGGCTATATTTTCGAAAATGAAAATAAACGTGTTTTTATTTTATGGTCTTTAGAGGGGAAGAGAAGTTTAGGCCTGCCTGTAAAAAGCAAAACAGTAGAGATTGTTGATCTTATGGGGAATTCTAAAAAAGCCGAGCCAAAAAAGTTGAGGGTAAGGCTTGACCTGACAGAAAGCCCGATATTCTTAGAGGAACATTGAGATTATATATAAAATGAAAAATACTAAAACTTACAAATTAGAAAAGTATCTTATATGCAAGAGAGCGCTAGATATGACGCTTTCATTTTTAGCGTTAATCATGCTTTTCCCATTGTTTGTTATAATTGCAATAATGATAAAATTTGATTCACGAGGGCCTATTATATTTACAAGTAAGCGTGTCGGAAAAGATGGCAAGGAATTTATGCTATATAAATTTAGGTCCATGGTAAAAGAAGCAGAAAGGCTTAAGGGCGACCTCAAGCATCTGAACGAGACTGACGGGCCTATTTTTAAAATAAAACGCGACCCGCGTATCACAAGGGTGGGCAGGATTTTACGGCGGACAAGCATGGATGAATTACCCCAATTTTTCAATGTCCTAAAAGGTGACATGTCGATTGTTGGACCAAGGCCGCCGTTACCGAGCGAGGTGAAAGAATATACGCTACATCAGATGAAGAGGCTTTCTGTTATCCCCGGCCTGACCTGCCTTTGGCAGATTAGCGGCAGGAGCAATATTTCATTTTATGAATGGATAGAATTGGATATTTACTATATTCAGCATAGGTCATTCATGCTGGATTTAAAAATTTTAATACGAACCATACCTGTTGTAATTATCGGCAAAGGCGCTTATTAAACGCAGGAGGCGGAAAATGATCGATTTTAAAAAAATTTTCACATTCGGGAAAGACGATCGATATCAAAAAGGTATTAATTATTACAATAACTGCGAATACGAGAAGGCAGTAAAAGAGTTCGAGGACATGTTAGCCGATACGCAATACGCGGAAAGCCTCCATTCCAGATTAGCGGAATTTTACACAAGCCAATGCTATAGGAACATGGGAATAATAGCTATGCACGAAACAAAGTTTCAAGATGCAATAAGGTATTTCGAAAAATCGCTTAAGATCCTACCTCAATCTATCATGCTCTCCAACTATCTCGGGATATGCTACAATAACATCGGGCTTTACGATCAGGCCATTGCCGAATTTGAAAAGGTGCTGACAGAGAAAAAAGACGACATCACCCTAAACGTGAGAATAGCCCTTGCCTATTACAACAAGGGAGACCACCATAATGCTGTTAAGAGGCTACAAGGAGCAATAGTCTTTAAGCCGAAACACGCGGATCTGCACCATATTTTAGGATTAGTATACTGCAATATAAATGATTATAAGGCCGGCATAGATGAGTTTAATAAATCTATAGATATAAACCCTGTCTACGTCGAGGCATTGCGCAAATTAGGCTTGGCTTATATAATTATTGAGAAGTATGATGAAGCAAAAGGCCTGTTGCAGCGGCTGACGAGAGTAGTGCCCCACGACGTATTCTCTCATTATTGCCTTGCCTTGACTTATAATATTCTTGGCGATCCTACCGCAGCGCTTGCAGAATTTGAAAATGCAACAAGCTTAGGCTTGAAAACCGAATCGAAGGAATTGGAGTCTAAAGAGAATAGCAGGCGTATATTGCTTGAAATAGCTAGAGAAGAATTCTCGAAAGCGATTATGATAAATGCCACTTTTACTTCTATATTGACTCCGCTAGAATCGGAGGCAAAGGATATAGGGCTATATAATACTTTAATACGAATATACAAAAGCATCTTAGACGAACATCCGACATATGCAGATTTTCATCACAAGCTTGGGCAGGTATATGACAATTTACATATGCAAGAAGAAGCAATAGCGGAGTTTGCAAAGGCTTCAGAGATAAATCCGGATTACCTGCATGCGCGTATAAGTTTAGCCTTTTCATATAAGGAAATGGGCCATATCGATAAAGCCATAGAAGAATTTCAATTCATACTCAGCAAACAATCGGACTTGCCGGTTATATACTTCCAGCTCGCGCTGTTATATAAAGAAAAAAAGGATAAGGCCAAAGCCATAGAGTTATTGAATAAGGCGCTGGATCTTAAGCCTGATCTTGAAGAGGCTAGAGATCTGATTAAAGAACTTCGCGGTTAGCAAATTTTGATTTATATATGTTCTTGTAAAATAAAGGGTTATATATTCTCTTTACAACACTATTTTTTTTTAGTATAATATGGCAAGAACATTGTAGAATTCCTACCGTTTTGGTTCAAATGATATTAAGATCCAGGACGCGAGAATTTAAGTAAAAGTTAAAAAAGGAGAGCATAAATGTCAGGACATTCCAAATGGGCTAGTATTAAACACTCAAAAGGCTTGGCAGACGCGAAGCGAGGCCAGCTTTTCACAAAGCTTATAAAAGAAATCACGGTTGCTGCCCGGGACGGCGGCAAGCCGGAAGCGAACCCGCGATTGCGCGTAGCTATTCAGCGGGCGAAAGAATCAAACATGCCTCAGGACAACATAGATCGGGCCATAAAGAAGGGTACCGGAGAGCTTCCGGGTGTTGTTTATGAAGAAATTACATATGAAGGCTATGGCCCTAATGGCGTGGCGATTATAATCGATGTTTTAACCGATAATAAGAACAGGACCGGCAGCGAGATCAGAAATATTTTTGCGAAAAGAGGCGGAAATATGGCCGGAAGCGGTTCTGTGAGCTGGATGTTCGAAAAGAAAGGGTATTTTTTAATTAAAAAAGGAACGATTGACGAAGATAAGTTAATGGGAATAGCGCTTGAAGCCGGGGCGGAGGATCTTATCGACGAGGGCGATGGGTTCGCTATAAAAACACAGCCTCAGGATTTTGAGAAAGTAAAAAGCACTTTGGAGCAGAAAGGTATAAAAATCGATACGTCCGAAATAACAAAACTTCCCAAGAGCAATATCAGGATAACAGACAAAGGCGCCGCCGAACAAGTTTTAACTCTGATAGAAACGCTCGAAGAGCACGATGATATACAAAATGTATATGCTAACTTTGATATACCCGACGATTTATTGCCAGAGGAGAAGTAATGTCCATATTAGGTGTTGATCCTGGTTTACAGGTCACCGGCTATGGTCTAGTAGAAAATAAGGGTAGGTCATTCAAATTAATAGAAGCCGGGGTATTAAAGACTTCGCACAAAGATAAAATAGAGATAAGGCTTGAAAAGATTCGAAGAGCGCTGGCAGAGATTGTAAAAGAACACAAGCCTAAAGTATTAATATTAGAAAAACTTTATTCCCATTATAAACACCCTGTTACCGCTATTTTGATGGGTCACGCAAGAGGGGTGATTTGCCTTACCGCAGGAGAATGCAATATACCGGTCGTGAGCTATCCGCCTAAAAGAGTGAGAAAGGCGATTGCCGGCAACGGAAATGCATCAAAATACCAGATTCAAAGAATAGTTCAAGACCTTTTAAAGCTTAATACCCCTATCAAATATACCGACGTCTCGGATGCTTTGGCGCTTGCCATAGCGCACGTGTACATGGAAAAGAAAATATGATCTCGAGAATCTCAGGCACCTTACGGGAAAAAAGAGAAAACTCCGTTATTATAAATGTAAGCGGCATATCATACGAAGTCTTTATCCCCGACGTGATAATGAAGGTCTTAGATGGGAGTATTGGTGCCGACGGGAAAATAGAGCTTGTGACATACCATTATCTTCAGATGGACCCGTCAAGAGGTGTTCCGTTTTTGGTGGGTTTTCTCAATGAGGTTGAAAAAGAGTTTTTTGAAAAATTCATCACCGTATCAGGTGTAGGCCCGAAGGCAGCTATAAGGGCGCTCGCGCTCCCAATATCCGTTATCGCGAAGGCAATAGACGAAAATAATTTATCTTTGCTGAAGAGCCTGCCTGGAGTAGGCGAGCGAAAAGCAAGAGAAATCGTTGCCAAATTGCAGGGCAAGGTCGGAAAATTCGGCCTGATGCAAGATGGGCATATATCCGAACTACCAAAGCCCAAAGATGATATTCAAAATGAGGCGCTTGATGTTCTGTTGCAGCTTCAATACAAAAGAAACGAAGCCAAAGAGATGGTATCAAAGGCTATTTCTAGGAATCCCGATATAAAAACATCAGAAGAATTATTAAACGAGATTTATAAACAAAGAAAACTTATTTAGCTATGGCAGAAGAGGAAGTCAGAAAAAAAATACTCGGTAGCACCGAGACAGAAGAAGATGCGGTATTGAACCTCTCCCTAAGGCCAGCGTCTCTAAAAGATTTCGTCGGCCAAAAAGATATAATAGAAAATGTAATAGTGGCTCTAAAAGCGGCCAAAAAAAGGAATGAGCCGTTAGAGCATGTTCTCTTTTCCGGACCTCCCGGATTGGGCAAAACAACGCTCGCTCACATAATAGCGCATGAGATGGGCACAAAAATTACAGCGACAAGCGGCCCGGCTATAGAGCGTGCCGGCGACCTAATAGGGATACTCACCAATTTGGACGAAGGCGATATTTTATTTATAGACGAGATACATAGGCTTGCCGCGACTGTCGAGGAATTTTTATATCCGGCCATGGAGAGTTTTAATATAGATTTTGTGATAGATAAAGGCCCGTACGCCAAGACTATAAAATTCAATCTTAAACGCTTCACCCTTGTAGGCGCTACGACGAGGGCCGGCCTCCTTACGGCGCCGCTGCGGGGCAGGTTCGGCATGTTTTATCACCTAGATTTTTATCAGCCAGAAGACTTGGTACAAATCCTGGAAAGATCGGCGAAACTTTTAAATATCCAGATTAACAGCAAAGCCGCGTTGGAAGTTGCAAAGAGATCAAGAGGGACGCCGCGTATAGCTAATAGGTTACTGCGAAGGGTCCGCGACTGGGCCGAGGTGAAGACCGACGGAAAAGTGACCTGGGAGTTGGTAAACGAGGCATTGAGCGCCCATGGCATAGACAATATGGGGCTTGATAATATAGATCGAAAAGTATTAGATGTTATTATCTCTGCGTACGGAGGCGGCCCTGTAGGGATAGAATCGTTGGCAGCTAGCCTAAACGAAGAAAAAGATACGATCATAGATATAGTCGAACCTTTTTTACTTAAAATAGGTTTCTTAAAGCGTACGCCTCGCGGCAGAGAAGCCACGAAAGAGGCTTATAAACATTTAGGGCTTGCGGCGAAAGAAAAAGCGCAAAAAGAGATGTTTTAAAAGAAGTGGTCGAGTGGTCGAGTGGTTAGTGGTCAAGTGAGATGAGCCGAAGCATAGGAAAAAGACATTGAAGATCTTACTTCATACCTGCTGCGCGGGATGCGCGATATACACCATCAAGACTTTGGAAAAGAAATTCGATAGGGTTACAGGGTTCTTTTTCAACCCGAATATACATTCATATACGGAATTCAAGAGCCGCAGGCAAGCGCTGGAAAGATACGCGTTAAAATATGACAAAGAAATAATATTCGCCGAGTACCATCCCCAGGAATTCTTCCACGAGATAAATTACAAAGAGAATAAGGGTGAGAGATGCCCGATATGTTGGCGCATACGCCTTCATAAAGCCGCCGTATTTGCAAAGGATAACGGGTACGATTCGTTCACCACGACGCTTCTGATAAGCCCTTACCAGGAACACTTCGTCGTAAAGACGATCGGGGAGGATATCTCCAAGGAAGTCGGATTGCCTTTTTATTACGAAGATTTCAGAATAGGGTTCAATGAATCTTTAGATACTTTAAAAAAAGAAGAACTTTATAGCCAGAAATACTGCGGATGCATTTATTCCGAGAAGGAGCGATACGAGAATAAGGAGAGGTGCAAGGTCTAAGAATGGGCATGCTCGGAAGGACATTTATTTTATTCGGGATGATTTTGGTAGTTATCGGCATAATATTTGTATTGGGAGTGAAAATCCCATGGGTCGGCAAATTGCCGGGTGATATATATGTTCAGAAGAAGAATTTTACTTTTTATTTTCCGCTTGCCACCTCGATCATTGTAAGCATTATTTTTACGCTTATACTCTTCTTAATAAACCGCAAGTGACAAAGATTATTCTTGGACATCATTAATCCGATATGAAATTGAAAGATTTTGATTATAAGTTACCAGGCGAACTGGTTGCGCAGCACCCTGCCAAAAACAGGGAGCATGCAAGGCTTATGGTATTGGATAGGAAAGCGCGCAAAATCTATGATAAGGTTTTTAGCGATATAACAGAATACATGCAAAAAGGGGACGCCCTTATCTTAAACGATACAAAGGTTATGCCCGCAAGGCTTTTTGGAAAGAGGATGACAGGCGGCCGGGTAGAGATATTTCTATTAGAGAAAATGGATCCCATATCTGAAGCCCTGCTAAGGCCGGGAAATAGATTAAAAAAAGGCGAAAAGGTGGTTTTAGAGTCCGGCGATGAAGCCGAGATCTTGGAGCGGGGCGAAATCGGCACTTTCGTCAAATTCAGCCGTTCAATAGATGAGATACTGGATTCATATGGGCACACGCCGCTTCCACCGTATATTAAAAGAGAAGATGAAAAGTCGGATAAAGAGGATTATCAAACAATATACGCAAAGAATTCCGGAGCGACAGCAAGCCCGACGGCAGGCCTTCATTTTACCGACGAATTACTCGAAAAAATACGGAATAAAGGTGTCAAGATCAGTTATGTCACACTTCATACAAGCTATGGGACGTTTGCGCCCGTGAAGGGCGAGGAAGTTGAAGACCATAGGATGCATAATGAATATTTTAATATGCCGAAAGAAACTATAAGATCCGTCAAAGAGGTAAAAGAAGAAGGCGGAAAGGTATTCGCCGTAGGTACAACTTCCGTAAGAACGCTGGAACACTGTTTTGGCAGTCTTGACACTGACGATATAGACCGTGATATAAATGGATATACGGATCTATTCATATATCCGGGCTATAAATTTAATGTTGTCGACTGTCTGATAACTAATTTTCACCTGCCTAAGTCAACGCTTTTATTATTAGTTTCTGCGTTTACGGGCAGGGATTTTCTATTTGAAGCTTATAATCATGCGATAGAGGAAAAGTATAGATTTTACAGTTATGGAGATGCGATGTTGATATTGTAAGTGCAAGGTGGCCAAGTGGCCGAGTGGTCAAGTGCCCTCGATCACTAATCACTTGACCACTAAATGATTAAACATATGTTTACACTGCTACATAAAGACAAAAATACTAAGGCGAGAGTCGGAAGGCTTTCGACGAGCCATGGCACTGTCGATACCCCATGCTTTATGCCTGTTGGAACGCAGGCTACCGTAAAGACTATTTCCAATAAAGAGCTTATAGAAAGCGGCGCTCAGATGATACTGGGCAACGTGTATCACCTCTATTTAAGGCCGGGCCTTGAGATAATAAAAGAAGCCGGAGGGCTTCATAAATTTATGGGATGGCCCAGGCCGATCCTTACCGACAGCGGGGGGTATCAGGTTTTTAGCTTGGCCGTTTTGAGAAAGATAAAATCAGGAGGGGTCGAGTTTAACTCGCATATCGACGGAAAAAGATTATTTTTAAGCCCGGAAGATGTTGTTCAGGCCCAGCTTGACTTGGGCAGCGACGTGATGATGGTTCTGGACGAATGTATACCGTATCCCTCAAGCCGCGATTATGTAGAAAATTCCTTGAAAACCACATTAGACTGGGCTCGTCGCTCAAAAGAATATTTTAAAAATCAATTGCTGAAAACAGTCAATCTACACACTAATCCCTATACCCTATCCCCTAAGTTATTCGGCATCGTCCAGGGCGGTACTTATATGGACTTGAGAAAAAGATGCGCTGAGGAATTGATTGAAATAGGGTTTGATGGATGTGCCATAGGAGGGGTTAGCGTCGGAGAACCAGAAGAGTTAATTTATGAAACCACTAAGTTTACAGCCGCTCTTCTGCCGGAAAATTTACCCAGATATTTAATGGGTGTTGGTATGCCTCCTAATTTGCTGGAGGCTGTTTCTATGGGCATGGATATGTTTGATTGCGTTGTCCCGACTAGAAACGGAAGGAATGGCCAGGCATTTACATGGAAGGGGGACCTGCAGCTAAGAAACGCCCAATATAAAAAAGATTTTAGCCCCATAGACGAAAAATGCGATTGCTATGCCTGCAAAAATTACACAAGGGCTTACATTCGCCATCTCTTCAATACTGAGGAAATCCTTGGCCTGAGATTAGTTTCCTTGCATAATCTTTCGTTTTATGCTAATCTTATGAAAGAAATCCGGCGCGCAATTGCTGAAAATAGATTTGAAGAGTTTAAAAAGCAGTTTCTAAGCCAATACGAAGTTTGAATCATCTAAAAGGAGGAAAGAAATGCAGCAGAACGCAAGTTTGTTAAACCTAGTGCCGATAGCGTTAATATTCGTTATATTTTATTTTTTGCTTATAAGACCACAGCAAAAAAGACAGGTTGAACACGAGAAAATGCTAAAATTATTGAAGAAAAACGACGAAGTCATAACCGGCGGCGGTATTCATGGCGTAATTATGAATGTAAAAGATAACACCGTTACTTTGAAGATAGATGGCGCAGTAAAAATAGAGATAGAGAAGAACTCTATCGCGACTTTGAAAAAGGCCTCCGCGTAAAGTTTTATTAATATGCGCCCGGGGACGCAAGAGGAAAATGAACGAGAAGCTATGGATATTAAGAAGAGAGAGTGAAGAGGATAAAAACCTTAGAGATCTTTTCACGAAAGAATTCGGGATCTCCCCTGTAACAGCCCAGATACTTATAAATAGAAATGTAACCAGCCTGACCGACGCCCGCATGTTTTTAGGGTGCAGCCTTTCCTCCCTGCATAATCCGCGCCTCTTAAAGGATATGGATAAAGCGGTTTTCCGCATAAAACAAGCGATAGCACAAAAAGAAAGAGTAATGATATACGGCGATTATGACGTAGACGGCATATGCAGCGTGGCATTGCTTGTCTCTGTATTCGCAAAATTGGGATTAGATGTTTCGTATCATATTCCCAACAGGCTGGAAGAAGGGTATGGCGTAAATAAACCGGCCGTGATGGCAGCTAAAAAGAAAAAGGTCTCTCTCATAATAACTGTGGATTGTGGTGTCGGGGCTAATGAGGAAGTTAAGTATGCGAATAAGCTAGGCATAGATATTATAATTACAGATCACCATGAGATCGTCGGCAAATTACCGAAGGCATTGGCAATAATAAACCCTCTGCAGTCTGATTGCGCGTATCCTTTTAAACATTTAGCAGGTGTCGGCTTGGCGTATAAGTTGGCAGAATGTTTAGTTGAAGATAAGCCCATACGAATGGCTGAATATCTTGATTTTGTGGCGCTTGGTAATGTCGCCGATGTCGTGCCGCAAATAGGCGAAAATAGAATATTGACCCGTTATGGCTTGGTCGAATTGAACAAGACAGATAAGGCAGGCCTGAAGGCGCTTATGGATGTATCCGGGTTATCCGGAAAGCAGATCTTAAGCGGGCATATCGGCTATATTCTTGGACCGCGGATCAACGCGTCAGGCAGGTTAGGCTCTCCCGAGATGTCGGTAAAGCTTCTTCTTACTAAAGATGCCAATGAAGCCAAAGAGCTTGCTCAGATTTTGGATAAGGAGAACCGCCGCCGCCAAAACTTGGAAAGTAAGATGTTGCAGGAAGCGTTAAGTAAGGTAGAAAGCGAAATAGACCTGGTAGGCGAGGATGTCATAGTCTTATCAAGCGACGATTGGCACAAGGGCGTCATAGGGATCGTTGCATCCAGAATCAGCGAGAAGTTCTATAAGCCAACTGTTTTAATAGCTGTGTCTAAAGGTATGGGCAGAGGCTCGGGCAGAAGTATTGCCCATTTTAATTTAGTTGAGGCAGTAGGCGAGTGCAAAGAATATTTGGTTAATTTTGGCGGCCATGAAGGCGCTTGCGGCCTGACAATAGAAAAGAAAGAAATAGGACCTTTTAAACGCAAACTAAACGAAGTCGCCGGCAAATTGCTCTCCGCAGAAGTTGTTAAGCCAAGGATAGAAATTGATATGGAAGTGCCTTTGAACATCATTTCCAGTAAGCTGATCTGCGAGATAGAAGGCCTTTCTCCGTTTGGGCCATGGAATCCTAAGCCTATTTTAAGCTCGCGCAATCTTGGTCTGAAGAGGTCTCCTACGCGCATGGGAAAAGACCATTTCAAAATTTGGGTCACAGATAATAAACTTACCTGCGAGGCTGTTGGCTTCAGGATGGCAGGTAGTTGCCTTCACAAAATAAACTCCGGCAGGGTAGATATAGTCTATTCGCCTGAGATGAATAATTGGAGAGGCATGAGTTCCATTCAACTTACCCTTCAAGATATCAGAAATAGTAGTTCCTCATAAAACCTGCATAATAAGCATAACCACAATAAGTGTGTAGTTAACCATTAAAAAAGCTTGTTATTTGCCTTTACAAACCCTCTCATTTATGTTATACTTTAGGTAAATCATATAAAAAGTAAGATTATATTTATAGTATAACATATCAAGTTATATGATAATACAATAAAAAGTTAAAAACTGCGGGGGGTAAAATTTTGAACTGCGGGTTTAATATAGAACAAAAAAGAGATATACCATCTCATTTCAAACGGTTTACCCCGTTAGAGAAAACCGCCGATTTTAATCGGCGGTCATTACCGCTTAAAGCTGACGGCAGTTTAAAGCCACTGTCAGCACAAACCGTTAGAGAACGAAGTTCTCTAACGGGGTTTATCGAAAGCTTCTTTCTATTCCATCCTTCGTATTTCCACAAAAAGCCCATTATTAAGATTATTTCATTTCTGCTTATAATATCATTTACGTTCCAAAATATATTATATGCTAATCCCGATATATTAGATCAAAATAAGCATACATTGATCCCGCCATCAATTTTTGACGATGAAAATTACCTGGCCGGCGTAAAGGCCAAACTTCTGATCGAATTGGTCGAGAACGGGAATGGCCGGACAAGAGAGAACCTGTCCCTGGATGGCGTAAAGGCGGCTTTAGCCGAAGCCGGCCAAGGCTGGGTCGCGGAGCTGCAATATACAACCAGCAAAGGCGAGATACTCATAAGCTTCATGAACGGCTATGTCCTTCGGTATTACAATCCAAGCCAGACGACTCATCCGTATACAAATGAATTAGTGGGCCAGGAAGAGGGCGTCATAGATGTAAGAATAAATAGAAATCTATGCAGGCAGATAATGAAAATGAAAGCCCTGCCTGAGCCAGGATTGCCTCCAATTCCTACTAGGGCAGAGTTGGGGCTGCGAGAGCCTATGGCTATGGCCGGCAGGCCAAATGACAGGATTGTTGAGCCAGGCGGAGGGGTGCGCTCAAACGAATATTGGGCTACTCATTATTACGCTATAAAAGAAGACCAGAGCTGGAGCAGTTTAATAGCAGGGTTTGAAGCGCGTGATCGTGCCGACGCGGATGCATTTGGACAGTTATTGCAAAGAATATTAACGGGAGCTACCCTTGCTGATAGAATAGAAATTTTAAGAAGATACGCAAGGGGAGAGCAAAATTATACTATAGTAGCTGGTCAAAGCGGTACCGCTGAGTTTGAAACAATTGTCAGACATATTATTGCCAATATTGAGCAATATGGGGCTGCCTCTACCGAGGAACTGAGGCAGAGGGCTATTGATCTTTCAGACAGGTATATTTGGTACGGCGCTGAAAGAGCTTTCTTGAATGCCTGCCTTGTGCCTCAGGATGCAGCAAAGGCTTATCCGGCTGTAGTTGCCCGCGCTCAACCCATGGAAGACGGAAGACCTTCCGAGGAAGCCGCAGAAGAAATGCTAGGTATCGCGCGTGAAACGCCGCTTACTGCCGATATCAGCATTACTAAGTCCGGCGAAATCAATCTGGCTATGGATGAAAGATTTTTGCGCATGTCAGGAGTTCAGGAAAATGATATAGAGCCTATTATGAATGGCAGCATGAAAGAGGAAGAACTACTCGCAAAATATCCGGAAATAGGGATCCTTGATATTTCTCTAAAACGGTGGTTTAGAACACAGCAGGCCGAACTAGCGGATAGGATCCCGGCCGAAGGTTTCAAAATAACTTTAAGCCTGAGATATGATATTGATGAGGCGGCAACGCATATGCCCGGCAGGGTCATAATAAACTGGCCGCTTTTAAGGGCTCCTCCGGAACTGCAGGACCAGCGCATCCTATTTCTCATGGGCTTGTGGTCGCATGATATAGGCGCGCATGGAATAAAAGGCATAACAGACGAAGGGAATGCTATAAAAGATACTGTCGAATATCTTGCCCGACCCGACAATATAGAACTCATGCAGGCGACGCATGACATAGGCTTAACTCAAGATGCGATAATGCTCGCCCCCCATTTTAGACGAGTGCTTTTTGACGAGTTATATCGATTGGCTCGCGAAGGCGAAGTAGAGTTATTGGATCAGTTTGGCAATGTTGTGCGCGTGCCGGTCAAATTTAGATATTATCTATTATATAAACCGGCTGATGTTTTATCCACTCGCGAAGACGCCGAAGGGCTTAACAGAAGGACTATATATGACATCCTTTCCGAAGATCACCATATAGATACAACAGGCCTCTATCCGGTAGGCCGCCTGGATTATGATGTTCCTGGCGTTATGATCCTCACTGATGATCCCAGCATGATAGGTAATCTTATACTGCCGGCCGGCCATATAGAGAAGCAGTATAGAGTTGTTGCCAGCGGTGAGGTTACAGATGACAAGAAGATGGCGCTCGAAGAAGGAGTGCACGTTGAAGTAGAAATTATGGAAGGAAGCTTAATTGAATATGATACGGCTCCGGCCAGAATTGCGATAATCGAGCGAGGTCACGGTACTACGACGCTAGATCTCTTTATAAGTGAGGGAAAATACCGTCAGGTCAAAGGAATGATGGATGCTGTTGGGAATCCCGTTATTAGGATGGAAAGAATAGCGATCGGACCTGTTACAGTCAGCGGCATGCAGCAAGGAGATGTTAAAACCCTAGAGGGAAGTGATTTGATGCCCTTGCGTCAAGCCCAACTAGAATCTCAAGATAGATTGGCGCAGGCCTTGAGTGCGAATATGGGTGAAGTTTTGCGCCAATATTTGGGTCTTTTGCACGATTTTCCACAACCAGTTATACAATTTGCAATCGATACTATAAGGAATATCGCCCATGCCTACCCTGACGAATCAGTGCGAATCTTGTCTGGCATGTATAAGGCAGAAGACCCGGTTGTAAGCGCATTTATCGATGATTTTCTCGTGTCGTTTGCAGAAGAACAGCCTGAAGCAGTAATGAACAATCTATCTTTGGCTTTAAACGATGAAGACGAAATCTATATCCAGACTCATATAGAACCTGTAATGATCAGGATTTTAAAGGAAACGCAAAGCCATCGCGTGGAATCAACGCTTTTGCACCGCAGGGAGGTATTAACAACAGATCGCAGTAGGCTGGCAGCGGTCAGGCATATTGACGAAGTTTTGACAGGTGCCCGAGGCCAGAGATTGGGGTTGTTTGAAGACCCAAATTTTGCTGAAACGCGCGAGCATCTTATGAGAATGGCCGCCACTGATAAAAGCAAGCCCCAAAGAAAACTTGCCGGTATTTTGTCCACAAATCCGAGTTTTGGCGCTAAAAAAGGCGCGGCAATAGCGTTAACTCACTTTGGGGATGATGTTGTAAGGGTATTCAACGGCGTTATACGCAATAATGATAATTTGGCTGCTAAGTACTGCGCCGCTATAGCGCTCGGTACGATGAGTCGAGGGACAGATGTTTTGAATGGCATATTATCAAGCAGAACAGAAAAGCCGTCTGATATGGATGCTAAATATGCTGCGGCTTTGGGGTTGGCAAGTTTACCAGGTAATTCCGGAATAAGGAATTTGCAGGCAGTGCTGGGAACGAATGTGGATACGGATTCGAAATTAGCCGCGGCATTAGCGCTCAGCAGGGCCGGCGAGCGCGGCCTTACCGTATTGAGGGGGGCATTGCAGAATGACCCGAGCCTTGAAGTAAGAACTGCTGCGGCCAGGGGGCTGCTTAATGCTGAAGGCGGGGCCGGTATTATTTTAGAAATTTCAAGAAAAGGAGATTCTGCAGCCAGGAGTTTTTTAAGTGAATTTATAGAGGATAATCCGGAAATTGATATTATAGCAAGAAGGCGGGGTCCGGAAGCCCTGACGTCTCCTGAGACGCAAGAGTTAAGCGCGGAAACCGAGAGGGCCGAAACGTATCTCACTAAATATCAGGAGAAACATCCGGAAGTAACGCAACTTATAGATGCCGCGAGAGAGCGGCACATATCCCCTGTTGATATCCGTAGACTCGTAGAGTCTGCGCGGCAATTTATGCACCACTATGCACAACCGCCATTTCAATTAACATTTGATAGTGCCTTAGTGTTTGAGCAGCTTACAGGAGGGTTAACCGTTGACCTAACGGTAGAGGAGTTGATAAGGATTGTCGATAATGCAAAAGAAGGTGCAGATAGAACATTAAGAATTTATAAAGAAAACCCGGATCCTTATCTAAAATGCGTATTAGCGCATGATATTATTGCAAGATCGGATGCTAAAACTATTGTTGAGAGAGGAACGCAAGAAGGTGAAGACTCTTTACCCCCGGCAACTTCTGTTGCGCTTATAGCTTCTATAAGATGGATAGTGAAATTATTCACAGGAAAAGACATATGGCAATGGGCCTCTAAGGTTGATCTCCTGAGAACTGCGGCATCTACTTCGAAAGAGGGCAAAGAGGGATTGAGGGGATATTCGCTTTACGTGGCTCCGGTAATAGAAAATATTATCAGGTTATCTATATACTACGGCTCAACCTTCCTTCTTTTGTCTATATTGCATCAGCCCTTGTTTATAGCCGGATCAATAGCAGCTGTAATGACATTTACAACTTTCTTATTAGGCCATTTAAGAGTTTACGTGCGCAGTCCCAGGATCGGCGATAACCTGATAGAAAAAAGATGGATTTTTGAACATACCGGAAGTCTTTTTGGGTTTAGGAAGCAGGAGGATTTTAGATTAGGTTTATTCTTCCTAGTGCCAGGGCTCCTATTCAGCGTTGTGCCGATGGCATTGATGTTTAGTTTGGGTCTCGCCCCAAGCATTATACCGGTTTTTGTTTTAACAGTGGCCTTACACCATTTCTATAATAAATATGTTTGGGAAGCCGGAGGCGTATTTGCCACAATTCCGCCTGATGCGGGCGCGAGAAGTGCGGGAACTGCGGCTTTAATTGTTGAAACCGTGGCAAATCAGGTTGTTGCAGGCGTTGGTAGAGGTAGGATTGCTGTCAGAAAAGATAGGGCGGAAATGCTTGCTGATACTATTTGGCACATCTCTATGACAGCGGATGCGGATCCTTTTATGGTGCTAGAAAATGTTTTGGCAAAGCTATCTCAAGCAAGTGTCGCCGATGAAATCGCTGATCGAGATATATTCAAGCGGGCCATGAGAGAGGTGATTATTAACGGAGTTGTTTCAGATCTCGACATGCGCCTATCGAGGGATCGCGTAGAAGGCGAGCTGCGCTACGTAGGCATGCTGGTGAGCCCTCTAAACCAAGTTTTGAGCGGCATAAAATATAGAGCCGCTGTTAGAGGCAATCCTGTTCTACTCTTGAAAATTCTAGGAACAGTTTTTAGTCCGGATATAGATCTTACCTATGCCGGTATAGTAGATATATTATACCTTGCTGAAACGGGAGAGCTGGAAGACCAGCATATAAGTGACTTGGTGGCATCGAATAATATTTATCCGGTCCAGGTGGAGCATGCTTATAATTGGCTTGGCTATTTGATAAGGCGTTTTGATTGTTTTACGTCTCGTATGGAAGCGGCGACGGCTAGGCTTGAGGAAATCGCGCTCGAGCAAGCTGAAGTTTTGCAGGGTGAGGTCAATGCCGATCTGACGGCAGCTTTACAATGTGAAGCCAGAGGCGCTTTTGGCGATGCGGCAGCATCTTACAGCCATGTCTTAACTAATATAGAGAGGCTGGGCATCTCTTATAGAGGCGCGTTAAAACCCGAAGCCCTTAGAGGTTTGATCGAGCGCGATAATCGGTTCGCGGCCGGCAGCGTCAGGAGCGTTGTCTCGAGGACTTTTGCCAGGATTAGCGCCCGATTAAAGCTGGCTGTTTTGCCAAAAACAGGTCGAGGCGCTAACATGTTTTCGTTTTTTGAAAGAGTCGAACCTTATCCCCCAAGTATTAATGAAATGACAACTGATAAAATAGCGGTCCTTTTTGCTGTTCCGGACAGAAGGGGGCAGATTGTTGTCTATCAGCGCCAGGATACAGCGCCAGGCGAATTTATTCCCGATGAATACAGGATTAATTTACAAAATGCCTTTAATATCCCGGCTATGCGGCAACTTCTAAGGGATATATTCGAAAAACAGAGACAGACAGGGACAGATAATCCTTGCATAGCTATACGCATAGGATGGGGTTTTCCGCAATTGGGGCACGTTTCGCAGAGACAGAACAATTTAATGATCTTAGATTATGATTTATTTATAGATACTTACTATAGATTATCCGCAGTAGCGCAGGAAATGAATTTAAATATGACTCCTTGGCAATTAGAGAATCTAGCCAAAGAATTGACGCAGATATTCGTGCTGCTCAATGTCCATCATGAATTGTATCATATGGCGCGCGAGTGCGGTGAGAGTGAAGCTACGAATGCGACCCTGGATTTTATACTAGCCACTCATAACAGCCAGCAAAGAGAATTGCTGATAAGGGTGTTTGATAAATTTGATAAACAGGACCTTAGGAAGATTCTTTATGAAAGAAGGGTTATAGCCCCAGGCAAGTGGAAACTTTGGGCAGGGCTCGTATTCGGCGGAGGGTCGGTTGCAGGAATAATATGGTTTTTAAGCCTGCACCTTCATCCAGCCTTGGTTATTCTAATCGGATATATAGGCGCTCTGTTTGCGTTCGCAGGAGCCCTTAACTTAATGAGATTTGAGAGAAATTATCCTTCAGAAGGCCCTAGGAGTTATGCAAGAAGAATGGCTGTGGAAGGCCTGCTTGTCGGCACAGCTATTGTTCTCTTGATCAAAGCCGGCCTAATGTCCCGCGAAGAATATATCAAATGGCGGGATCGTAAGGAAAAGAAAGAGTTGTTAAGGCAGGCTTTAGCCAATGCTGAAGCCGGAAGGAAGGCGAGAGAAGAGAAGGCTCAGGCTATAAGCGTTAAAATAAATAGGATAAAACCGCTATTGATCGGCATGAGAAGCGATGACTTTAGAAACAGGATATACGGAACATTTGTCGATCCTTACATAGAGGCTTATATTGAACAGGAGGATCTTGACTTACTCATGGATATCGTAAGATTTTCAAGGCCTGAGTATATGGGGTGGACTTCCGATAAATTGCGCGCAAATCTCTTAGATCTTGCGGCGCGTAAATATTCAGACAAGTTTGATATAGCAGAACCTGAGGACAGAAAAATACGTATTACATTGAGATCAGAAGAACGCCTTTATAGGACGCTCAGATA
Organism: Candidatus Aquitaenariimonas noxiae; assembly: GCA_002780005.1. Lineage (GTDB taxonomy): Bacteria > Omnitrophota > Gorgyraeia > Aquitaenariimonadales > Aquitaenariimonadaceae > Aquitaenariimonas > Aquitaenariimonas noxiae. The sequence goes on along the minus strand of PEWV01000025.1, from coordinate 52,825 downwards.
CGTGTATTTGGCGCACATGGACCGGGATGCTGTATTGAATGCAGTTGCACGAAAAGTATTTGCCGATCCTAAATTCAGCAACATGACAGAAGCGCAAAGGAACGAGCTAATGGCAAGATTTTTGAACAAATTTAAATTCTTAGCAGGCCAGGAAAAGGATAATATTCCCTTTAATAGGGTTCTTGGATTATTATTCTATGAAACCGATAGCTTTAACTCTAGCGGCCCGAAAGCCACAACGTTGGATTCTTCAGGAAAATACGCCAGGGGTATCGCTCAATTATTAGACGGGGATGAAGAAGCGGATCATTATAGAAAGATATTTGATGGGCTTAAGGCTGAAGGCGTTTTGAGCGGAGAATATGATCCTTATGATCCTATTCAGAGTATTTGTGTTGTCACAAGAAAGATGAAAATGGTAAGGGATAGTGAGGATCTTGCTCCTTATATGGGGGGAATATCAGCAAAGGGCGGCGCGCGGAATGTCACAAGATTCAGCTATGCAGCATATGTAGGCGGAGGAGGAACTCCGGCTTACAATATAAGATTGATGCAATCAGATGATCCAAACGCAGAATGGTGGAACTTTGACGTTATAAGAGATGTGATGTTAGTGCGTAAAACGTACAAGAGCAGATATACATGGGGTTATGGCGAAGCAGTCGTATCAGACTATGATGACGTTGTGACAAGATTTTATGATATTTTAGAGGTGCTTTCAGAGCCATCGGGGGCGACTGCAGCGACAGTGACGCCTACACCTCTGGGGCAAGAGAAAACTCCGGGTAGAATGCCCGGCGCGACCCCGACATTGCCTGCTGCGCCTAAGACCACACCCGATGGTTACATAGCGCAGGGGCATATAGCTCTTGAGAGAATGAATCAAGATATTGCAGAAAGAAAATATAGACCACTAGAAGATGGTTTAAAGGAATTTGTAATTGAAGAAATTAACAATTCTGAGATTTCCGATGTGTCATTGAGAAGCGCGATCGATAGGTTGTCAAACCCCGAATATTACGAGGAAGGCGCCACACCTCCTATATCTCAAGAGGAAGCGCCAGGATTGTTTGCAAGAATTTGGGGTGATCTTATTGCGCCTGATAATAATAAATTATCTCTAGCGTTATTATATGATTTACCAAACGCTACTTTAAGAGAAGTCGTTTCGCAAATTGAGAACAGTCAGGATTTTGCGCTTGGGCAAAATAAGTTAGATGATGCAGAAAACCCAGCAATTTACTATTCACGTGATTTTCTAGGAACACTACCATGGCCATTAAAAGGAGAATATATCTTACATGAAATCCTTTGCCGTCATTTTGGGCATCAAGCTGCAAGGGCATTACAGATCGTTTTCTTTCCGGCCAACTACCCTGAAGGCAAGCCGGAGGGCCTGTTAAGGGATAGAATAAGAGTATATATAGACGGCCCTAGAAATTTTGCGGAACGAAAAGAACAGGATAGATATGGTATAATTTTTAATCCCGGAGATGTTAATAGTGCCTTGATGGTTACAAACGGGTGGTCAGACGACGCTCTCCAGGGAGAGGATCGAGATATTAATGGTGTTGTGGGAAGGCTTAATGCTTTGCCATTTATTTATACTACATGGGCCGATGCCCCGACCCCTAGAGCTTATTTAGAACTGTATTCATATTCTGGCGAAGCACCGCAAGAAAGAATTGATTTGTATTTTAGGAAACTTCAAAGTGACAAGCAGACCAGCAGCGCGGACATTCCGAGCAATAATAAACTATATGTTTCTTTTAAAGCCGACGAATCGAACCCTAATTTTACACGTTTTATAGATGAGTTAAATGGATTAGATGGCGTTGAAGTGGTCAGGACGAGTGAATATGATGGAAGCAGATTCAGTTCAGAGTGGGCGCTTTTAATAGAGGTGCCGCAAGATATCATAGATGCGAAAGACCCTCTAATGTGCCAAGAAAATATAGAAGATAAAATGTCTGCGATCGAAAGAATTGCAGAAGATTTCTTGCGAATAGAGCATATTCCGTTTACGCCCGACGGCTCGCCGGCCGTATTCTTGCATTCTTTGCTTCTGACCAAGGACTGGCCAACGCCGGAACTGACAGAGCTGGCTACGAGGTTCAAGAATGGCGAGGCCCTGACAATAGCTGAATTGCAGCAACTAAGACTTAAGAACCCAAGTAATATTAGCGAAGGGACCTACAGTTACGAAACAGTGAGAGTTGAAATATCAAACCTCGAACAAGCTGGTATAGTAAGCATCGACAGGGCAGATAAAGTGCACAAAGTAACGCTTAGGCCGGAATTAGCAAGGGCTCCGCCCAGGGAAATTGTTGAAGCCATCTGCAATATCAGGATCGAAGCCTCGTCCCTACAGCGTTCTGCGCGTCTCACAGACCAACCATTAAGGCACTATGATGAAGTAAGCAAGCTAACCGACCAGGAGAGAGAACTATTACGGGCTAAAGTAGATCATATTATTGGAAAGGTAAAGACGGTAGAGCAAGAAGCGCAAGTCATTCTGCCAAAAGAAGAAGATATGATAGCAGGAATGCCTACGCTAAGCATGGAACCGTCTCAAGAAGAAGCTGTGCGCTTAGTGGCTAGCTTGAGATCTTTAGCCAAAGAAGCAAAAGATAAAGGCGAAGAATTAGTAGTGGGCATAGACACGACAATCGGAAATCTGAAAGATTATGCGCCAGGCCTGCTTGAGACATTGGTTAATCTTAAAGACCGAGAGGGATTGGAAAACTTAAGGGTCATTACCGGTGAGGGAACTATTCTGTCGGCCCAATTAAATACATATCTTTCAGATGCGCAAAGGGACAGTAAGACGGTTAGGGCAGTAGTTATAGTGAAAGAGGACAATAGGCAGAAAAGGATGTTTAAATCATTAGTCGATAAAGCTCAAGTTGTTTCAGTTGATGATAGTCGTGTTATAGATAACTTTACAGGCAGCCTGAATTACTATATTCCAATCGCTAAAATAATAGAGCGCGCCTTGACGAAAATACTAAGCAAGCCTCATGAACCGATTCCATACGTTGAAGAGGTTGAGGAAGACGGTATTTTAAAACTTATACTTAGTGTGCAGGAAGATGCAAAACCGCTTGAAAGAGAAGAGCTTGAAAGAAGGTATATGGAAGAATCGGAATTCATAGGAAAAGCCTAAACATGAGCATTATTAATTTGAAAAATTATACCTGGGTAAAGGCAATAGCGCTAACGCTAGTATTTTGCCTTATATACCAGACTGTTGCCTATGCCGATCCGGATATATTCACCCCGTTAGAAATATCATCTAAAAAAAGAAATATAACAAAGTTTCTAACGGGGTTAACAAAAAGGCACGCCTTAATTCCTCCGTCGATTTTTGATAATGAAAAATCGCTTGTCAGCGTAAAGGCCAAGCTTCTTATCGAATTGATCGAAAACGGGAACGGCCGGACAAAAGAAAACTTGTCCCTGGATGGCGTAAGGGCGGCCTTAGCAGAAGCCGGCCAAGGCTGGGTTGCAGAACTGCAACATACGACCGGCAGAGGCGAGATACTGATAAGCTGCATGAACGGCTATATCCTTCGTTATTACAATCCAAGCCAGACAACTCATCCATATACAAATGAATTAGTAGGCCAGGAAGAGGGGGCCACAGATGTAAGAATAAATAGAAATCTCTGCAGGCAGATAATGAAGATGAAGGCATTGCCGGTTGCCGAAGAAGATGCCGTCGCAGTTCCCGCAACAGCCGATAGGGATGAACCAAAAGAACCCGCCGATAATGCAGAAGCCGTTACTGCTCAAATAAGCAGGGCTGAGCTCGCAACTTTAATTAAAAAGCTTACAGACAGTAATAAAGTTACAAGAAAAATAGCAGCACATAGACTAAAGGAGCTTTCCGAACAAGGCGCTATTTTACAAACACATCCTGCCCTATGGGCGCTTAGACACGGCGCGTCATGGCAGGATCGCACAATTTTTGATTATGAAAAAGAGGAAAGAATAAGATTTTGGCGGCAATTTAAAGGATCTGATGTCTCGATCGCTGATGTTAAACAAATAGTTAGGGATTATTGCGATTTGTACGGGATCGCTTATCCGTCAAACTTGAGCTCGCTTACGACAAAAAAACAATTAAGGGGCCTGATCTACCACGTAATAGTCCCCTTGAGATTTTGGAAACTCTTCGGCAGGCTGCCGATAGGTGACTATTCCACAGTTATGGATCTTCCTGTTTGGTCGTCTTTAGAAGATAGAGATATGTTTTTGGATGTCGCCGACTGGGTTACATCAGAATCTGCCAGGGCGCCTCCGGGTTATTCCCGGATAAGCCACAGGGAATTCAGCTCGCTTACTCAAATTGTTGAAGATGTGTTAAATGAGCCACAGCCTGTTCAAGCCCAAAGGCCTGTCCAGTATGCGTTAGATTTCGGAGAAGAAGATATCTTAATTGCAGAAATAGGCAAGGGTGCGGAAATTACGCTGGCCCTTGAAAATGATGTCGGAAGGATCGCAGAGCTTAGTTCTTTAATCTATCCGCACCGAGCCGAAGAAGCCAAAAAAGCCGGCGGCCATGATTTTTCCAGCGGTTATAGAACGATCATCGCTATGTCGCAGGGCGATGCGGAAATAAAGCCGGATATTTTAGTCTGCAGGGTAAATGGTAAGGTCCAAGGATATATAACCGGTTCGCCTGTGCACGGCAGGACGTTCGAGCTTAGAGAAATGGCGGTAGATCCTAATTTTCAAGAACAAGGCATAGGTACAAAGTTATTCGAGATTTTTATAGAACGGCTGGAAGGGCGGGGTTATACAAGGTTTAGCTGCGAGATTGCAGGTATAAATGAAGAAATGCGTTCGATCGCTAACAGGTTCGGATTTAGAGAAAAGGATGAGAATAAATTCATTTTAGATCTAGAGCCGACTTTGGCGCTATCTGATGAAGAGGATATTTCTTCAATACCGATCGCTCCTAAGCCGGCAATGGTTACAGGTTTCGCAAGCAGCCTTTTTGCTTTAGGCGGGATTGCAGGAGTCGCTATAGCTTTTTATTTGAATGCGCACTGGTTATTTGCAGCTTTGCCGTTTATATTAGGAGTTTATTTTTCAGTTTCAGCCGTGAGATTGTTCAATTTGTCGCGCGGCCCGCTGAACATGCTGGCGCATTTATCTACCAGCGCGCCTACGAGGGCAGGACCACCTTTTGACATTCATCCGTCTTTACAAGTCGCATTAGAAAGAGAACTCATAGAGAGTGAAAAGCAAACAGAAGATGTCTTAATAGTTACAGGCAGAGACAAAAATTTAGCATTCAGCATCAGAAAAGGTTCTAGTATAACAAAAGAGAGAATACGGGAAGCCCTCGAATCTATCTCGCCGCAGGACCAAAGACTTATCTTATCTCACGAATCTATTCATAGACTTCCAAGTATTTTAGGAAGCGATTTAATAGCTTATGTTTGGACAGCCGTGGTAGCACCTTTTATATGGAGCAAAGCTGTAATAGTCCTAAATAGGTTACGTGATGAACAGGCGGAAGTAGCCCAAGCGCCTGAGCCATCTCGTCAGGATGAGCGCGCAGAGCATATTTGGGAGAGATTTCTTAATAAGTTCGGCAGCAATTCCATAATAGGCATTTTGCAAGAAAGAAAAGACGAGATCCTTGATCATCTTACCAGGGGAAGATCAATATGGGTAAGGGGCGTTGAAGTCCGATGGAATGACACCAGAGATGGTTTTGACGGTGGCAGATTTTCATCGGAACATCAGGGCGAAATAGTAGCTTTTGAAGTTCATCCCCCGGAAATCGTCTCGACCCCTTGTCCAAATTTCCTTGGCCTCCTTCGTATGTACTTTACGCGATACCTGCCGGCAAGCCCTATGAATTTATGGCTCGAAGTAGGAGAGCTTTTAGCCTGGCCTTCCTTCGGGGTTTTGGAGACCGTGCTTCTTTTAACTTTAACCCGCGTAGCCGAAATGCAATTCGGCATCCTTTCCATGTCATTTTTGTGGATGGAATTATCATTTGTAGCATTCTCGGCAATACTTGCAGTAACGATAGTCTATGCCCGCATGAATCGTACCGAAAAGATAAAAGATGCGGAAAGACCGTATCAAGAACGCCGCAGCGGTTTAGCCATGTCGCCCGAATTCAAATTAAGGGAGCAATTAATACAGGATAGAAAATGGGTTGCCTTCTGGCAGGTTATGGTTGGATTCGCTTTCGTAATGATCTATTTTCTATTGGCTACCTTACTTGCCCAACCGCATTGGGCAGGGCTTTTTGGGATCTCGGCGCAGGGCGTAGTTATGGCCGTTCTTATAATTAGCAATTTAGTATCCGCATATAGAAATATGATACAGTTCGGAAATAGCCGTATCATACAAGAAAGGACAGTGCGCTGGGACAGGACCGTGCCTAAAGATGTCCGCACTAATTTCTGGAGCCTTTTGGGTATAGGCCAGGTAATTGCCGGATTATTAAGAGCCGGCGTTATTGCCGTGATCGTAAAGTATATTTCCTATACTGTTGAATTGAAAAGCCCGCATATGCTTATAGAGCGGGCTTTGAGCCTTTTCTGGATAGCGATACCTTTTGCAGTGATCTATGCCGTAAGTAAGGCTTTGCTCCCAATCTTTGTGCGCCAACCCTTTAATCCTTATATCAGGATAACAACACCAGGCACAAGTTATGTTGTGACTAAACTCAATGAGGGATCAGGCTTGGTTACTTATTATGATTTCGGAGGAGGCCTAAAAGTCAAATGCCTTGGTGATTCCAATATACGTCCGGTTAAGGACGCTAAAGGAGAGTGGTTTATATTCTATCCTGACCGGTTTAATATGGTTGTCTGCGCTGGCGAGGGATTTAAATATAAAGAAGGCCCTGGAAATTTGCTCTATCCGTGGCGGCATATGTGGAGATGGTCTAACGGGTCATGCAGGGCAGAGCTCGTCCAGTATGGTTGGCAGCGCAGAGGATTAAAAGCTGAAGAGGTCGGGCCAGGAGAGTTTAAAATTACAAGCGAGTATTCAACAAATGGAAACAATAATTGGGTAGATAGATTATTGGTCCAATTTGAATTTGATCCGGCTGTGCGCGAAGCGCTCGAGACAAAACGAGCCGAAGCCGAGATTAGGCTTAAAGAAGAAGGCGTTATCTATGTATGGGGCTTCCCGGTGAGTTATGATCCGGGTGAGGATAGGTTTATTTTCGAGGTGGAAGATTTTCGTAAAGATCTGGCCGATGAGCCGGTAGTTATATATTCGCCGGAAGTAAGGAAATATGAAGTTGTTGAAATAAACGCGGAAAATAGAAGGCTTGGGCTTTTGGATTCTATTGCGCCGTCCGGAAATACCGAAGAAGCAGGCCGCTTACAGGAAGAGGCCTCGACAGCAGGCAGTGTAAAGGACAGAAAAGATTATCTTGTATATTATCATGACGCAGAGACAGGGCAAAGCGTAGCAGCAGCAGTGGTTAATGTCACGTGTGTGTGCGAAACCTGGCCCGAACGGATCGTAGATATACGTTCTGTCAAATTGCCGGGAATAGGGGAATTGCCTATTGAAGAAGTGATAGAATTTAATGCAAATAAGATCAGAGTCGCCAAAGATGACGTTTCGCCCGAGACCGATAGAGTTTTGGTCGGTTTTAGGCGCGCCGCGCCCGAGACGCCCGATGCTGTGTATTATGAAAAGGATACTGACACCTTCAGCCAAAAATGGCAGCTTTACAGGAGCTTCTTCCGGAGCCGTATTTTTGCCCTAGGCGAGATCGGTTGGCTCCTGACTAATGTTTTCGGAGGCATAATAAGGGTGTTGGTAGTCCTTCCTTACAATTTCATGGGCGAATCTTTCACCAGGTTAGCGATGACTTCTTTCCTGGCAGGCATTGCGAGTTCAATAGTAATGGTGATTTCAAGCTACGTGTCTTACCGTAAAGCCGACGAAGCCTTGCAGGGAGATACTTCAGGGGCTGAAGGAAAGCTCAGAAAGGCATGGTTATGGATATGCACTATAAGATTGGCTTCAGTCTTATTCAAGACCATACTATTCCCGCAGATCTTCATATTCCTGTTTAACCCTGCGACAATGCCCCTCACATATACCGTTTTCTTGTTTGCGGCGAGTTTCATCGATACGATAGAAATGAGTTTTGTGAGCATGGTTTGGTATAGTATTTTTGAGCGGGAACTCCGCCATAGGTTTACAAAATATTGGGTTGGCATAGGGTTCGGGACATTCTTAAATCAGATCCTGGGTGTTGTATCGACCGGGGCAACTTTATATTTTGCCGGCAATTTTATAAACAATTATCACCAACAACTAAGTGGATATCTACAAGGTGTAGCTAACATTCCTCCAGCGGTAGCAACGCCTCCGACTTTTGGCACGGGACCTCTGATATTAGTCGGCGCATCACTGGTCGCTTATGTTGTCGCGCGCCTACTTTTGCCGTTATTAAGCAGGCGTTTTGCCTTGGTGCGCACGAAACAAGAAGCGTCCGGGGAGAGCATGAAAACCATGCTTACCGCTAGAGAAGGAACCGGACCTATACAATATGAGGATTTGGTGTTTGATGAAAAATATGACGGATTAGAACTACAGCTTGAAAAATCGAAAAGGCCGGTTCGCGGTGGAGAGGCCCAGGGTGACAGGGAGAAGCTGCAAGGCCTTGTGTACGACGCCCTTGATGCGCTAGAAACCGAAACTCAGGGCACCGAGGCAGAGGCTATCTTGAAAGATATTATCGCGCGAAATCTTAAAGAGAACAGGGCGCCCCCTGTTATACGCGTCGTGTCGTCTGACAACTTTACCGTAAATGCCGCACGTTACATAGATATAAATGGCAATGTCGAAATACTTTTAAATAAAACATTTGTTGAAACATTATTAAGTGCACCTTCAGAATACCGCTCCGCAACTAAATGGCTTTTAGCAGAACGCCTGTTCCACGAACTAGGCCATGATAATAGTATAGGCCTGGCCGTTGAAGAAAAAGACGAAGAAAAAGCCCAGGTATTCAGAGATTTAATACTCTACACCTCATGCGTTTATAACAAACCTCTATTTGATGAAATCCGGGAATATTTCACAAAAGAAAAGCCCTCGTTCCCTTCAGGCAATTATTTTGATGAAAGAGGATTAGAATATTTGGCCGGCTTGAAAGAGAACGCCTCTACAAGAGAAGATTATGAGCACCTTTTCTACCAGATATCCCTTTTTGTATCAAGCCGTTATTATGCCGAAGATGCATTTACTCCTTCCGGATTCGTTGTAAAGGCTATGCCTACAGGCCAAAGAGCGGGATCCAATGCTACCAATAGCGCAGGCCGGTTCTTTGGTGCGTTCGCTCTTTATGGCGCTTCTTTTATGATTATTAATTTATTGGTAGGTATGCACATTATGCCGGCACTTGTTCTATTTATTCCTCTTGCGCTCTCCATATCGCTTCTGGCGCGAGGAGTTAGTTATAAGACAAGTATTGCGATGTTTGTAGCGAGTATTCTTTTGGCAGTGGGTATTCTTGTGATTCATCCTGTTGGAATTGCTTGGGTAACTGGAGCGACTACCTTGACTATTCTAGGAGCTATGGTCAGTTTTTCAGCGGGAGCTATGCTTAAGCAGCTACGGTCCGGTAGAGAAATTACGATCCTTCAGCGTGCCTTATTAGTTATTCTTTTATTAGTGACGATTTTCATTCCTCAGTATGTAAGAGTGCAGCAGGAGTTAGGCGCAGCTAATGATAGGGCTATTAGATATAAAATCCCTGAAAATGCCGACCGCGCAAAAGCACGTCGGACAATTAGAAGGCCGGACTGGTATAGAATGGGTAATGAGATGAGGTCAGGAAGCCGCTATATTGATAAAAGAGATGGCCAAGGATTCTTATATGGGCCTAAATTGCGCACAGCCCTTATGGCTATGAGAGAACTCGATCCCGAGATGTTCAGTTGGATGGAAGCGAATGATGTTCCGATTTACCGGGACGGGGCAACTCCTCCATGGGTGGCGGGTTATACAGGAAGAATGAACAGAGGCTACGCCTATACTTTCGCTCCAGGAGGGGCTGGTGTGCGGTATAACATAAATCCCGTCGAGTATAGCAGGCAAGCGATAGAGAATGCTGTGCGCGCTGGCAAGGTTGATATCCCAATAGAAGAAGTGCAAGAGCTTACCGAAGAAGATCTAGATACCTCGAGCGTGGCCAACATTTACAGTGTTATAGAGCACGAAACCGCCCACTATCGGGAATTATGGCCTTACTATGATAATTGGATAAGCGAAAAGATCCTCGACAACATAACCATGTTTAAATTGATAGATATTGAGAAACGCGCCTTTAACCGCGCGATGGAGGGCAAAGAAAGGGCCGGATACCATGTGACATTCCTTGATAAATTCGAGTATGTGCAGAAGGCATACAACATCCAAAGAATGATGATTATTTTTACCACAATTATTAAAGATGTGTTTCTAATCCTTCTAGTATGGTTTTTGAGTAACCCTATTCGCATAGTGCGGGGCATAAGGCGCGGCATCTTATCGCATTGTTTTATTGATTATGAGACCTATTTCCTGATGTCAGATGTTATTGGAGATATAAGAAGCGGCAAATGGCGCAAGACACATAGAAAGCTACGTGATTTTGTTGAAGAAAGAGTGTCATCCGTGCACGATGCGATCATGTATAGAATAGAATGGCGGCCGGATGCTCTTATTGTATGGCGTGACATACATATGGCTTTTGCCGCTTACGCGGAGAATGTTGCCAGGGACCGGCAAAGAAAAGGGGATAGGGAATTGTGGGAAGATACATTGCGCCGGCTTAGCGCCTTGCGTCCGGTAGTGCACCGGAGAGACGGATTGACAGCGCGCCATTTATTAAATCGCTATTTTGATCGTAATCTTTATATTTGCGGGCCTGCTCGTATTGATGAGCAAGGTAATATCGCCTGGCCTGTGACGAACATGAAGCCGGATAGCGATACACCGCACTACTGGGATGAATTTGAAAGAAGAGCAACGGTAGGATGGCTCGTCATAGAAACCGCATATGCGAATGCGCTAAGAAGAGAAGGTGTCAGGAGGGTTTATCTTGAGCGCAGGGATAGATCCCAGCGGAACCTTAGCCAGGATCAAATCGATAGATTATTCGGAGGCCCCATCAGGCCTTTAAAACCTCATTCCACCATAGCCGGACCCGGCGTTAGAGAAGAAGATCACGATAATATCACAAATCCTATGCTCGAACGCATATTTGACGGAGAAAAACCGGGTTGCTATATAAGCGATACCGAAGGAAGCGAAACAAGACAATCCCAGGAAGATAACAAGCTCTTAGCTGACTTGCGAGGGCTGACATTAAATTATTATAAGGATACTCCTGAAGAGGCTGAGGCCTCCGAAGACTTGAAAGATACAAATATATATCTTTTAGACCCTGACGCTCGTTCTCCTCCCGAAGCCAGAAGTTATTGCCTGTGGCAAGATGTTGCGGATCCTGTAGCAAGATTTGTGATAGGTCATGCCGGAAGAGGCCTGGGCGGCCATTTCAGAGAAGGTGAATTTCCCGCGCAGCAAAACGGTTATCTCCCCTTAGCGTTAATGCGGCAGCTTATGGTCGATAGGGCACGCGAGAAGGTGCGGGATAATATCGGAAGATATAACTATTTAACCCGAGTAATAGCCTTGATGGTTCGTCATGAAGCTAGGCACGCGAGAGAAAAGAAACTTACCAACGGCGAAACAGAAGAAGTGGAACAAGAGGTAGCTGAAATGATGAGGGCTTTACACCCCTATTTATCAGCAAATCAGGCCAGACTTTTAGAGGAAAGATTCGAGGAGTTTGGCGATAAGGTTGCGCAGATATTGGAGCATTATGGCACCTTTACGGCGCAGGAGATCGAAGATTCAGAAAGATTACTTGAATCCTGGCGGAGCAGCGCCGTTTTAACGCCTATAGAACTCTGGCAATTGTGGAGTTATCTGACATTGACCGGACGTGAGATGGGAGAAGAATATGCCCAGCTTCATCGCGATATTGTCGGATTAATAAGTGAGGCTTTTAAGAATGGGAAAAAAGATGAACAAGATATAGTACCGCAGATAGATGGGGTCGTAATAGGATATCCGTGGCGAAGAAGCGATCCATCAATGGAACGCGCAGCCAACATAATCGATAAGAAAAGAGCTCTTCTGGAGAGAGTAGCATTTAGAAGCGGGGAAGTGGTGCTGGATTTAGGATGCGGTGGCGGAGAAGACTCAGTTGACATCGCAAGGAATAATCCCGAAGTAATGGTTTACGGGATAGATGCACGGTCTGAGAATTTAAAAAGGGCTATTGCTTATGCAGATGCGTCTATTCCGGGACAATCTAATATTCGTTTTCTGCAGAGAGATTTTAGGAGCAACCCAGAAAATATTCCCTTGAGGGGCATTCCGCTAAATGATAGTAGCGTAGACAAAATTTTACTTTTATCCGATGTTTTTGTAGGACAAAGTGAAGAATTTATCGTATCCGCATGGCAAGAGGTCTTAAGGGTTTTAAAACCAGGCGGACAGATCATATTCTTCGGCTCAGTAGGTCTGGTAGAATTAGAAGATCTTTTAGGTATGAAGGTCGAAGACTATCTTATCTACCATATTGTAGTCAAAGCCTATTGGGGTAATCTTTACTCTTATATTATTAATGTTGAATCCAAACCGCCTTATGCAGCCGCACACCGTACGTATCCGCAAGGTTCGCCGGCTGAATTTTTGAAGTCTATTCTTTTGACCAAAGATTGGCCTACTCCTGAGCTACAAGTTTTGGCAACCAGGTTTAAAAGCGGAGGAGCTTTAACGATCAGCGAATTGCAACAATTGCGTTTTAAGAACCAGGAGAATTTCGGCGAGGGGGTTTTCAGTTACGAAACGGTCAGAATTGAAATAGCAAATCTAGAGGAGGCAGGAATAGTCAATATAGATAGAAACTCGTCAACGCATAAGATAAGTCTGAGGAAAGAGTTGAAGGGAAAAATGCCGCGTTATCTTGTTAACCGGCTTTGTAATATTCGGATCGATGCTCCGTCCTTACAGAGGTCGTCTAGGCTAAGCAGTCAGCCTTTGAGACATTATGATGAGGTGAGCAAATTACAGGCAGAAGAAGTGCATGCTTTGCGGCAAATGGTTGACAAAATTTTAGGTCAGAGTACTCTTCCGGATTCTTCTACTACAACCCAACCGGCACCCGTAATAACAGCTGAGTCGAAGAAAGGGTGGCATGGCGTAACTACAGCATTTTCCGGCCTAGCTTCGCCTAAGGGCTCGCCTGCAGAAGCCCTGTGCGATTTATTCGCTCACAGGAGTCAGATAGGGATTAACCCAATAACCGTACGAAGCGCGCAAGGTGAATGGAGACGGGAAAATACAAGGACAGGCAAGCCTTATGCGCGAGTTGTAATAGCGAATGAGCTCGAAGCTCTTCGCCGCTTAGGTTTTCTTGCAATAAAGGATGCACCTGACAGCGAGCCCAGAGAGCCGGTTCGCGGGAAACCAAACGTATATTATCTTACTAATATATTTTTCCAGATACAGGACGAAGAACTTGTGGATAGAATCTGCGATATAGACGTAGAAGGCGATTATGTAATGCAGCACTGTACGTATAGTGAAAGTAGGCTGGCTATGGCCAGAGACAAAATTACGGAACATATGAGGTGCACAGCACCAATAGATATAACACATCGGCAAGAATCCGATGAGATACTGGGAAGGTTACGAACGGCTATTGAAGAAAACCGAACAAATTTAAATAAGATGACAGATCCCGAAAAAGCCCAATGGCTTTTCGATTGGATGGACGCCAATAAAAACTGCAGAGACGAACTTTTTATTAGGAATATGCCGCCACACATGAGATCTATACCAGGGATCATCAGGGAGATTGATCCTTCAGCTGATCCGGCAGCTCTTATTGCCGGATTGTTCCACGATATTGACAGATTTTTTGAGGGTTATTACGTGCACCCGTCCGATGGCTTTAAAGGCGGTACCCCTCAATACTTGCATTACAAATCAAATCAGCATCCGAGATTGTCAGCGAATTTCGCCTTGAAGTGGCTTAGAGAAGCAGGAGTGAGCGATAAAGTCTTAGGGGACGTTGAAATACTTATCTTGCGTCATGAGACGGGTATTACAGAAGAAGTGGCTGCGGAAAATGGATTCCAGCAGGAGGCAGCTTCGGATATGAATCTCCTGCAAAGAGCAGATTCTATTTCTCAATTTATACCCGAACTTCTAATAAATTCCTATATTCTGCTCGAACGTGACAAAGGAAAAGGCGAAGGCAACGCTATGATAAGGTATAAATACGCGCGCCTTGTTCCGGAAGACAAGATTCGCGCAGATGCCTTTGTGGCTGCGGGAGAAGAAACCTTCAGGCAGAGTAAGGAAGGTGTAGAGACGCTTGCAGTGTTTCAGTCTATACGGAGCGAGCTTATGCACACTCAAGGAACTGCAGAAGGTGCGAAGGCCCCATTGGGACAGCCGGCCGTAACTGTTGAGCCAACAGAGGAATCCGTGAAGATGGTCGCTTTTATTCATGATGTGCTGCAGCCGATGACAGAGCTCTATGGCTGGTTAGCTTATGTGCAAGATAATCTAAGGCCGGATGCAGATGCGAGCGAAAAAGAAAAATTCATGGCAGTTTATACGCTGCTTGACAGCATAAAAGTTACACAGCAGGAGAGAAAAAGGCCTTATTACCACGGCCGCGAGACAGGTGATTGGAATGCAGTCGTAGAAGACGGCAAGGCGTTTGCCGATGAATTAAGGCAGGCATATGGCGCGGTGAAAGTTTATTTTACAGAAAACCCAACCAGGCTGGATGCTATTACAGATCCTTCTGTTCTTGAGATATGCAGAGAATCCTTTGAAGGCGATTTCTCGGCGGCTGCGCTTGAGTTTGCCGAATCAGGGCTTGACATGCTGGATAGTTATGTAATGGAAAATATAGAGCTAGGCGCCTTCCTTGGCGGTTTCCTGCAAGCGAGAGGCAAGGAATTTCACGATAAAAATATTCGTATATATTTTGAGAAGCCCCAGGAAGGGCTTATTGTGAAGGCAAGCCGCGGAGGCTTGAGGCGTATTTTAAGCAACCTCTTGACCAATATACCCAGGTATGTCGAAGCCGGAGCCGAGCATAAGGTCACTGTTAGGCTAAAGCCGTCTAATGGCCAGGTCTTAATAGAAGTGGAAGATGATGCCGGCGGCATAAGAAAACCCGAGATGTTAGAAAAAGTTTTGGATCCTGAGACCCAAACTGAAACAAAAGCTATTTTTGTGAGAGGTTCCAGCGATAAGGAAGACACAGGTATCTTATCAAAAGGCCACGGCCTTGCTACATCGCGCCAGTTCGCCTTAAGTTTCGGAGGAGATATGGATGTTGATACTGAAGCCGGAGTAGGAACTACATTTAAGATTATATTGCCTCAAGTTGAAGGGAAAGCAGAACCGGGTAGGATTCAAGCCGAACGTTTTGTCGAGAATATACGGGCACTAGCCAAGGAAGCTAAAGATAATGGCGAGGAGCTATTGGTAGGCATTGATACGGAAATAGGCAATCTTGGGGATTATGCGCAGAATTTACTTACAATATTGACTGAGCTTAGACAAAAAGAAGGGTTGGATAATTTAACCGTGATTGCAGGTGAAGGAAATGTCCTCTCGGCGCATTTAAATGCATACTTAGAAGATGCTTTAAGGGCAGGCAGGAAGGTAAGGGCTGCAGCTATTGTGCGGGAAGACAATAGGGCCAAGCGCATGTTTAATTCGCTAGAAGGCAAATCTCAGATTATCTCGGTAGATGATACGAGAATAATGAGCGAAGACGGAAAAACGCTCAACCAATTTATTCCGATAACAAGAATCGTTGAATGCGCTTTAATGAGGGTTTTAAATAAGCCTTACGAGCCGATTCCTTACGTTGAAGAAAGGGAAGAGGATGGAATATTGAAATTTATTATGCTGCCTCCTGCGCAACCTTTGAGCGAAGAGGAATTAAGAAGAAGATATGACGAAGAGGCAGAATTTATAGGAAACGCGTAAAATGATTCGCATGAGAAAGAAAAAACTTATACAAATAGTAGCTTTAATAACAAGCTGGATATTCCTTTGCCAGAATATAAGCTTCGCAGGGGTTTCGCACCCGGAGACAGCTTTTTGCCTAAAACAGCCTACCACATTCTGCCCTGACGAAATTGTAGAAGCATTAGGAGACAGGCCTCTTGCGTATAGTTCGGTCGCTATCCTTTGCGAGATAGTAAAGACTCAGCATGACAAAGGAGTCCCTCAAGCCCAGGCATTAGAGCAGCTTAGTGCCTATGTAGGTGAAAATGCTGATAAGTTGCAGGGTATTGAGATAGTACCGGGAGAAGGGTACTGTTTCAAAGTTACACTGCATCCAGATTTAGGCGGTGGGGTATACCTTATAGGTTATGACGCAGACGGAAAACATATATTTAGGCCCGTTCAGGCCTATGCGGAAGAAGATACAGGTCATGCCGAAGCATCAGGTTCTCAAAGAGGTTATGAAACAGGCGGTGAAAAAGCAAATTTAAGATTTAGAGAAACCGATGAACCCGTCGAGCAGGAAATAGTTGCCGAAATTCACAGAAAACTGGATGCGGTATTGGCTGTAGATCTGGATTTCATGTATTTACGTTCATCGGTCGGGCTTATGTGGGATATTTTAGTATCGAGAGACCGGGGGGAGAATGCTGTATATGCAGATTATTACGCTGATGGAGCTAGTCTTGATGTAGTCTGGGGAGAAGGCATGAATGTTACGGCTGTTTCTGTTACAGACCCTTTAAATAATAATGCCGATATTACACGCCAGCGCATAATTGTGAATAAACATTTAAAAGATGTATTGGATGAATTATCAGGAATAGCAGGAGGCGAACATATTCCAACAAATACAGTAGATTCTGTGCTTTCCTATTTTGATGATATGCGGACGAGCGGATACGAAGAGACTAGAGAGATATATGATTGGTTTTCGACGGATTTAATTGAAGCAGCCAGCGATCCTGAAATTCTCAAGGCAGCCGCCTCCTTATTTATAGAGCACGAGATAATACACGAACTGGTTGAATTGAAACTTCACCAGATGCGTTTGATCATGCAGGCAAGGGGCGAAGCCGTTCTTCCTGAAGTAAATAGCGAGATGGTAGCGACCTTGATCGCAAGGAAGGCGCTGAAACAGTTTATTCTTGATTATGCGGCGACACATAAGATAAAAGCTACTCATCTAGAGGCAGCCATGCTTCTCGTTGAAGAGCTGGTAAATAGAAAGGATCGAGACAGCCAGGATGGCACCTATAGTCTTGCTATGAGATTTTTCCTTAAAAGAGATATGCTGAGCTTTGATCGGCCGTACCTAGGCCATGTAAGGGATTTTCACAGGGAACATCTCAGATATGAAGAAAAGCCAAATTATTATGCAATAGGGCGATACCTCGCATTTTTGGGTATGCGTGAAGAAAAACAGTCTGCATTTGGTCTTAATCCCAGATTTGTTGCTGATCCCCAAGTTGTAACTGCCCAGGTGGCCCAGGCCCGAGCAATGCTTAAGGCTAGCCAGGCCCAGCTTCCCGATACCGGGATTGTCTCGGCATCTGACAGGACAACCCAGCCTGCCGAAAAAGGGCCCGGAGGGGAAGCAGCTAAAGCCGAGGAGGCTGTAAGAAATTTAATCCAAAACATTGAAACCTTATCAGCTGATATCGGCGATGCCGGGATTCCTCAAATAAGGGCATTATTGACATTAATCAGCCGCGTGTTGCAAGATCTTCGCGGAATAAAGATTGAGGGCTTAAATCGCTGGAGTGGCGAGGCATTTTTATCCTGCATGAGTACGCTGACAGTTGGCTTTAATGCTGCAAGGGGGATCCTTGTAAGAAGAGGAGGCGAACACACCCTTCCTCTTATCTCAAGAATAGACAGTATGTCACGCGATATAACCTCTTTGCAAGATTCAGTTACGCATTTACCAGCTTTTGGACTTGTTTCAGAAGCAGTGACCCATAAACTGATGGCCAGCCGAGATATGACTGAAGAAGAACTTCAAAGTAAAGAGGCGATGCTTTATGCAAGCATAAAGGAGGAACTCTTAAAGAGAAATCACAGGGAAGATATAGTGAGAGATGTTATTAATGCCATGATGGAGAATAGGCGCCACAATTTTATTCCTCCGGGGCTTATAGCTTCTGCTTATGAAAGTTCTCCGCTACCAGGGCAGGCAATTTCCAGCCCTATTATGGTTGCAGAAATGACAGCGCTCTTAATCGAGAACATTCCTGATTATAGAAATGCGGTTATTTTAGAAATTGGGACCGGCAGCGGTTGGCAGGCAGCTATTTTAGGATCTTTAGTGAAAGAGGTTTATACGGTTGAGACCCTGGAGCGCCTTGCTAAGGATGCCCATAAGAATATAACCAGGGCCGGCAGGAATAATGTGCACGTTATTGTAGGGGACGGAAGCGCTCCGCTTTTCAGAGAAGAAATGAGTTTTGACGGAATAATGGTTACAGCAGGCGCGCCCCGTTTACCGGCTGCCTTGAGAGACGAGCTTAAAGACGGTGGGGCTATAGTTATACCCATTACAGGAAAAACCGGAAGAGGCACTCTTAATTTAATACAGAAGAGAGCAAAAGAAGACGAGTCAGGCGAGGAGACGGTTATGTTAGCGCGGGAGATCATGGAATACAGGTTTGTTCCTCTCCTTGGTATGGAGGGCCAGGCAACAGGCCCTGCTGATACTGCCGGCGGATATATTTTAAAAGGCGAGATCGCGCTTGAAGAATTGCAAAGCATAATAGAAAACGGGGACATAGAACCTTTTAATTTTAGGCACACCAATATTCCGTTAAACAATCTGCGCAGATTTATAAGGGCGCGCCTCAAAGGACTTTTGAGCGAAGACGAGATAAATGGAATTATGATGACTCTTATACCTAAAAATATGTATGAATTCGGGTCTGTTATTATTACCTCAAGGGATATCCCGCCAGAGGAAGATAATTTTGTATTGGGATTTAATTCACACGCCCCGCTTTTAAGAAATATTTCAATGAATGGCGAAAGATTAGGCGGCCAGCGGGTGATGTTAGGCTATGCCGCAGATTTCGTGCGATATCTTTCGCATGTGGAAAGTTATAGCTCCGGGGAAACTAAAACTTCTTTAGTTGCCGAATATCTTTTACACGAAGCGCTAGAATCGTTTTACGACCACGAGGCCTGCCGCGAGATCCAAAAAAAGGCCTTCCCTGAAAATTACCAAGGCCCATACGAAAATGAAGGGCTATTGCGGGAGTGCATAAGAAGCTATATAAATCAACAGTTAGGCTTGGCCGAACGCAGGGCGAATCTAAAGCTTTCGGCGCATGAGGGAAAGCTGACTCGCGGAGAATTTAGCGTTTTTGAAGAAACAACAGGTGGAGAGGTAGGTTTTCCTGAACGTTTTGATTATGAAGCCTACGCCGCGGAATTAGAGCGCTTCGTTTATTTACAAATTATTAACCCGTGGCAGGCATCTTCTATATTGCGCACAATGGCAGACTATTCCGGACCCGAGCCTGGTAGATATGCGCAGGAACTAGTCGAAAATGCGGCCCGTACCCGGGGCCGGGGAAAGCTTGATAGGGAATGGGAGGAATTTACACAAAGGCACGGAAACAGGCTGCCGCCGCTTCTCTTGCCGGGCCAGAAGATATGGCATCTGCATTACGGCGAAGGGCGGATAATCAGCGTTGAAGGCAAAGGCGAGGAGAGGGTTTTAACGATCAATTTCGGGGCAGGAGAAAAGAAATTAATTCTTGCGCATGCAAGAAATTATATTCAAGGATTGCGGCAGAATAGTTTCGCTACCCAAGACCTTAGTCAGGCGATAAATGAACGCCGGGCCAAGGCGCGTGTTTACAGCCTGGACGAATTAATGCAGGCAATGGAACACGGGGAAAGGGTGATAGTTCCTGACGGTAGAGAGGTGTTTAATACACGATGGGGCCAGATAGATCTGAAAAATTTGAATAACCTCGAGCTATATACCGGCCGCCAGTCAGGTTTTTATCTGGCCAGAGATATTGAGCTTGCCGTGGAGCGCGGTTATATAAGGCTTGGAAGGGCACAGATATTAGCGAGCCCCAAGATTTGCGAAAGGCTTTCAAGAGAGGTACGCAGTCGTTTGGGTATCCAGATCCAACAGGTCGGTTGGATAAAATTCTGGGATTTAAAGGACATGCTCGAGGCAGCCCCTGCTTCTTATAGGGGTGTTGCCGGGATGATAGAGGTCGCGAAAACTGTCCACGTAAGCAATCTAGCTGACATGTATAGAATATTCGGCGAACCTGAGTTTATAAGCGAATACGGTTGGCACGATATAAGGTGTACTGTTGAAAGACTGGATAGGCTGGAAGCGTTGCTGGCTCAAGTGCCGGCAAATTTTACAGGCCGCCAAGGCCAGCTGGAAATGACCCGGCGCCTAGATATTAATAAACCGGGCGAACTCTATGCCCTCGTGCCATACCTCGAGGCAAAATATAACCTTACCCTGGGCTGGATAGATACTGAATTTACAACATCGCAGATGGAAGCGGTTACTGCCGCCCCTGATATGACTCTGTACATGGATGCGGTAACAGTTCCCACAGTAGCAACGGCTCCTACGGTGCAGAGCATACTTTCCGCACCTGAGGAAGAAAGATTGGTTTTAGCTCAAGCGCTTCTTTCAAGCAGGAAAAAGCTCTTTGCCAATTCGGATCAATTCACCATAGAGCAATTAGCGACTTTGGATGATGGAGTAGTCATTACAGGAAATAATTTAAAACCGCAAGGCGAATTGGGTATCGGGGGCGTAGACGTGTTCAGATTCGGCAACTATCCTGGACATAAAGTTCAGTTCGAAGTCCTCCAAGGCCATCCTTATAGGGTGTGGATATTTGATGATAGTGACAAATTGGTGGAATTCATTCAGTTGGGTACTATATATAGGCCTGACGGAACATTGGTGAAGACGTTCCATGGAAAGATCGAAAAACCGGAATTTGCTAAATTGAACAACGTAGAGATCCGGGATCACTATGTTAAAGAAGATGGTACATTAACCATAGGCGGACGAAATGTAAAGATGGGAGAAGGTTATAAATATCACCAGGCGGTTATCGAAGTTAGAGAAGGCCAAATTTGGGAAGTTACACTTGTGAATGAAGAGACAGGCGAAAGGACTCCTCGGCCATTCTGCTTAGTCTACGATAAGAAGTCCGGCAAACTCGTTGATTCCTTCCTTCGCAATCTCAGCTCTACAAGGTTTAAAGAATATGACGGTGTTACAATAAGGGGTTTACGCCTGGATAAGTTCGGCAATCTTGCGGTAGGAGCAAAGAAAAAACCTATTCCTCATTTCTCAAAACATAAGAGTAAGAAAGTTGAGCTGGATGTGATCCAAGGTCAATATGATAGGGTGCGGATATACGATGAGGAAGATAACTTACTCGAAGATCATGAGTTTGCGCTTATGTATGACGAAAAAGGAGAATTGTTCAATTCTTTCTGGGATACGCTTGCAGAAGGGACATATTTAAGCCTGAAAAATGTTACGATAAAACGATTTAAACTAAATAAGGCCGGCGTAATAAATCTAGGCGGCCCAGCCGGCCAGGGCGCTGTTGTGTTTTCACAATACCCGATAGATAAGTATCCGGATCATCGAGGGGCCCTGACTGTCGTTGAGAATGGTATCGTGAGCAGGGCGACTTTGCTCGATGGCGCAGGTAATATAGTCGAGGGACAAGATAGGCGGTATAGTCTAGTTTATGACCCTGAAGGTAATTTGAAGGCATCATTTTTCCGGGTAGATACAATTGATGACCTTAAAGAGTTCGGGACATGCACTATTAAGCATTTCTGGCTGAACGATGTTTCCGGAGGTTTGCATTTAGGCAAGCATTGGGCAGCGTTTACTAATTATAAAGGGCATGAGGTCGAGATTGATTTGATCGATGGCGTGGTGACTCAGGTGAGAATATTAGGAGCCGGTAGGGAGGTTTTAGATACTTGCAATTTTGCGCTCATTTATAATGCCGAAGGCCAATTAGTGGATTCTTTTTGGGAGATGCTTTCACCGGAGAAGCTTGCCGAACTTAAAGATCACATTATTAAAAGAGTTCGCCTGGGCGCAATGGCGACTAAAGATATAGGAGGCAAGGTCGGGCCCGGAGGAAAAACTTCACGCATAAAAGTGCCGGGGCACGCAAATGAAGAAATTATCATAATTGTAAAGAACGGAGAGGTCTCAGAGGTCCAGGATAAGGCAGGGAACCATCTTGATGCTACGATAACTGCAGCTATCGAAGGTGAAGCTGAAGTGCCTGAAGGTGCGCCAGAAGTTACGATCGAAGGTATTTATGCGGTGCAGTCTACCATAGGGGTTGGACTAGATGGCGTAAAATACGAAGAAGCTTTTGCCGATCCCGCGAATAAAGAGGATTCTGACGCGCAACTTGTGAAATTAAGAGAGGAAATAGAAGAAAAGGTTAGTGCCAGGGAAGAACGAATTGTAACCGGCGATGAAGCTGTCAGTGAAGTCGAATGGTTATTGGGAAGATTATGCGAAATCACCAATTGTTCGGACCCATTATTCAGGGCAAATATGTCGCCTCACATGCAGGCGCTCCCGGATGTTGTTAGAAGGCTAGCGGCCGAACCATCGCCCGAATTATTGATCGCGTCAATGCTGCACGACGCTGACAGGTTCTTTGACGGGTATTATGTCGCGATCAAGGATGAGCCTCCGGTTGATAGCCCGCGGCATCAGAATTATTATAAACCGATACAACATCCCCGTATGGCCGCAGATTTTGCAAGGTCGCTATTGGAATTATTAGGAATAGACCCAAGATTAATAGCGAACGTGGATTTGCTGATACGAAACCACGAGAAAGGCATAAGAAAAGACACTATGCCTGAACCCTTACCGGCCCAAGAAGCTACGCTGGCGCATTTAATAGAAGATTCTGCGGTCTTAAGGGATGCGGATGCTATGTCGTTCTTTACGCCGGTATTATTTACAAATGACCTTATGGATTTAAGGAGTAAGGGCAGAGAAGAAGAATTCAGCGCAGAAGTGCATGAAAAATATAATCGCGTGAGTGATGAGGCGCGTAGAATAATAGACGGCCTTATGGAAGAGCGGCATGATGAATATTTAGCGCTAGAAGGCGGACAAGACGCCTATGCGATTTTTGCCGAGGTGCAAAGCAAGTTCATGCAAGCGAAAGGTCCTGAAGGCTCGCCGGCCGAAGCGCTGCGGGATTTGTTTGGTAGCAGGGACACCCTAAGAGATAAACCAATAACGATTACGAGCGCTATAAATGGTACTGCGGATGTCCCAAAATGGAGAAGCGAAAACTCTAAGACGGGTAAACCTTACGCTAGGAGCACAATCTCAAATGAATTAAGAGCCTTGGAGCGGCTAGGCATACTTCAGCTTATCGAGCCGCCCAGGCCAGGCAAGTCTACGCAATATCGCCTCTCGCCATTATTCTTTCAAATTCAAGACGCAGAAACTCTAAATAGAATTTGTAATATACAAATAGATAATGACCGCCTTTTACAGCACTGGAGCTACGATAGGGCGAAACTTGGTAAAGCGGCGGATGAAATCCGTAAGATTTTAGGCGCCGCTAAAACAGCGCCCTCGATTTTAGCGCCGGGTATTTTCGATCTGGACCTCGAACTGGAAGGGCTTATAGTTGCAGAGCCCGGCCGTCAAAAATTAGCGGAAATAGAAACAACGATTAATGCATTATTGACGCAAATCCAAGGCTTGATAGAATCCGGCGAAATACACCCCGAAATTAGTTTTGACCCTGATACAAATGTAATATCCGGCGCCTTGCCGGACCGGCCGCTTCGCGTGGGATTTTATCCGATCGCGGGTGACCCGCCGCACTGGGGTCATTTGGCAGTCATGCTTCAAAGTATAGTTGATTTAAAATTGGATAAATTAATTATAATATCGCGAGGCGCCCCGACATATAAATCCGGATTGTCTAGCGAATCAGTTCGTTTTGGCCTTATAGAGGCGATGACAAGCCGTCTTGCGCCGATCGTTCAATTTTCACCCATCGGCTCAAAAAGAGACGATACAAGCGTTCAATATATTCCTGAGATTTTGGATGTAAATCCTGATATAGGAGTTAATGCATATTACATCGGCGGCGACGAGTACGGAGATGAATTATGGCGGAGATTTGAACCATTGGTGACGGAGCAAAGATTGTCGCCTTCGCATAGCATTGGTGTCGCATTGATATCGCGGCAAAATCACCGTGAGGAATTGCAAAAGAGGCTTGAAAGCGTAGAGTCTGTAATTCCACTTGCAACTATACAAAATCCGATAGATGGCCTTTCGTCAGCTGCATTAAAGGAAGACATGCAGCAACCGGGTATTCCTTATTTTATTCGCCTTCTTATACAGCAATACGGGTTTTACGGCGTTGCTGCTTCCGGCTTGCCGAATATTTGCGAAGCGGCTTTCAAAGTTATGGAATCAAGGCGCAGGGTCATAAAGGCCGAACGCGATGCCGAAACCGGAGTGAGCGTTGAAGGCAGGGCAGGCGTTGAGTCGTCTGCTGTTACACCGACCCTTGAGGCAAAAGAAGTAATGGATATTTTTAACGCATTTGAAAACACATATGAGGCTTCACCTCAAAATTGCACATGTCAAACAATCGAATTCGGTCTTATCAACCGTACCTACCGTCTGGTTATTAAAGAGGAAGGCATTGAATATCAGTATTTTGTTCAGAAAATCAACTCAGTTTTTAACGTTGAGGCAATGGATCATAACTTACAATTATTGGAACGATTGCAGAATGAGACAGTCTTGCCGGAAGACTGGGATCGATTAGATTTTCTTAATGTTAAAAGCGCATGTCGCAGCGGGGTTTTAACAAAGCTGTACCGCGACGCTGATGGGGCTGTATGGCGCGTGAGTAAGGGGATCCCGGGTGAAATAGAAACATACCTCACCTTAGAAGACATTCCGGAAAGAGACCTGCTTACAGCGATTTACAATATAGGCAGATCCATAGCTGTAATAGATAATATGTATAATTCAATAGAGTCGGATCAATGGATGACGCCCCTGCCTAACATGACATCGCTTAAATACCATTGGTCGTATCTGAATTCTGTCCTAAGCGGCGAACGTGTTACATTAAGTCTCAGCCAGGATTCGTCGCGAAAAGTTGAATTGCAGCGAGATAGGATGTCCGGATATGAAAAACGCGTATCTCCTCTCCTTGATGATCTTAATGCGAGGCGCTATCTTCCGGATAACGAGGTAAATATAGGTACCGGCATATATAATAATGATGTGAGGCCTAAAAACGCGATCTTTAAAAGAAAACCCGATACGGGTGAATTATATGTAGCTTCCTGGCTAGATCCGGACAGTACTCAACCGGCCAGACTTTTTAATGATTTAGCTATCGCAATTCGCACAACGACATATATGGTTGTGATGAATTATGGCGATATAAATGATGACCCGCAACTTTTAATGAGTATTGTTGATTATCTCGCGGACTGCATTATAGATGGTTACATAGAACTGGGCCAGACTAATCGCATTGATAGAGGGCTCATGAAATGGTATGCATACCGCTATATATTGGAATATTATCATACCTGGTGCGACAGGTTCCTCGCCGATTTTCTTGTCGGCGATAAGTATTTTGAGCTTGACCCGAGAGAACCTAACGATACAAATCTGACACGCGCCGAAATGGGAATGGAATTCTTGAAACGCTTTGAACGTATTCTGGCGTCACAGGGCATCGAGGTGAACGACACGAGTGCTTTCAGCGCTTTGGCAACTCAGGCAGAGAGTTCACGGGTTGCATACGAATTTCCTGCTCCGGCAGCTGTCAATACCGTATTCTTTGACGCTGGTAATATATTATTAAAAGTCGATTACCACAGAGCGACGCGGGCTCTCGCGCAATATTCCGACAAGACGGAAGATTTTATTTATCAAAAAATACTTTCCGATGAGATATTGGTTCCATTTGAAAGCGGACAGGTAACGCCTGAGGCATATTTCCAGAATCTGAAAAAGATTTTTAACCTCAATATGACATTTGAGGAATTTATGCCGATATTCTCAGATATATACGAAGCGAACCAGCCCGTTGCAGATATGATGGCCGCGCTCAAAGAGAGAGGATATAAGATATTTATTATTACTAATACAAACCCGATCCATCGGGACTATATGCCATCCAAATACAAAGATATCTTCGGGATAGCCGACGGCGTTATTGCTTCATGCGATGTCGGTTGCATGAAAACTGACAAAAGGATATTCGAAACTGCATTGGAAAGGGCCGGCGTGAGCGCTGACCGCGCGGTCTTTATAGACGATGTCGAAGATTATGTAACTACCGCAAGATCAGCCGGGATATCGGGTATCCAATACCATTATCGGGACGGACCTGTTTTATACGATGCCTTGTGCCGCGCATTCGAGGGTCAGTCTTTAGCAGCAGAAGCTAGAAGCTTTGTCAGCAGTTTAAGAGGACTGGCAAAACCCGCGCAAGAGGACGGCGAAGAGATATTAGTGGGCATAGATACGACAATAGGAAATTTAGGTAGTTATGCCCCGAATCTGCTAAAAGTATTGGCCGAACTCAAAGACCAAGAAGGCCTTTCGAATTTAGTAGTAATTGCAAGCGATGGCACCGAACTATCAGCGCGAGTAAATAGTTATATAAGAGATGCGGAAAAAGCAGGCAAAAAGGTAAGGGTCGTCTCTGTTGTAAAAGAGTCTAATAGGGGGAAACATATGTTTGATTCTTTGGCCGGTAAGGCTCAAATTGTTTCTGTAGACGATAGCCAAGTGATTGAAGGGGAAAGTCTAAATCAATATATACCTGTTACCAGAATAATAGAATTAGCTTTAAAGCGATTATTGAATAAGCCGCATGAGCCGATACCGTACGTCGCCGAAAGCGAAGAAAATGGTATTTTGAAACTTATTCTGAGCGTCCAGGAAGGCGCGAAACCGCTTACGAGCGATGAATTGAGGCAAAGATATGACGAAGAGGCTGAATTTATAGGAAAGGCGTAACAGAAGATGCATATGAGGAATAAAAAACTCATAAGATTAGCTTCACTTATAATGACGTGGATATTTCTCTGCCAGAGCGCGGGTGTAGCGGAAATTTCCAGGGACAGGATAAGTTTTTCTCTGAAACAGCCGACGACATTCTGCCCGGATGAAATAGTAAAAGAACTCGGAGAAAATCCGCGCGCATACGCGTGCGTTTCCGTTATAGGCAGGCTTATACAGGCTCAGCATGAAAGGGGGATCCCTCAAGCCGAAGCCTTGCAGCAGCTAGCTACTTATGCCGCAGAGAATACAGGTATGCTGCAAAGCATAGAAGCTGTGCCGGGTGAGGGATATTCTTTCAGAGTTACACTGCATGAAGATTTAGGCGGCGGCGTCTATATTATAGGTTACCAAGAGGGCGGGAAGCCAATTTTTAGACCTCTTGCCGTACCGGCAAGAGAAGAAGCGCCGCTCCAAACCGATGAGTTCGAAACCGCAAGGGTATTGGGCGCGAATTCCCCGGCAATTCCCCATATCCAGGCAATAAGCGGTATTATAAAGGATGGCCGCGAAAACGGCTTGCGAGCTGAACAGATCGCGTACAGATTGCAGCAATATGGCGAAAGCCATCCTGATACGATCGTAGCAGCAATGCCCTATTATGGGGAATATTGTTTTAGGATAAGACTCGATGCTCAGGTTGGCGGCGGTGACTGTATCGTCGGCTATGACGAAAATTCAGATCCTGTTCTAAAAATGACCAACGGCAATGTTGGGTACTTAATATTGCCGACCGGAGAAAAAATTAATATATCGGCTACAACAGCGAGGGATATTG
Organism: Candidatus Aquitaenariimonas noxiae; assembly: GCA_002780005.1. GTDB lineage: Bacteria > Omnitrophota > Gorgyraeia > Aquitaenariimonadales > Aquitaenariimonadaceae > Aquitaenariimonas > Aquitaenariimonas noxiae. The sequence goes on along the minus strand of PEWV01000025.1, from coordinate 24,836 downwards.
TCGAGCTTGAATTGTATACTGAAGAAGGATCAATAGGGTATGTAAAAATATTGCCGAAAGAAGCCTCTATTCGCTATGTTAGCGTGAGCCCGAGTTATAGAGGCAGCGGTTTGAGTCATGTGCTGTTCGATGCTTTATTCGCAGCTATTAACGAAGGCTTGATCAGCTTAGGGCAGAGAGTTGAAAAGGGTGCTTATTTGCAGGGTAACAATATAACAAATCCGCTCAACGCGCTATTAATGCAGAAATATGGTTTTAAACCGGTATCGGCCAGCGGCATGGAATTAATAGTAGGAAATAGGCAGCCTGATAAGAAAACACCTATTTATATCGCGGACCAGGCGCAAAAACAAAGGTATATCAAAAACACGAGAATAGGCGCAGAAACAATTGATACTTATAAAAATTTTGAGCTCGTTGATGAACCAATAGAAGGAGAAAAAGCATTTATTCTTGTAGATTACATCTTAACCGAATCAGATAGAGATACTGCCCTTGCCGCTGCGCTCGCGTCGCCGCATTACAGCGAAATTCATTTTGAAAGGCCTCTCTATCTTGCATCCAGAAACGCCATCGAACAACAGGCAATGCCTCAAACCGCGATTGTGCCGTATAAACCAGAAGGTTCTCCGGCCGAAGCCTTGCAAGATTTATTCGCGTATAGAGAAGAGCTGGGCGACAAGCCGATAACAATAACAATCGCGCAAGAGATATGGAGAAGGAATAATCCCAGGACAGGTAAGCCATACGCAAGAGATACGATTTCTAATGAGCTGGAAGCCTTGTATTATGCCGGACTTCTTGAACGTCGCGAGGAGCCCAAGTCAGGGAAGGCAACCGAATATTATTTAACAGATATATTTTTAGCTATAAAAGATAAAAAAATGCTCGAGCGTATTTGTGGGATTAAAATAAGCGGCAGCAGTGTCTTGGCTGACAAAGGCCGCTATGATAGAGAAGGGCTCTCAAAGGCAAAAGCCGCGATTGAAAAAATAGTAGGTATTTCGCGAGCAGCTAAAGCTGTCAGAACAAGTACTCTGGCAGCTGCACTTATAAGCCCCGCGGCAGATAGGACAAGATTCGGCGAGCTTTTGAAGACAGTCTGTTTTGGGGCAAACCCGCAAGAAGTTGCGAGCGCGGGAGCGCTTTTAGGAGAAACTTTTGGCAGGGATTCGCCTAATAAAGGCATTGTCCTGTTAACGGACAATGACGGTTCTATCAATTTATTCAGTAACCAGGACCATATGTTCTCTGCCGAGTTAGGCGAAGAATTGGCAAATATGCCGTTCAGGTTAATACCGCATTATGAAAGCGATGGCCGAAGGAAGAAGGATCTTGTGTTAACGGTATATACCGTGGATGAACACGCGCCCGATGCATTATCAGCACCGCTTGGAACTTGGAAATGGAATAATTCATTGTTTATTGTAGATGAGCTATTGCCTGAATATTATGCGTTAGTGGCAAAGATCGCGGCAACGGCTAAAGGCCCATTGTCATCGGTACAGCTTGATGCTATAAATTCTACTGCCGATGAGGCGGGCGCCGCACAACGCAGCATTACCGATTCTAGCGGAATAACCTCTCGCGAAATTGCGCAAGTGTACATAAAGCTGCAGAGCGATACAGTGACGCTGCTGAGAGCTTCAAAAGCGGCCTCGGTTATTTTAGAAGCGCTCTATAATATGCCCGAAGGGGAGCGTGTCGTAAATCTCCAATTAGCCGTATATGTATTGCAAATAGCAAGAGATCCGGGTCTAAAGCTGGTGATAGACTTATTGGAGAATTATGCAGCGCTCTGGGATCATTCAGGTCTGCGAGCAGATTTCAGGTTTGCCTATGCAGAGGCAATGCTTCCGCAGCATGAAAGCGGTATGCAACAGCTCCCTGATGTACGTCTTAAATTAAGAGAAGTTTGGAGGACCGGTGCAGGCGCTCGTCTGAAAGAACTCAGGATTCTTTTGAAATTGGGCAAAAGACCATTTATAGCTTTACTTAAACAGAATCTTGGCATCTCAGTTTCCGAGCATGAATTCGATCAGTGGGAAAATGGTGAAGTCCGTATTCCGCTGGAAGTTTTTATGGCAGTGAAAAATTTTACCAGGATAGCATTACCTCCGCGGTTAAACGACTTTAGGCTTGCGTTATTCCTAACTCCTGAGAAATTCGGCAAAGCTATTGATCCGGATCATCCCATCCCTGCTTCGATTATCGGAAAGTGGGAAAGTGACAGGATTATGATTCCGACCAGCATTCTTATCCGCGTAGAAGAACTTTGGAGAGAAACTGGCGGAGACAGATTGAGAGAATTCAGGAATGTGCTTGATTTAACCCAACCGGAATTCGTAAAGGCGCTTAGCCCTGACAGTCAGATCCCTTTAACCACGTTTGCAAATTGGGAAAATAAGCGGCGCCCGTTCCTATTGATATTCTTAAGTTGGCCGGGATTATCGCAACCAGCAAGGTCAGCGTTAGATTGATAAAATTAAGGATGTTTTTAGGATTAACCGAAAAAGAGTTTGGAAAGGTGCTTAACCGTGAAGCGCCTGTCATAGAATCTGTTGTAAGAGATTGGGAATCGAGAGTGAGACCCGTTCCTATCAATGCCTTGATGAATTTAGAAGCGGCCGTGAGAGATATAGCAGGTTCCAGGCTGTCAGAAATCAGGGAAGAGCTTGAGTTAACTAATGGAGAGTTCGGAAGAATGTTAAGGCCGGATAATCCTGTCTCGGTGCCGACGCTTCTGAACTGGTATAAAAACAAACATTTTATACCTCTTGATGTTCTCATAAGTGCCGGAAGGATCATACAGGAAGGCAGGGGTTATAGATTAAGAGCTATATGTATGGGTCTAGGATTAAGCGTGGAAGACCTTGGTAAGGCGCTCAATCCGAAAAAACCGATTATAGCCGATAAGATACTAGCATGGGAAACAGGCGCAGAGATCATTCCGAAAAGGATAATGACTATAGCAGAAGAACTTTTAAAAGAAAAATCTGCCGAGAGAATGCGGACTATAAGAGATATCTTGAAAGTTGATCAAGAAATAATGGGCGCCTTAGTGAGGCCTGAAAATCCTCTCCACAGGAATACGATAGCCAATTGGGAGGGTGGTAGAATACCTAAAGGCGGTAGAACGCCTGTGCCAATCCATTTTCTTATACGCTCCACAGCTCTTTTGAGGGAACATGTTTTATCAAAAGCCGCCCAAGAAGGCGCAAGGGCAGAGCCAGCTCTGGCCCCCGAAGATGCCCAGCTTGGCGAGATAGCCGCGTTTATAAATAACTGGCTTAGTGGATTAGATTCAAGGATTGAAGCAAATCATGGTGCCGCCGGGAGAAATAGCGAAGAGTTTAACGTAACACCGGAGATATTAGAGGTTGCTTTAGGTTTTACGACCCGTCCTTTAGTTGATATACAAAACTCACCCGCGGAGATTTCTGATCTCGCGGCCTATCTTGCTGTTTCTAAAACGGCCTCCACCGGGATGCGGAACGGATACCTGGCAAAGATGTTTTATCGGGATGCGCTGGAAGGGTATTTTGCGCAATTACCCATGGAACCCAGAGGCAGAAGATTGAGGCGACAGGCGCTTGAAGGCTCGCCGGCCGAGGCATTGCAGGATCTATTCGCCTATCGCGATGAGCTTCGCGATAAACCTATAACTATTACAAGCGCTATAGACGGTTCTAGCGATGTCCCGAAATGGAGAAGGGAAAACTCAAAAACAAGTAAGCCATACGCGAGAAGTACGATCTTGAACGAACTTGAAGCGTTGCGTCTCGCAGGCCTGCTTGAAATACGCGATACTCCAGATGGTCCTTCGCGTCAGACTATTCGCGGCAAAGAAAGTGCCTATTACCTTAATAACAGATTTTTTGAGATAAAAGACAACAGAACGCTTGAAGAGATATGCAGCTTTGAAGTAGGCGTCGATCGCCCCCTTCAGCATTGGGGCTATGATGCAGATATACGGCCTTATGTCAGAAATGAAATAGCCGGTATTATAGCAGCTTCAAAGAATATTATTGAATGCGGTTCTCTTTTAACAAACGATGGCGAGCGGGTTCTGATGTATGTTCAAAAAGAGCACGGCCGACAAAAAATATATTTCTGCACGGAACCCGGAGAGTTAATAGGATATATTCAATCGAATATTTACAACCCGACTATTTATGAGTTGGTTATCCGGCCTGATTTCAGAAATATGAGATTTAGTTATATAATGCTTGACGCATATCTGGCAGGAGTAATGGAAGGCATGTTCATTTCTGATGAGAATGTTGGCTTTGATGGTATTGTGGTAGATACTGTTCAAAACCCATTAATTGCCCGTGTCTTGAAAAAATACGGTTTTAAACCGCAAGGCGAAAATGTCGAGAATGGCAGAATCGTTGTCGGAAGCGAAAATGAAAATGGGAAAATTCCGGTATTTATTTTTGGAGACTTAGCCCGCGCAGGCCTTGAAGCCAATATGGAGTATATCCCTGAGAATTTCGGAATTTTTGAGATCGTAGATGAACCTCCTGAAAATGGGGAACGTTTAGCGATCGAGGTTAATTATGAATTGGATGTCGATGCTGGAAGAACACAACTTCTAGCCCTTCTCGATTCGCCGCACTATAAAGAGATCAGTTTTGCCGTCGGTCAGGAAAAAGGAATAGGTGATTTAACGGCCGAGCTGTGGGATTTATTTAGAGCGCTTGATGAACATAACGCAGGAAGGATACATGAAATAGAAGCCGAAATAGAATCAGAAGGTGCGGTGGCAGGATTTGTATCTATAGAATTGATTTCTCCCAATTTATACGACAGAATAGTTTCGCTTGCCAATGAAAATGGTTTTAACGAAGCCAAATTAGAGCAAATAGAAAAAGTGGCAGAGGAGCTCGGTAAGAATATATCAGAGCACGGATTGCAAGGTTATTTGGTAGCGCGCATAATTGAAGATGAAAATGGTAAAGGCATTGAGATTGTAGCCATAGATGTTGGGCCTGGCCTCAAAGGCTTAGATAGCGTTAGGGCAATGCGCCCAGGATATTCAACTGTGCAAGCGACAAATAGAGGATATGGCCTTCCCATCATAGAAAGCCTAACGGATTACATTAATATAGAATCTCCGGGAGAAGAATTAGGCACAAAGGTAACTGTTAGAAAATACACAGGAAGCAGAGAGGGCGTTGTCGCTGAAGGAACCACTCCGCCCGAAGGCGCCGCCGTTCATTTTAGGGATGATCTGAAAACCCTCGCTCGGGAAGCTAAAGACAAAGGCGAGGAGCTCGTAATAGGAGTAGATACGGATATAGGTAATTTGGGATATTATGCCCAAGATCTGTTAGGGGTCCTGACGGAACTCACAGGACAGGAAGGCCTCGAGAACGTTACAATAATTGCTGACAGCGGGACAGTACTGAAGGCCCGCGTAGCGGAGCGCATCAGCGCTATGGAAAAGGACCAAAAAAGGGTGAAAACAGCAATTATCAGCAGGGAAGAGAATGTGCAAAGCAGAGTATTTGACCAATTAAAAGATAGGGCCAGTTTAGTCTCGGTAGACGATAGCCGCGTGATGGAAGACCGTAATTTGATTCGTTATATACCGATACTTAAAATAATTGCCTGTGCCGTGAGAAGGGCCTTGGATAAACCGCACGAATCTATTCCGCATGTCGAGGAAAGTGAAGAAGGCGGCATTCTAAAGTTTATTATTTTGCCTGAAGCTGAACCGCTTTCAGGCGATGAGATCATAGACAGGTATAAAGAAGAAGCGCAATTCGCAGGCAAAGCTTAACCCTTTTTGGTCCGCCTTTGTCATTGCATGCTGATGAGGGAGATTGACTTCGGCGGGACCTATAATGGAAAACAAAATTTTTGGCCTGGAGCCTTCCTTTGACCCGCAGTTTTAGGGAGGCTTAGGCCAAAAAACCTCGCCCCTTCCTAGGAAAAGGGGCGGGGCTATTTTTTTTGCAAACCCACTGTATTTATGTTATATTACCTATTAGATTTAGATGATTTCAGTGATATGGTTTTATCATTGTAATCATTTTTTAATCACTGTAATCATTAATAATATGTAATCAGACAGCTTTTTTGACCTTACCGGCTTTTAGGCATTTGGTGCATACCTTTATTCTTTTTCTGGCACCGTTAATAATTGCCTTTACAATTTTTAAATTCGGCAGGCATCTGCGCGGAGTAATACCTGTTATCTTTCGACCGGCGCCGCCTTTTCTGCGAGCCATACCGCGTCTTTTGATCGAACGTCCGGCGGCAGGTCCTTTACCACAAATTTCGCATACACGTGACATATTTACCTCACTTTTTAATAGTGCTTTTTAGGTTTATGATGATACCATAAGAGAAGTGGATATGCAAGCCAAAAATTCAAATCTCCAAACATCGGTAAGATATATAAAAGGAGTCGGGCCCAAGAGGGCAGACACGCTTAAAAGGTTGGGCCTCACCACGATCGAAGATATATTATTTTATTTACCCCGCCGCTATGAAGACAGGTCTAATTTAAAAACGATCAAAGAAGTCGAAATAGGAAAGGCCCAGACCATCAAGGGGGAAGTCCTTACCTTCAGCGTCAGGAGAACCAAAAAAGGAATGAATATATTCCAGTTGGCGGTCGGTGATCACACTGGCGTGATATACGGAATTTGGTTCAACCAGCCGTTTATGAGAAAATTTTTTAGGGTCGGAGAACGGGTCATTCTCCACGGCAAAGTCGAGCGATACGATGTGCTCCAGATCAACCAGCCGGAATATGAAATTTTAAAACCTGAAGAGACGGTAAATATCCACATGGGCCGCATTACGCCTATTTATCCGCTTACCCAGAACATAAGCCAGCGATACCTGCGTTCCCTGGCCTATTACGCCGTGAAGAATTATTCCCACAGCATAGGGGAAATGCTGCCGACTCGCCTCAGGGCGAAGCATAAATTAGTCGATATGCAATTCGCCGTCAACAATGCGCATTTTCCGAAAGATTTTGGTGCGATCGAGCGCTCTTACAGAAGGCTTGTTTTCGACGAGTTTTTTATACTACAGATCGCGATAGCGTTAAAGTGCAGGAATATAAAAGAAGGCCTCGCCGGAATAAGCCATAAAATAGACGAAAATCTTCTCGAATCATTCAGGAAAAATCTTCCGTTTGAACTTACGCCGTCTCAATTAAAGGCTATAAAGGAAATAGAAAACGACATGAAATCCGCAAAGCCTATGAATCGGCTCTTGGAAGGCGATGTCGGAAGCGGCAAGACGGTAGTTGCCTGCTACGCTATCCTTCTTACTATAAAAAATAAATTCCAAGCCTGCATTATGGCTCCTACCGAAATATTGGCACAGCAGCATTACATGACATTGAGTAAAATTCTGGCCCCTTACGGTGTAAATGTAGAACTGCTCGTGAGCAGCCTTCCGGAAAATAGAAAAGAAGAAATTAGGAAGAGCGTGAAAAGCGGCGAAACGGATCTGATCATAGGCACGCACGCCCTGATCCAGGAGGACGTTGATTTTTCGCGCCTGGGATTGGCCGTAATAGACGAACAGCATAAGTTCGGCGTCACGCAGCGCTCGATCTTGCGGGAAAAAGGCAAATCCGCCGACATATTGGTCATGACCGCGACGCCGATCCCAAGGACGCTCGCGCTTACAGTATACGGCGACCTGGACATTTCAGTTATAAAAGAACTTCCCCCGGGACGCCGCCCTGTCAACACCTACTGGGTTGAGGAATCAGGAAGAGGTAAGGTGTATAATTTCATAAAAGAAGAAATAAATAAAGGCCGCCAGGCTTATATCGTGTGCCCCCGGATAAAAGAAACTGAAAAAAGCCAGACCCAGGCCGCGTCAATGATGTATGAAAAATTAAAGGATGAGGTTTTTAAAGAATTTTCAGTGGGCCTCATTCATGGGAAGATGGGCGCTCAGGAAAAAGATGTCGTTATGAAAAAATTCAAGGAAGGAAAACTAAAAATACTGGTTTCGACCGTGATCATAGAGGTGGGTATAGATGTTTCTAACGCCTCAATTATGCTGGTAGAGAACGCGGAGCGTTTCGGTCTTGCCCAGCTTCATCAGCTGAGGGGCCGTGTGGGCAGGGGAGAATATGATTCTTACTGTATATTGATGGCAAATCCAAGAACAGAACTCGCGCAGAAAAGGCTTAAGGCTATAGCTGAGTCAACCGACGGTTTTGAAATAGCCGAGGAAGATCTTGAACTAAGGGGCTCAGGCGAGATCTTCGGCACCAGGCAGCACGGATTGCCTGAGATGCGGTTTGGCAGCATATTACACGACAGGGGCATTATGGAGCTTGCACGAAAAGAAGCATTTGATATAATAAAGGAAGACCCGAACTTGAATGATCCGAGAAATTATCCTATCCACCAAAGGCTTAAAGAGAGGTTTGGGAATAAGATCGAATTGATCAAAGTAGGATGAACACATGAGAATTGTTGCCGGTAAATATAAGAGCCGACTTATCGAGATGCCGAAAGGCGTAAAGATCAGGCCGACTAAAGATATGGTAAGGGAGGCGGTGTTTAATGTATTAGGAACGCTTTGTATAGACTCGCGGGTCCTTGACCTTTATAGCGGGAGCGGGGCTATCGGTATAGAAGCGTTATCCAGGGGCGCGGCAGAAGTGTCATTTGTTGATAACAACCAAAGATGTGTTGAGACCATAAGAAAGAACCTTAATAATTTAGGCATAGAAGATAATATCAATATATATAGGGCGGATGTATTTACGTCAATAAGGCAATTCGGCAAGACGGGTGATTTTTTTAGTCTCATATTCATGGATCCGCCTTATTATGGCGACATGATTGAAAAAACCTTGATTACAATAAATAAATATGGTATAATCCACAATTCTGGCGTGATTATTTCTGAGCATTTTAAGAAAGATGAAGCCCCAAAAACAGTTGGCAGCCTACAATTAGTCCGGCAAAATAGTTACGGAAATACGATAGTCAGTTTTTACAAACCAAACCTTGAAGGGGGATAGAAGATGAACGGTTGCGTAATATATCCCGGGACATTCGATCCTATAACGAACGGCCATATAGATATGATAAAAAGGGCGGCCAAGGTCTTTGATGAGGTAATAGTCGCGATCGCCTATAACCCGCAAAAAGAACCGCTCCTGCCTTTTGAGGACAGGATATATCTTGCCAGGAAGGCGTTAGCCGGTATAAAGAACGTAAAAGTGGACAGCTTCCGCGGCCTTGTGGTTGATTATGTGAATAGCAAGAAAGTAAAATTTATATTAAGGGGACTGCGGATGATCTCGGACTTTGAGTATGAATTCCAAATGGCCCTTACAAATAGGAATTTGGACAAGAGCATCGAGACTATTTTCATGATGCCGAGTGAAGAATACGCTTATGCGTCAAGTAAGCTGATAAAAGAAGCCGCTTCGCTGGGAGCGAATTTACGCAAATTTGTTTCCAGGGAAGTGGAAATGAAAATAAAAGACGTTTTAAAAAAGAAAGGATATGAAGATGCAGTTGCTGGAAAAAATAAGGGAAAAGGCGCGAAAAAGAAATAGGCGGATCGCCTTACCCGAAGTGGAGGATGTCCGGATATTAAGGGCAGCGCAGGAAGCAGCCGCGCTTAAGGTCGCAAAAATAGTTTTGGTAGGAGATGAAGAAAAGGCTAAGGCCGCTGCCAAGGCCAATTCGGTAAAATTAGACGGTATTGAAATTATAAATCCATTAAAGTCAAAAAATCTGGATAAATTCGCGAATGAGTTTTTTCAGATCCGCAAGCATAAAGGAATAACGGAAGCGGAAGCCCTCGCGACTGCGAAAAATCCGCTTTTTTACACAGCGCTCATGACAAGGTTTGGCGACGTGGACGGTTTTGTCGCCGGCACGGTTGAGACGAGTGCGAATGTAGCTCGTGCAGGCATATATTGTGTCGGAGTGGATAAGTCCGCAGGTACCCTTTCAAGCGCGTTCGCCATAGTGATCGAAGGGTGCAAATACGGCGAAGAAGGCGGTTTTGTTTTCTCGGATTGTGCCGTAGTGCCGGATCCCTCGCCAAGGCAGCTTGCCGGTATCGCGTACTCTTCAGGTAATCTATTCAGATTTTTATTCGAGAAAGAACCCATAGTCGCCTTACTTAGCTATTCTACGAAAGGGAGCGCGAGCGGACCAATGGTAGATAAGGTTGTTGAAGCCGTAAGAATCGCAAAGGAACTTTATCCGAATTTAAAGCTTGACGGGGAGATGCAGGTTGACGCTGCTGTGGATGCTGGTGTAGCGAAGAAAAAATGCCCGGATAGTCCGGTAGGCGGGAAAGCCAATGTTCTTATTTTTCCGGATATAAACTCAGGGAATATCGCGTATAAGATAGTGGATAGGCTTGCGCAGGATAGCAAGGCTATCGGGCCGCTTTTGCAGGGTCTCGCCAAGCCTTGCAGTGATCTTTCTCGCGGCTGTAAGTGGGAAGATATTGTTGACGCAATAGCGATTACAGCAGTGAGGGATAAATAATCATGCCAATATTAGTCCTAAATTGCGGAAGCTCTTCGGCCAAATATAAGCTTTATGACGTTAAAAAGGATATATTTGTCGCGGAAGGCATGATAGAAAAGATCGGAGAAAAACAATCATTTCTTAAACATAAGAGTTCGGACGGTAAAACGATAAGTACCGGGATCGACGCGCCTGATCATCACATGGCGATAAAGATAATAATAGAAACCCTGATGCATGATAATCATGGGGTCATTAAGTCAAAGGACGAGATAAAGGCTATAGGCCACAGGGTAGTGCACGGCGGTGAAGAGTTTAGCTCGTCGGTATTGATTACGGATAAGGTCATAAATAGTATAAAGAAATTTTCAAGATTAGCCCCTCTGCATAACCCTCCTGCGCTTTACGGGATCGAGGCTTGTATAGAATTATTGTCCGGGATCCCTCAAGTTGCTGTATTTGATACGGCGTTTCACCAGACTTTGCCGGTAGAGGCTTACATGTACGCTATACCTTATAAGTATTATACGAAGTACGGCCTGCGCAGGTACGGCTTTCACGGCACTAGCCACAAATATGTTGCCGGTAAGGCTGCGAGAATGCTGAAGAAAAACCTGAAAGATCTAAAAATAATCACCTGCCATCTTGGTAATGGTTGCAGCATGACGGCGGTAGATAAAGGAAATAGTATAGAGACGAGCATGGGTTTTACGCCTCTCGAAGGATTGATAATGGGAACCCGTTGCGGCGACATGGACCCGGCGGTTGTGCCTTTTTTGATGGAGCAGGAAAATATTACGACTAAAGAAGTAGATAATATTTTGAATAAAAAAAGCGGCCTTCTCGGTGTTTCCGGGATCGGCAATGACATGCGCCAGCTAAATGAGGAGATAGCGAAGGGGAACGAGCGCGCCAAGCTTGCTATAGATATGTTTTTCTACAGGATCAAGAAATACATAGGTGCGTATATGGGTATCATGAACGGCCTAGACGCCATAGTTTTTACCGCAGGTATAGGCGAGAATAATCCGTGGCTTATTGAAAGAGTGAAAAAAGAAATGTCAGAGCTGATCTCCAAGTTCAAAGTCGAAATCCTTGTCATCCCGACAAAAGAAGAGTGGATGATAGCGATGGAAACTAATGAAATTATAAAGAAATCGTAAGTAGATGATTACACAGATTAGAATTTAGATTACACAGATTAAAACACCGTCAAACGTATCTGTGTAATCTTTTTAAAAATCTGTGTAATCAATGTATGTGCTTTTGTGACACCCAAATAAACTAATATTAGGAGGCAACATGCCAAATCCAAAACGCAGACATTCATGCGCAAGACAAGCAAAACGCAGGGCTAATTACAAGGCCAGCATTCCGGGACTTTCCACCTGTCCACAGTGCAAAACGCCGAAACTACCGCACAGGGTATGCCCCAGTTGTGGTTACTATAATGGCAAGGCCATTGTAATAATTGAAGAAAAAGAAGACAAAAAGAAAAACAAGTGACCGGTGATCAAGTGGTCTAGTGGGAAATGCTAAAAATATTTTTGCTTGGTCACTTGACCACTAACCTCTAATCACTGAATTGGCAGGAGATAAAATTGAAAATAGCTTTAGACGGAATGGGCGGCGACAATGCCCCCAAGGTTATAGTTGAAGGTGCCGTGCTTGCAGCGAGGCAGTTGAAGCATGAGATAATCATTGTTGGCGATGAGTATGCGTTAAAGAACGAACTCGCAAAGTATAAGCCTGTGCCGAAAAATATATCAGTTCATCATGCGTCAAGCGTTGTGGAGATGTACGAATCCGCGACCTCCAGCATAAGAAAAAAGAAGGACTCCTCCATAAACGTGGGAATGCTGCTCGTCAAAGACGGCAAGGCCGATGCCTTTATATCAGCCGGTAATACAGGTGCTGTCGTGTGCTCTGCTGTATTTAATTTAGGATTATTGCCTGGCGTTGAGCGTCCGGGAATAGCGATCGTGCTGCCGACACTCTATGGTTTTTCTCTCATAATAGACGTGGGGGCTAATCTAGATCCGAATTCTATGCAACTTTTACAATATGCGATTATGGGTGACGCGTACGCTAAATATATAATGAATAAGCCGAATCCTACAATAGGCCTCTTGAATGTCGGCACAGAAGAAAGCAAGGGGACCGACTTCTTCAAAGAAACTTACAAACTGCTTCAGGAAAGCGGCCTTAATTTCATAGGAAATATCGAAGGCAGGGACATATTCGGCGGGACAGCGGATGTTATAATAAGTGACGGTTTTGTCGGAAATGTTGTTCTGAAAGTTTCGGAATCTCTCGCCGACACTATTAAACAAATGCTGAAAAGGGAACTTAAAAAAGGTTTTATTACTAAGGTGGGTGCCCTCTTGAGCATACCGGCCTTTAAATCGCTTGCTAAGGTAACTGATTATTCCGAATACGGCGGCGCACCTCTTCTGGGGGTGAACGGCAGGTGCTTTATATCGCATGGCTCTTCAAGCGCCAAAGCTATCAAGAACGCTATAAGGGTATCTGTTGACTTTATGTCACACCGGATAAATGAACATATAGTTGAAGGTGTGGAGAGATTTTCAATAAAGCCTGTCTGATGGTAGGCAAGGAGAAATAGTGGAAAAGGGAAAACCCAAAGATTCGGTAGGCATAATTGGCCAAGGAGCATATCTTCCGCCAAAGATCCTCACTAATGCCGACTTGGAAAAAATGGTAGATACCACTGATGAGTGGATAATGACACGTACAGGTATAAAGGAAAGGCGTATCGCGGCGGACAACGTTGCCACAAGCGACATGGCTGTTGAAGCTGCAAAAGAAGCCTTGAAAGAAGCGAAAATGAAGCCGGAAGATCTAGAGCTCATAATAGTCGCCACAATTACGCCTGATATGCAATTCCCGTCAACAGCCTGCATTGTCCAGAGAAAGCTTAACGCTCCGAAAGCAACATGTTTCGACGTAAGCGCCGCGTGTTCAGGTTTTATTTTTGCGATGGTCACGGGAGAACAGTTTATTAAAGCAGGTACATTCAAGAATGCCCTTATAGTAGGCGCAGAGAAGATGAGCTCGATCACGGATTGGCAGGATAGGTCCACCTGTGTTCTTTTCGGTGACGGGGCCGGGGCGTGCGTCCTGACAAAAAGCGACTCAAAAGTTATACTGGCTTCATATCTCGGCTCAAACGGCTGGGAAGCTGATTTATTAAAATTACCGGCAGGAGGCTCCGCAATGCCTGCCAGTCATAAAACCATTGACGAGAGGCTCCATTACGCGAAGATGAGCGGAAGCGAAGTGTTCAAAAGCGCTGTTCGCGTTATGGCTGAAGCCGCCAACAAAGTTGTTGAGAAGTGCGGCTTGAAATGCAGCGATATTAATTGTCTTATTCCTCATCAGGCAAATATAAGGATTTTATTGTCAGTGGCTAAGCGTATGGGTTTATCAGAAGACAGGCTCTATCTTAACGTCGAGAAATACGGCAATATGTCTAGCGCCTCGACGGCTATCGCGTTTTACGAAGCCGCTAAAAAAGGACGGCTCAAGAAAAACGATATAGTGGTGCTGGATGCGTTCGGAAGCGGGTTTGTTTGGGGGGCTTGCGCAATAAAATGGTGAAGGTCGCGTATATTTTTCCGGGACAGGGGGCTCAATATGTCGGCATGGGGAAGACGCTGTACAACTCATTTCCCAAAGCCAAAGAAATTTTTGACCAGGCAAATGATATTTTGGGTTATGATATAAAGAAACTTTGTTTCGAAGGGCCGCTTGGAGAGCTCTCCAAAACAGTTAACAGCCAGCCTGCAATATTAGTACATTCAATAGCGGCGCTCAGGGCGTTGGAAGATTCAGGTAAAGACTTTACACCCTTTTGCGCATTAGGATTAAGCGTGGGTGAGTATATAGCTCTGGTTGCGTCCGGAGCGGCTAGTTATAAGGAAGGGCTTAAACTTATCCAGCAGAGAGCCAGATTTATGGAAGAAGCGTCAAAACAAAATCCCGGGAAAATGGTTGCTGTAATGAATGTAGAATTAGGCAAAGTTGAAGAAATTTGTAAAGAAGCCGAAGCAGAGGTAGCTAATTTGAACTGCCCGGGCCAGGTAGTTGTTTCAGGTTCGCCGGCTGCTATTAATAAGGTAGTAGCGCTGGCTCAAGGCAAATACACGGCCAAAAGCGTTATTTTAAACATAAGCGGCGCGTTTCATTCATCACTAATGCTGCCCGCGGCTGAAAAATTAAGTAAAGAAATAGAAAAAGTTAATATTAAAAAGCCAGCTATCCCCATGATCTTTAATGCCACTGCCAAGTTTGAATCCGATCCGGCTATAATAAGAAAGAATTTAGTTACCCAGCTTACCAAAAGAACTCTATGGGAAGAGTCTATAAAACTGGCAGCCCAGAAGGGGGTTACAACCTTTCTTGAAATAGGGCCGGGCAAAGTCTTAAAAGGGCTCATGCGCCGTATAAATCCAAAACTCACAGTCCAAAACTTCGATACAGTCGAAGACTTCTCCGCAGTAAAAACCACAGCCTAATATTTTAATTCTTAACAATTGTAACCCTTTTTATTATAACACGATAGAAACGTTTAGGCTATTTATTTGATTTTTCATCAAATTTAACTTGACAAATCGCAAAATAGATGGCATACTATAATTGAGCGATAAAGGTAAACCCCGTTAGAGATGATGGGGTTTGCCACGATAGAGAGAAATCTCTAACGGGGTAAACCACAGGCGACTGTGGGGCACAAAGCCAACGGGTGCCGAAAAGCGCACGGCCGGGTTACCGAAACAAAAAGGTAACCCGGTTTTTATTTGGGCAGAAAAAATGAAATATCGAATAACGTTAGCTACAATATTTGTTCTTTTTTTCTTTCGCGCGGCCGTTGCCCAGGCTGCAAACTATTCCCCACAAGTAGTATCGGTTAGCCCTGCAACAGGTACTTGTTTTACGAACCAGAAAGTATTTTTCACAGCCGTTTATTCCGACGCGAACGGCTGGCAGGATATTCAGCATACATTATTCCTTATGAATACTTCGGTAAGAGGAATTAATTGCCCCTACCTTTATTATAACCAGAATACAAATAAATTATATTTGCGGAACGACGCAAGCACCGCCTGGCTTGGTGGTTATGCGCCCGGCTATAATGGAACGGTTTCTAATTCATATTGCACCCTGAACTACAAAAATACAGCTGTTTCAGGGTCTGGAAATAACTTGACCGTGAAATGGGCAGTTATCTTTAAGCCCGCCTTTGGAGGAAAAACCTACAATACTTACCTATATGTAAGAGATGACGCTAATGCTTACGCCGGTTGGCTGCAAAAGGGAAGCTGGAAGGTGATAACGGATATAACCCCTCCGACGGGCGCTATTAAGATAGATAATAATAACCAGAATACGAATTTTACCGAGGTCGTCCTAACCTTATTCGCCCAGGATAATCTAAGCGGAAGCGGTTTGAATAAAATGCAATTTTCCAATGACAGCGTTAATTGGACATCGGCTGTAGCTTATGCCGCTACAAAAAATTGGACCCTGCCTGCGGGTGACGGAATGAAGGCGGTTTATGCAAAATTCAGCGATAAATCGGGCAACTGGTCAGCGCCTATCTCGGATACGATCATATTGGATACAACATCGCCTGCGCCGCGTGCCTATCAACATATTTTTGAACGCATGGATAAATATAAAACCGGTAACGAGTTAAGGCTTATTGAAAGTTACGCAAATCCTTATCCTCCCGGCCAGGAACTCTACGCCTGGGTTTACGATAATGCACTCTCTGTGATCATGCTGTTAGCTCGTGCAGACCCCCAGGATATAAGGCGCGCCAGGACGCTTTGTGAAACTCTGATATTTTGCCAAGATAATGACCCTTCAGGGGACGGAAGGATAAGAAATGCGTATTACGCGGATAACATAGCTGATAGTTTGGGAAAGCCGAGGATAAAAAACTCAAATTCATATTGCGGTAATGTGGCTTGGGCAGCTATAGCATTAATGCACTATTATAAATTTAGCCACGACACTGATCCTGCGTTTTTAAATAAAGCGCTAACTACCGCTAAAGAAATGGGCACTTTTATAATAAATAATCTTTCAGACCCTAAGGCGCCAGGCTATGTTAACTATAAAGGAGTGGCATATAAATCAACAGAAAATAATATATCCGCTTACGCGGCCTTCATGCTTCTTTATGAATCCACAAATGACCCTTACTGGAAAGATGCGGCTAACAAGGCCAGAATATTTGTTACTACCTATATGGATGATGGGGTTAAGTTCTGCGTAGGGTCAACCGGTGACGGTATAAGCGCGAATGATTATTATCTTGAGCAGTCAGAAGACGTGAATAGCTGGGCGGTCTTGGCCTTTGGCTATAAATATAAAGATGTTTTGAGTTGGGTAGAAGGCAATTGCTGGGCCGAGAAAAATGGCTTTACAGGTTTTGATTTTAATACGGACAAAGACGGTATTTGGTTCGAAGGAACAGCTCATATGGCATGCGGCTATGAATTTATAGGCGATGCGGATAAAACCAATTTTTATTTATCCGGGCTTAGGCGCGGCCAAAACGAAGCCGTAAATAACAACAGTAAAGGTATTACTGCCACACCTTCCGATAAGATTTCGACAGGTTTTGGTGAGTTTTATTATCCTTCATTGCATTTGGGCGCTACCGCTTGGTTTTTGAGCGCAGAGACCCGGTATAATGTATTTTGGGGCGCAAAATTGGAGAAACCAAAATTAATAGCGAATACTGGGCGGGACAGGATAATTTATATCAAT
Organism: Candidatus Aquitaenariimonas noxiae; assembly: GCA_002780005.1. Classification (GTDB taxonomy): domain Bacteria; phylum Omnitrophota; class Gorgyraeia; order Aquitaenariimonadales; family Aquitaenariimonadaceae; genus Aquitaenariimonas; species Aquitaenariimonas noxiae. The sequence goes on along the minus strand of PEWV01000025.1, from coordinate 7,545 downwards.
GATACGCTTGAACTCGACGGAAGCGGCTCAGCAGGAGAAAAGGAAATAGTCTCTTATAGATGGGATTTCGGGGACGGAAAGGCCGGTAACGGAGCAAAAATAGAACACGCCTATTCAAGCGACGATGTTTATGAAGTTAAGTTGAGTGTGAGGGATGCCGGTGGGAGCGCCGCAACAGACAGCTGTTTTGTTACCGTGAAAAAAACAGGTTCATATGGGGTAAAACGCTTGAGAGGGCACGGGACATTCGGTAACGTGAATAACGGCTGGTCCACAAGAGGGGTGTTCTGGCAGAATAAAATAAAGGTGGATGATATTGACGGCGACGGCAAAAAGGAAATAGTTTTAGGAAATAACCAGGGCTTTGTGCATATTTTAAAATATAAGAACAACACTTACGCAGATGAATGGAAAAGCAAAAATTTAGGATGGCTTGTTTCAGGTTTATGCCTTAAGGATGCGGATAAGGACGGGATCGTGGAAATAATAGCCTCGGAATACCGTATAAATCAATGCGAAATATTTTTCTTTGACGGCAAAACCAAAACACAGGAAGGCGTTATTCCCCTGGCTTTCACGTTTTCCATATATAGCGACGACTTGGACGGTGACTCAATCCCCGAGGTTATTGCCGGGACTACAAAAGGCAAAATTTATATTTATGACGGTAAGACTAAATTGAAAAAAGGAATGATTAAAAAATCAGGCACTGTAAGGGCAATAAATTGCCTGGATTTAAACGGAGACGGTAAAAAAGAGATAATCGCGGCGATTGATAAGGGTATTTTTATCTTCGACGGAGCGACAAAGTCGGTAATTAAAAATTTTGCCAATACTTCAAATTTCTGCGCTTTAGAAATAGGGGATATAGATAAGGACGGTATTAAAGAGCTCGTAGTTTCGGATATAGACGGTTATATTCATGTTTTTGACACAAAAAGTTTGAGTGAAGAGTGGTGCAGTGCGAAATTAGCAGGTCCTATATATAGTTTAAAATTATGCGACCTGGATAAGGACGGCAATGTAGAGATAACCGTAGCTGCAGGGAAAAAGATATATATTTTTGACGGGCTGTCAAAATCAAAAGAATGGGAAAGCGGCAATTATATCAGTAATATTTTTGATTTGGAAATTGCCGATACGGACGGTGACGGTACCAATGAAATTGTTTTAGGGTTGGATGTCGGCTACCTGTATATACTGAATAGCGTAAGCAAAAGCGTAGAGTGGCAGGATTTGGGAGGACAGTTCTATACCCTTGAGGTAACTGATATCAATAATGACGGAAAGTTGGAATATATAACAGGGGACGAAAAGGGCCTTGTCTATATTTTTGACGGCCAAACCGGCAAACTTTTATGGCGGAGCTCGCGATTCAGTGGCAGGATAACAGGTCTCGCAAGCCATGATACCGACGAAAATGGGGCCATGGATATTGTCATCGCCAGTGCCACAGGGCTTTATATTCTCGACGGGAATACGAAAGCGCAGAAATTAAAAATAAACTTAAAGGAACCGCAGGGCCTTGTGGTGGACGACTTGGATAAAAATGGGCACCTTGAAATTGCCACATATAATAAAAGTGACGGCCATATTTATTGTTTTGACGCCAAAACCGGGAAATTTAAATGGAGAGGCGGGTATTTGGGCATATGTGATAATGTGTTTTTAAAATCAGGCGATTTTGATGACGATAATCGGTTAGAATTAGCCATGGGATCGCCATCCCAGAACTGCTTTCTCTTATTTGACGCGAGGGGTGGTATTCAGAAGTGGTCAAGCCCATTTCTTCAAACCGGCGGCATCCGCGGCGTTACGCTGGGAGACGTAGATAACGATAATATTACCGAAATTATCGCCCAATCCCATACTTTGGGCCCGGTAATTTTTAACGGCCAGACCAAAGATATTAAAGCCGAATTTAATATTGGCTTTAATTATGGCCTATCCATAGGAGATGTGGACGACGAACCTTCATTGGAAATTGTAACGGCTTCTGGTTATGCGGATTGGGTGAGGTTTAATTTTATAAACTGCCAAACTCAAAAAATAGAATATCAATCCGAATATTTAGGCGAGTTTATCGGCAATAAAGGCGCTATCAAAATAGTTGATATAGATTCAGACGGCAAAAACGAGATCATTGCCGGCTCGGATGGTTATATTATTATTTTCGCGACGCCCGGCACTAATCCGAAGGGAAATGATGTTTCTTCGCCGGTTGTATATGCGAATATAAAAGACGACGCCATTATTTACGGGACGGTAAGTATAAATGTCAGGGCCGCCGATAATATACGTGTTTCCAAGATAGGGCTTTATGTCGACGGAAAATTAATAAAAGAGGTAGCGCAATCATCTTATTTATGGCAGTTAAATACTGCGCTTTATTCCGACGGCCAGCATATATTAAAAATATTGGCCTACGACTTAGCCGGCAATATTGGCGTTAAAGAAATAAGGGTGGGGATCGGTAATTATCAGCCCGCGCCCCCTACAATATCAGGCGTAGTTTCTCCAACCTATCTCAATCCTTTAAATATAAAGGGAAATAAACAAGCTTATACGTCTATTTGGATTAACGCAAAAGAAATCGTAGCTTTTGATAATAAACAAACCTGGTCGGCGATTATAAGCTTGAAAGAAGGCAATAATCTTTTTAAAATAACCGCGAAGGATTTTTCTTCCAGGGAAAGCTCGCCCTTGTCTTTAAACATATTTTTGGATAGCACACTTCCGCAAAAACCTCAGGTAATCGATGATGGTGTAACCACGGATTATTTAGACAGGTTGCACGCGCGATGGTCATCTCAAGATCCCGAGACAGGAATAGTTGAATATTGCTATGCCATAGGAAGCGCGCCCGGAGCCGGAGACGTGTCGGACTGGACTAATGTAGGAAATCTTACAGAACATACAGCCATGAATCTAAATTTAGTCAATAACCAGGTATATTATTTTTCTGTTAAAGCGAAAAACAGCGCATGCAATTGGAGCCGGGCCGGGATAAGCGATGGCATTACAGTTAAGCAGGCGCCGCCGGTTATAACGAAATATACGCCGGCTAAGCTGAGACGGTTTGTGCTGCGCGCCGCAGTTAATATTTCGCTTTCAGCATCCGACCCGGAAGGCGGAACGCTCCAGTATCGCATATCTATTGACGACAGCGTCAAGTCTGATTGGTCAGGGAATACAACTTACACATGGACGACGCAGAAAAAAGATTTCGGGCGGCATTCTATTGTATTAGAGGTGCGGGATAATAAGGGCGGTAAGGCTATAGAGACAGTGCCTATTTTTGTTTACCGCAAGGCAATAAATTTACCGGTTCATAAATAATAAAATGAAAAAAAATCACAATACACAAATCATAAACAATATACAAATGACCGACAAGATATATATGAGAAGCATTCTTAAAAACAAATTCCTGTCAAATTTCACGGCAATAATAGTGATATTCACATTTTTATTCTCTTCCATTTTCCAAGGAATTACTTTTGCCGATGAAACGCCTGTCTCCGAAAGTGCTGTTTACGCCAATAGGGGAACGCAAAATGAAGCTAACTATGCGCTGGCGCCTGCGGCGCCACTCGGCGCAGTTTCAACTGCCGCAGCAGGGACAGCGTTTCCGTCCCTATCTACGGCCTCGGCAGTAAGTTCTTTCCAGGTCGATCCTTCAAGCGGTATGGGAGTCACTTCAATTCCGATAGCAGCGCCTGCAGGCAGGCAGGGAATGGCTCCTGCTATAGGCATCACATATTCTTCTGTTGCGAAAAATGGCCTCCTTGGCGTTGGCTGGTCCTTAAATCTGGGCTGTATAGAGCGTTCTACAAAAAACGGGCCGCCTAAATACGACAACACAGATACGTTTATAGTTAACATGGGTGGGGGGCAGGAGGAGCTGGTTCCTGTAGGTTCAGGCGAGTATAGAGTAAAGATCGAAAACTCATTTACGCGGTTCGAGTTTGATGGCGCGACGTGGAAGGCTACGGATAAAACAGGCAGGAAATATTATTTTGGGCTTCAAACGTACGACTTTATTAAAAGCGGAAGCAAAATATTCGCGTGGGGATTAAGCAAAATAGTTGATACCAAAGGGAATTATCTCGCGATAACTTATTTTGGCAGTAACGACTTGAGACCTTCCTTAATAACTTACACAGGTAATAAAAATACGTCTCTTCAGACTATCCACAAAATACAGTTTTTGTATGAAGTGAGGCAGGATTTATCGAATAGCTATCGCAGCGGTTTTTCTGTCGCGGCGAATTATCGCTTGAGCCAGATTGATATTCTTACCTCTGATGCGTTAATCCGCAGGTACAAGTTTAACTATACATACCATCAGAAAACATCCCGCAGCCTCCTTCAGGAGGTGGTTATTTACGGCAAAAACGCCTCAACCTCGCTTCCGCCTATAGCATTCAAATACCATGATACAGAGAAATTCGAATATGATTTCTTCAATACAGGATTAGATCTGACCAAACCGGGAGATAATCTCTGGAGCGCGCGGTTCAGCGGCGGTTTTGACCGCGGCCATGATAATTTTGGCCCGATTCCACCCCCTTGTTTTGACATAGAATGGGGCAGCATATATACGCAGAGTTCAGGCTCATGGGGATCCGGCAACTGGAATACGGGTTCATCAGGTAATTTAGGTTTCTGGAGCAGCAAGGACTGCGCGAATTGGTTTTGGACATTTGTTTATGTAGATTCGGACAAAACGATTAATGTTCCGTGGACGAGCGGCGGGGTGATCGGCGTATATATAAACGGCGATTATTACAACGATTCCGGCCACACCTGGAAACTTAAAAAAGGCATTAACCTTATAGAAATAACCGCCTATCATCAGCATGAGAATTTCGCTTTCAGCTTAAATACGGAGCTGGTGAATCAGGTAATAATAATGAATTCGTCCCAGATAGTAATACCCCAGCTTGCCGGAGACTATAACGGCGACGGCCTTACGGATTTAGGGGCCTTGGTTGCAGAGGATGGGACATGGAAGATCGCGCTATCGAACGGCTCAGCAGTCCTTCCGGAGAGCGTATGGATAACCGGCTTTGGCAAGAACTGCGTTCCTATTTTGGGAGATTTTAATAGCGACGGTAAAGCAGATATAGCAGGTTTTGATAAAACAGCAGGTACCTGGAGGGTCGCACTTTCTACGGGAAATGGTTTCATAGACAATGGCGTCTGGATCTCCGGCTTTGGCTCCGGCAAAGATTCAATAACAGGCGATTTTAACGGTGATGGAAGGATTGATATAGGATTCTACGATTCTACTGCGGGTAGTTGGTGCGTTGCGCTTTCGGACGGGAAAAAGTTTGTAAATAAAGGTATTTGGAGAAGCGGTTTTAGCGTAGGCAAGCCCTATGCGGCCGACTTTAACGGGGACGGCCTGACAGATATTTGCCTCTTTAACGAAACCGACTTAAGCTGGCGCATATGTTTATCACGCGGAAACTGTTTTGAAGCGCCGGCTGCTTGGATAACAGGTTTTGGCGTGGCAGGTAAGATATTTATCGCGGATATCAACGGTGACGGATTATCGGATATAGGGTATGTAGATACTGTTTATTCCCGTGTTATGGCCGCGTATTCGCGCGGAGACAAATTTGCGCAGCCTATAGAATGGCTTGAGGAAATGGCCTTAACAGAAGACGATGTTATGTTCCAGATGGTGGATTTTAACGGCGATGGGATAAGCGACCCGTTTTTATTCAGCCCATCTCTCCAGAAAAGCGCATGGGGCCTGTCAAAAAGCGGCGCGTCGGAACTTCTATATGAAATTGATAACGGCATGGGTGCGATTTTGAAAATTTCATATTCGCCCTCTACTCGTTACGGCAACAAGACCGATACAGGTGAAAGCGGCCTTCCTTTTCCTATCCAGACTGTCAGCGAAACAATGCTCTCCGACAGCATGGGTAACGACTACCATACTTATTATTTTTATTCAGGCGGGTTATTTGATACGACTGAGCGCGAATTCAGAGGGTTTAAGTGCACGACCGTTGTAGACGATGAAGGCAACCAGGCCGAAACTTATATGCTCCAGGATGATATTTTCAAAGGCAAGCCATTCTTGAGCCAGATCAAAGATATCGAAGGAAATGTTTTGGCAAAAACAGAGACTATTTGGAAGTCGAAAGAAATTTATCCCGGCGTGACATTTGTTTATTTAACCGAACAGAATACCTTTACGTATGACGGCGAAGAGAAGCAAACCCGGTCGCGTTTTGAATACGATGATTACGGCAACCCCACAAAAGTGATAAGCGAAGGGGATGTAAGTATTTCGGGCGACGAGAAGACTCAGGTGACTGAGTACTTATATAATAGAACTGACTGGATAATGTCTCTTCCGCAGCATGCGTATATGTTGGACGAGAGCGGCAGCGTGGTGAGCGAGAAGTGGTTCTATTACGACGGCGGTAGCCTCGGAAGCGTGCCCACAAAAGGCCTGCTTACCAAAGAAGAAACAGAAATTTATAATCCAATAACTCTCGTGCGTACGAGGGCCGCGGCGCAATACTCTTACGATGCTTATGGCAATCTTATTTCCGCGACAGACCCTTTAAATAGGATAAGTACTGTTGAATATGAAACGGTATCGTATACATATCCCAGGAAAACAACAAACGCCATGGGCCATTCGGTTTATTCCGAATACGATTTAGGCACAGGTGCCGTGATTAAAACCACAGACCCGAACAATATTACCTCCATAAATACGTATGACGATCTCGGCAGGCTAACTGAAACAAAGCAGGAATATAAAGTTGGCAGTGTTATCAATAGCGTTAGTCGGACATTGTGCGAATACGATTTTACGTCTATTCCTTTAAGGATTACGCAAAAGCAAAGAATATCTCAAGGTGATCCTTCAAATTATCTTACGGTTTATTCGTTTTACGACGGCCTTGGCAGGCTTGTTCAGACCAAGTCTCCGGCAGAAGGCTATCTAAAACAAGTAGCTTCTGACACAGTCAAATTCGACTGTAAAGGCAGGGTGAAAGAAAAATATTTCCCTTGTTTTGTTAATGTCCCCAACGAGGAGTCCAAGTCAAAATTTAGCCCGCCTGATTACACCCAGCCTAAAGCGGTATTCTTCTATGATTCTTTGGGCAGGGCGGTTAGCATTAGCAATCCTGACGGAACGTCGTCCGGCGTAGAGTATAGCGGCTGGACAATTATTAAAACCGATGAAAACGGCCACCAGAAAAAAGAATATCGCAATGCGTATGGAAATATAGTTGAGATAGAAGAATATAACGACGGCCAGACTTATACCACCCATTATGAATATGACGCGCTGGGGAATCTTGTAAAATTAATTGATGATAAAGGTAACACGACCGCGATTACATACGACTCGGCAGGCCGAAAGATAAAAATGGACGACCCTGATATGGGCGTGTGGGCTTATGAATATGACGCGGTCGGAAATTTAATGAAACAAACAGACGCCAAAGGCCAGACGATAGAGTTTAAGTATGATGCCTTAAATAGATTAATAGAAAAAAGAATTCC
>PEWV01000053.1 GCA_002780005.1 Candidatus Aquitaenariimonas noxiae | reverse complement strand
TAAATATAAGAGATAAAAACTTCCAATCCCAGGCAGCGTAAAAGATGCAACTTGCCAAAAGCAGCACCCTGTTCTGCCACTTGCACTTAAGCACAAGATACAAAAAAAATACTACTATGAAGAACAATGTAAATGATAAGGAATTAAATAACATGTGATTAAGGTGCTATTTTGCTCTCAATGGATTTTATTAAATCTCCGACATTTCTAAATCCCAGTAATTCTTTTTGAGTAAATTTTATGTTAAACCTGGTTTCGATAGCGACTATAAGCGTAATATGCGAAAAAGAATCCCAGCCGTCAATATTATTGGCTGTCGTTTCGGGTTTTATCTGAATCACGCTGTCTTTAAAAACTTCCTGAAATATCCTGTTTAATTTATCTCGAACTTCCATTTTTAGAATTCCTCCAGGGTTGAAAGATCGCCTGCATCATAGCCCAGGTATTGCGCTTTTAACACCCTTCTCATTATCTTTCCGCTTTTAGTTTTCGGAATGCTCTGTACCGCTACTATGTCTTGTGGAACAGCAATTGTTGATACCTTATTAGCAATATATATCCTGATCTTGAGCTCCAGTTCTTTATTATAGGCATATCCTGATTTTAATTTGATAAAAGCCACTATTTTTTCAAATAGCGTGTCGTCTGGCGCGCCTATCACCGCCGCCTCTTTTACTTCTTCAATCTCCAATAAGGCGCTTTCCACCTCAAAAGGCCCTACAAGATGGCCGGCCGTATTTATAACATCGTCCTGCCGTCCGGCGAACCAGTAATACCCTTCTTTATCTTTAAATGCAACGTCCCCGGAATAATAGTAACCATCTTTAAACTTCTGTTTATAGGCCGAACCGTTATTAAGATATGAAACGAACATCGACTCCCAACCTGTTTTTAGGCAAAGATTGCCACGCTGATTATTTTTGGCCATCTGCCCATTATCAGTTACTATAGCCGCCTCTACCCCTTCTATAGGTTTCCCCATAGAGCCTGGTTTTATCTCAAGACCGGGATGGTTGGCTATCATAATGGATCCTGTTTCCGTTTGGAACCAGGTATCGTAGATCTCTTTACCCAAGACTTTGCGCGACCAATGGATGACCTCGCGATTTAATGGCTCACCGACGCTGCAAATATGCCACAGTTCTTTGAGATCGAATTTCTTGAATAGCGAAATATCTTCTTTCATCAACATTCTGAGCGCAGTGGGAGCAGCATACCAAACGGTTATTTTCTCTTTTTCCAATATTGAGAACTATGCTTCAGGGCTGTATTGTCCGCTAAAATGGATCTGTGTGACCGCACAGCTCCATGGCCCTGCCATACCGTAAGACGTACCCGTCACCCATCCTTGATCAGCCGTACACCAATACTTATCGTTTTCTTTGAGGCCCAGGATCTCCCTTGTCGTTTGATTGATTGTCGTTATGGCGCCATGTACATGAAGAACTCCTTTAGGTTTTCCTGTTGAGCCTGATGTATAATGCAGGATCGATGGTACATCTTTGCCAGTTGTTGGGGTTTCAAAGACACATTCTGCGCCCTGCATCAAAATATTATAGCTAAGAATATCAGACGATAAATGGAGCTCGCTATCAACTACAATTATGTACTTTAGGCAGGATAGCTTGGTTTTTATCTTGTCGATCTTCTTTAAAAAGCTCTCCTTGGTGATCAATACTTTAGCGCAGGCATCCCCCATTCGATCGAGTATGGCTTCTTCACCGAAATTGGCGAATAAGGGACTGATGATTAACTGCAGCTTCAATGCACCAAGCAGGATAAAAAACTGCTCCGGTATCTTGGGAAGAAGGGTGAACACGACATCTTCCTTGGAAAAACCTAACGCTCGCAAAACATTAGCTAATTTATTCGATTGAGTTTCCAAATCTTTAAAACTATAATCAATAAATCTAAAATCTGGAGTCACGCATCGCATCGCGACTTTGTCCGAATTCCCCAGTTCGCACTGTCGTTTTGTGCATATATGCCCTATATTAAATTGGTTATTCTGAATTATATTTTCCACTGGCTATTTTTTTCGCATGCGATCATTTTTCCAAACGACTGTCAATATTTATTTGATCACGGCTTTTATTTCAAGCAGCACTATCCTCATCTCCCGGGAGTCCGTGTGCACATAAACGTACCTATGCCTCTCCCCGGGGTATCCTTTCGTTTTAAAAACCACCTCTATCTCTAAGCTTTTCCCAGGGAGAATCTCGCTGCCGCTGATATGAGATGTGGTACAAGCGCATGAAGAGTTAATCTGTTTTATATTTACTTTTCGTCCGGTCCTGTTTTTTATCCTGAAAAGGTGCTTAAGAATATCCCCTTCTTTAGCTTTTCCGAAATCCCAGTAAAGTTTTTCGTCCGGATCTTTCCGCTCAGCCCCGCGGATAGTTTTTGCCTGATCATCGCTTCCTAAAGCGTGTGCAACGCTACCAAATTCAGGGAAGCGCGACAGAAGCAGCGCCATACCCAATCCAAGCAATACTATGGCCAGAAGTATTTTTATGCCTACAATGTACTTTTTTACAAATCTTCCGAATTTTTCCGAAGTCACCCCGGCCATCCCGCAAATAAAAATTAGTGCAAGCGGCGCTATAAAAAAAAGGTTATACACAACTAGCGCCTTCAATGCCTTCATCCTGTCCCCTGACATATTGAATACGAAGACTATGGTAGGCAGATAAACTTGCCCGGTGCATACTGCCTCTGCCAGACATACAAAAAATCCTACAACTACCGCTGATAATACTATAGCCCATGCCCTGCGCTTTCCTTGTCCTATCCCGGCTTGCGAAATTCTAAAATACCTGCCTATGATAACATTTATCCCTGCCTTGATTTTCTTTGGTAACTGAAGAATAATATCGCTCGTTGAACCTGTCTTCGCGAATATAAAAGCATCGCGGAGTGATAGTACCCCTAGGGCAACGCTCAGGAACCCTATACTCACGTTTATGGTCGTTGACACCATTTTATATGTTCCAAGAGAGTATAACGAGTTAAAAAGGCCTGTTCCTATCAAAAGGTATGTAATAAACGTAGTCGCAATGAACGCCGCTCCTCCTAAAAATATTTTCTTTTTCTCGTATCCCTGGAATGAAAGAAAAGATATGAAAAATATTATCGCTGTAAAAGCGCACGGGTTTATTCCATCGATAAGGCCGGCCCCGGCCACTGTCAGCGTTCCGAAAGTCTTAAAATATTCCGTAAGATCGATGCTTTTCTTTCCGCCTTCCGGGTATCCAGGGGTTCTCAAGCCCTTATCGATGAACGCCTTAAGAATTTTTTTGTCATATACCGCGGAGCCTGATCCGTCAATGAACGCGCCGCCAAAATACAATACCGGAAAATCAAATTTCAAGACCATGCCATATGTCTCGCGAAGAGAGATAAGCTCCTCATAATTACTAATGTCTGATATGTCGAGGTATTCAATATCAATTTTTCCATCAAAGCTGGTTTTTATGACCTTCTTCAGCTGCCTTTGCGTTGTTTCGCATCTGTGGCAGCCCGGCGAAGAGAAAAACAGCACTACCGGGTTTTTATCCTCGCCTCCCACGCAGGAGCCGAGCCCAAAGAAAAAAAGCATAGCCGCAGCCATAAAAATAATACGTACCTGCTTCATCTTTGTTGATATGCACTCCATGCGATTTTTATTGGCGTTATTTTTCATTTTAGTCCGAAACGCCGTTACTTATCTTTGAATTTTTACGATATACTGGTTTCCGATGACTTTTAATACATTTAGAGTGAATTTATACTCGCCGGATAAGCGGTTTATGTCCTCAAAGCTCGAATCGGTAAAAATACCGTAAGTAACCTTTTGGGCTGTCAAAAAGGCCATTAGCTTCTCTTCTGCGTTTAGATAGGTGATCGGATGCGGGCTAAAATACCCGCTTCCGTTTATGTCCATAACAGCCACATCTTTATCTGTAAAAAATTTTATACCGCGCGCGAGCGGTTTCGAACAAATAATTTTATTTTGTACAACATAATTTTTTAATAGGTATTCGCTCGTATCATAGCTGGTCGCGTAGTTATCGACGCTCTTATGTCCCAAAAATGCGAATATCAAAACCAGCGGCCCTAAAAGCGCTGTTAGGCAAACCCCGGCTAACCATCTCCGCTTTATTGTTAAAAACAGCGCGCTTAACACTAACGCTAAGTAGCAAAAAATAAACCAATACAAAAAGGCTCTGGAAGGCAAATAATCCATATATTCCTTGCCTGCAATGATCAATACGGCCGGTACCAGGGTTAGTATACACAATGAGGCTACCAAAAGTTTAGCGCTCCAGCGCCTGCCCGATTCTGCCGAGCTGCATATGAAATCTCCGGTAATTACAGCTAAGGCCGGAAAAAACGGAAAGATATAGCTAACCAGTTTCGAATGCGCGGCTTGACATATAATGAAAGTAGTCGAAATCCAGCATAATAAAAACAGGTAGAGCGGCGAAGGGTGTTTTTCCATAATTTTTTTCGCTAAATAAAGGAGCGCGGCAAAGACTAAAATACTCCACGGAAACATACACCCTAACATGGTTGCCGGATAAAAATACCACGTGTCGCTCGATCTGTGCTCTGCCTCGAACAATCTTCTAATATGGTCGTTATAGAAAAATTCGTTGATGAAGCTCTCCCCAAATTTATTGATCATAAACCAATACCACGGCAGCGTTGCTACAATAAATATCAAAAGCCCGAGTATTGAATGTTTGCAAAACAAAAATTTTAAATCTTTTCGAATCGCTAGAAATAAAAATATAGCGGATATGGGCAATATGATCCCAAGCGGCCCTTTTGTTAAAACAGCTAACCCTGAAAAGAGAAAAAACAAATTAATGCCTAAGGATTTCTTTTTTATGTCTGTGTAACCGTAAAAAAACGATACTAATGACAATGAAATGAATACTGCAAAGATCATATCGGTCATCACTGCTCGCGCAAGCCCGATATACAACCCGGAAGAAATCAGGATAAGGAAGCTAATAAATGCCTTCTTTTTGTCATTATATGCAACGATTGAAAGAAAATATGTAGCAAATGCGCCTACTATCGCGAAAAGTGCCGGAAAAAGGCGAGCGCTAAAACTTGAAATCCCGAATATGATATAACCGATTCGCATCAACCAGAACGTCAAAATAGGTTTTTCAAATTGAGGTTCTCCGAACAAATACGGAACCAGCCAAGTTTTTTGATGAATCATTTCTTTAGCGGTCTCAGCGTAAAATACTTCATCCGGATCTGTGAGGTGAAGAATACCGTTACCTGCGATAAGAAAAACTATTGAAACTGCCAGCAGGACCAAAATATTTATAAAATTGCCGGATTTTTTCATTACTCTTCAGCCCCTTCTTTTTTATATGCTTCATATTTTATCAATGTCAAGCCATCGAATTCTTTAAAAAACGCAGGTTGACCGAATTCGGACTTAAGATACGCGTTTAGATCGGAATAGGTTTTAAAGTTCTTTTGTAAATTATAGTCCTTGCGCACCACGAGGAATACGGCAAGCCGGTCCGTTTCTTGTTCGCGGGCTAAAATTTGTTCACTGATAGTTTTTTTAATTTCGTCTATGCCGGACTTCGCCCTAATGGAGATCACTGTCTTATTAGACAAATCAAGATGGTACTTTACGGGCATTTCGGTATAATGTGGAAAAAATAAAATAATATCTTTAGGCTTCGATGATGCCTTTAATAACCGGATCATCTCGCCCCATTGCTCGTAAGGCCTCCCTGCATCATTAACGATCCCGCTCATAGCGAAAATTACGCATAACAATAGAAACAAAGTCACAAATAGCGTTTTGAGCCTTTTAATTCTAAAAGTTGCGACATACAACCCTAAAAAACCTATAAAAGGAACCATTCCTGGAAGAGCCGTTCTGTCAAAGAAAATAGGGACTACCGCTATAGAATATATCGCTAATTGCACCCAATAGGATACTGCGGCAATAAATAAAGGGAAGCTGCGTTTCCAGTCGCCAAAAATAAGCGAACTAACAACTAATTCACAGATAATAATTTTGGAAATGGTTTTAATGCAAAAGGGCAATGCCCAAGCACACGCACAAACATGCATCCAGATGCGCATATGATCGATTTCGAATGCACATTGAGCTACATATGAAACCGAATTATACGAATCCGAATGAAAAGAAAATGCAGGGATCCACCAATCATTGGGATCTTTTTTAATATTTGTAAAAAAGAAGAAATAAAGCACAATAAAAGCGCTTATCGGAAGCAGGATAGCCAGCAAAATATTTTTTATTTGTTTTTTTTCTGTGATCAACCGTGATGTCAATATGTATAGAACTACAGTGGTTATAAGCATTACGCCGATCAAGTGTGTTGCAACAGCTATAAACAAGGCAAATGCCAGACCTATATATCCCAGCCGCTTTCCCGGATTATTTATTACTTGAGAAGCAAATAAGAATGAAAGTGCCGTAGCAAACAATAGCAATGAATAGTCCCTGATCTCCTGGGAATATCTTGTCATAATAGGCAACACGGCGCACAAAATCCCCGAAAGAAGGCTGCTGAGTTTTGAGTATGATTTCATCCATTTCATTATTGCAATTACTGTGCAGATCCCAAAAATAACGGAAAGCAATCTTAAAAATTCCTCACTCCCGCAGATAAAATGCCATAGTCTCAGTAAAATATAATAGAGGGGCGGATGATCATAGGCGCGTAGCTGTCCGATAAAATCCTGGCTCAACACTACCTTTAAAGAGCTGTACTCATCTAACCACATCCCCCTGTTAAGGCCGATTAAGCGAATTCCGATACTTGCACACACGATTCCCGCTGCGACCCAATAATAAAACCTTTCACTGTGCATAATATTGTAAAATCTGTTTTTAAATGTTTTCGATCTCTGCATATGGTTTTAATAGATTTTTTTAAAAAAATACTTTTAGCACTTTCAGAACACTCTGATTCCATGGCACGTTATGCGAAATACCCAATTTGCCGTTGAAACGATTAAAATTTTCCAGGTACCACCGATAATTTCTTATCAGGGCCTGCTTATTAGAATACCTTGGAGAAAAACCTAGTTGAGTTTCTGCCTTTTCGATCGACACGAAAGAATCTTTATTTACCGTTTCATATATCCATTTATATAGCGGCGAGATCCGCAGAAAGTCGAATATTCTTAACACAATTAGAGAGGGGGCGGCGGGAAAAGATATGATCTTCTTGCCGTGTCCGGCCGCATCAAGAACGGCCTGCCAATCCTCCCTGATAGTACCGAATTCTCCTGCCCCTATATTAAAAATATCGCCGGCCAACCGCTTATCTTTTGTAGCGCATAAAAAAATAGCCTCGCAGAGGTCTTCGACGTCCAAAAGTTGATATCGATTGCTCCCATTTCCTATAACCGGAAACCCTCTGCCGTCCTTCGCCCACTCATAGAGCAAGGAAAACACCCCTAGCCGTTCGGGACCGATAAAAGATTTAGGCCTTAGTATCGATACGCACATTCCTTTTTTTCTATAGTTTTCACAAAGCGCTTCGGCCATTATTTTCGATTTTTCGTAATCGCCCACTCCGCTCAATTTATCGGTTTCATATAACGGATGATGCTCGGGAATGCCGTAAACGGCCGTGCTAGATATGTGAATAAATCTGTCGACTCCGTTCCGGAACGCACCTTCCAGCAGATTTTTGGTACCTTCTACATTCGTAGAGTATATTTCTTTCTTTTTGTATAGAGGAAGTGCGGCGGCGGCGTGAATAACAAGATCGACCCCCATGGTAACTTGCGCAATTACAGCCTTGTCCCTTATATCCCCTTTTACAAAGCTGATTTTTTCTTTCTCGGCAGAATCAAAATCGGCAATATCTAAAACAATGATATCTTGTATGCCCTTAGAAACAAGATACCTCACTAAATTTATCCCTAAAAATCCAGAGCCTCCTGAGATTAAAACTTTCAATTCGGCCATCTTTTTTGTGAGCCAAAATAAATTACCCAAATGCAAGCGCTTATCCATAACGCAAGATCTACCCGCATCATTCGGTCGCCTAATAGCATCTGAACTGGGTCGCCGTCCTTTTGAACTTTGTGAATCAAGTAAAGGTAACGAAATATTCCGTAATAAACGAACGGTATGGTAAAAACAAGATTACAAGTCCCTAGCTCCCTGACCGTCCTCCCGTCTATCGTATAAAGTATATATGCCAGCAGTATTAAAGATGTTACTATCATTATCATCCGGTCAATAAAATTCCGGCTGTATTTTTTAAGCACGGCGCGGTAACCGAATGCCGCCTCCCCATACAAGTTCAACTCTTGGCGCCTTTTATTGAATCCCAAAAATAGCGCCAAGAGGACCGTCATAACTATGATCCAATAAGACATTGCCATATTGCCGGCAACGCTTCCTGCCATAATACGCAGGATAAAAAAACCGGCGATACAAAAAACGTCAACAATGACCACATCCTTTAAAACTTTTGAGTAAATAAAGTTAAACAGAATATACGCGGCTATGATGCATCCGAACGGAACACTGAAAATAAAAGATACCAGGATTGCAAAAACCTGCAATAATAATGCGACAATAAGGCCTTGCCTCACATTCAGTTTCCCGGAAGCTATTGGCCTTGAGCGTTTAGTTGGATGCAACCTGTCTCTTTCTGAGTCGATGATATCGTTTATCAAATAAGAACCGCTCGCCGCCAGGAAAAAAAGACAAAACGCGGCTATGGATCGCAGGACGGTCGGGTAAACAAATAATTTTTTACCAAAAATCAACGGCAGGAAAATAAAGAGGTTTTTGATCCAATGCTTCGGTCTCAAGGCAATAAAAAAATGCTTGTACATGAGCAATGCCCTTATTTTACGGAAAGTACTTATTTACGGTTTTTCGGACATCTTCCAGCCAATCTTTTCTTTGCGTCAAAGTGCTCGTCACTACTATGCTATATATCTTTCTGTAAAAAATTTTTACGCCGCACAGCCCGAAAATGCAATTTTTCCAAATAGTTTCCAGTGGATCGCCGAAAACTTCCTTTTCCCGAAGCGGGCGGGTGTCTGAAGTATTGAATACCAGCCCGACCCTGGCTTTCAGCAATCCTATCGGCACACCCTCTCCCTTGTCGCCTTCCTTAAAATTATATGCGACACCCGCGCACATGACGCGATCGAGCCACCCTTTAAGGACAGCCGGAGGCTGCCCCCACCAATTCGGATGAATTACGACAATACCGTCCGCGCGGGAGATCTCATTGCGATACCTTTTGATAACCGGATTTGATCTGGAATTTTTGGCAATTTCGCCGCAGGTAACAATAGGATCGAACTTTTCTTTATATAGATCGTGAAAAATGACTTCATAACCGTTATTTTTCAACGCAGAAACGGCTGTCTTGGCAATTGCGTGATTAAAGCTTCCCTTTCGCGGATGACCAAATATGACCGAGATTTTCATATTGCCTTCTTATAATTAATGCTGAACCATTTCTTATCAACCAAGACTACGGATGTTTGTATTTGACGCTCCGGAATAGACCAGTATTTCTTGAGCAAGCGGTCTTTTTCTGATTTTGATACTGCTTGAAATCCGTGTTTTTCGTAGAATCTGACAGCCCATGATGCGTCTTCCCAGGTGCCTATCAAAATAGGACGGCCTGTTTGCACGCAAAGGAATGATAATAGTTTTCCGCCGACCCCCTTATTCCTTTTGATAGTCTTGACATAAGCGTGCCGGATAAGGGTTACGTCTTGGACATCTTGAATACCCATCACGCCGACCAGATCCCCGTCTTCTTTGTATCCATAGAAAATTACACCTTTCCGTATTTCATCGGCTAATTTGCTTTCTGGCATATAAGGCTCTCTCCAGCAATCTGCCGGAATAACACCTTTGTATGCACTAGCGGCATCGTTTATAATTTCGCATATATCCTTAAAATCATCTTTATCGCACTTGAGAATTATGGTCTCATTCTTCATGGGTTACTATGACAATGCCTTTTTTAGTTCAAAAGGATACGGCGGACATCCCTTGATTTTTACATCAGGATTTCTAATTTTGCAGCAATTCCCGAAAGCAATTTTAAGGCCGTTACTTATATCTTTATTATCAAATAGCGCGCCTAAATAAATGTGGACATCGTCTTTAACCTCTGTTTCAATAAAGCTGCATGATAATAATAGGGCATTCATGCACGAACTGCAGGCGTTTTTGTTATGCAGAGAAATCTTTTTCGGCACGATACTTTTTATACTAACTTTTTTAAAAGGGCGAGTAACGTCTAATAGCTTTTCTCCGCATACTTCTATATCTTCTAAGACCGTGCCGTTTCGCTCAATGTAATATTTCAGGTGTTTGACCTCATCCAGGCTGTAACCCATGATTTTCATGCCGATATAATCAATCTCTGCGGTATCCCCTCCTGCCATAAGAAGACCTAGCTCTACAACGTCTCCGCCCCTGGGCCCCATAGTCTCCATGCATGAAATGCAATCTATTATATTTAAATCTATTTTGATCACGCTATTCAAATCGACTATCGCCTTATCAAGCCCGACTTCATGAAAGTGGACTTTTTCCTCGCAAGATAAAAATCCCTTTACGTTTTTAAGCGCCAGGGTTACGCCTGTCGCGTAGTGAACTTTCATAACCGGCAAGTTAATGATTTTGTCGGCCGAGAATACTTCCTTTGCTATTTTGATCTTATTTAGTATCATTGGGTTCTTTACTTCAGCCTCTATCCATTCGGAACTATTCAGATTAACCAGCTCAATGTTGTATTTTTTGGCCAAGTCGAGTACCCGGTCTCTTGAAAGTATTTTTGCGTAATGTCTTTATTGCCAAACGTCGATTCTGCGATAAAAATATTCTTTTTGCCATTATCGATTAATAGCTGTATAAGCGATCCAGTCAATTTTATATTCGTGCAGCATTCGCTGCCGTTCAGGTTTGGTTTTAATAATACCTTATCGGATGAATTAACGTATCTTTTTATTCCACCTATAAGATTGATACAGCTGCTTAAGCTGTTTTTTATACTCTTCCCTATCTTAACTACGCTTACTTTACCCATGAACTATTCATACCCGTATCTTTTTATAAACCATCGTTTTACAAACTCTACCATAAATAAATAAAACGCAACTATGACAAAAAGTGCCAAGAAGAACGAGGGTGGTGGAGTAACAAAGCCAAAATGCCTTCCCAGGGGGATAAAAGGCATAAAAAGCGCGATTGTAACGATATAGATAGACGTAAATATTAAGAACTGGCTCGGCCTGCTTTCAATGAAAGGCTTCTTCCCTGTGCGAATTACATGGATAACTAAGGTCTGGGTACAGAGAGATTCCAGGAACCAGCCTGTATTAAAAAGCGGCTGCGACGCATGAAATATAAACAATAACACCCCGAATGTTATGAAGTCAAATATTGAGCTAATCGGCCCTATAAAGAGCATAAACTTTTTTATATACCCCATGTTCCAGGGCCTGGACCTCGCAAGGTACTCATTATCCACCCCATCCGTAGGAATGGCTGCCTGAGACAGGTCATACAGAAAATTATTTAAAAGTATCTGTATGGGCAGCATCGGTAAAAACGGAAGGAATAAACTTGCGCCGGTCATGCTGATCATATTACCCAAATTCGAGCTTGACCCCATTTTTATATATTTAAGGATATTCCCGAAAGTTTTTCTGCCTTCCAACACACCATCTTCAAGCACCATTAAGCTTTTTTTCAAAAGAATTATATCAGCGGATTCTTTAGCTATATCCACGGCGTTATTTACGGAAATACCGACATCGGAAGCCTTTAAGGCGGGCGCGTCATTGATGCCGTCTCCCAAATAGCCGACGATATGTTTATTTTCGTGCAAGGCATGGATCACCCTTTCCTTCTGTAGCGGAGACAGCCTGGCAAAAACATTAGTTGTTTTTACCAATTCTTTAAGTTCCGAATCGTTTGAGCCCTCGACACGATCCCCGGTAAGCAATCCCTTCACGTCAAGGCCCACTTCACTGCATATTTTCTTTGTTACAAGCTCATTATCCCCCGTTAAAACTTTGAATTCTATGCCCAAACTTTTTAAAACCTCTATCGTCTTTTTTGCGGTTGGTTTTGGCGGATCGAGAAACGCGATGTAGCCCTTGAGTGTCAACTGTTGTTCGTCTTCTTTTGAATAGACCTCTTTTTTATTATCAAAATCTTTATATGCAACGGCCAGCACTCTAAACCCTTCCGAACTTAAGTTATCATATTCTGTTTTTAAGTCCATGAGTATCAATTGCTCCATGTCGAGGATATCGCCGTCTAACTCATACTGCGAGCATCTTTTAAAAATCTCCTCTGGGGCGCCTTTAGTGATAATTCTGTGCCTGCCGTCCGCTTCAATCACTACCGACATTATTTTTCGAGAAAAATCAAAGGGGACTTCGTCGATTTTTTTGTAGGCATTTACGACTAACTTTTCATATTTTAAGACAGCACGATCTAAAATATTTTTTAACCCCGTCTGGTAAAAACTGTTTATGTAAGCGAATCTTAACACATCATCGCTCTCGTTTCTTACTACATCGCAATGTTTTTCCAAAACGATTCTATCTAAAGTCAGCGTGCCGGTTTTATCGGTGCATAACACGTCCATGGCGCCAAAGTTTTGTATCGAATTTAAACGTTTTACTATAACATCTTTTTTTGACATTGCTATTGCGCCCTTCGAGAGATTTATGGCAACTAACATGGGCAGCATTTCAGGGGTAAGGCCCACCGCTACCGCTAGCGAAAAAAGAAGCGCCTGAAGAGGGTTGCCTTTTGATAGGGCATTTATAGAAAAGATCGCTATCACTAAAACTAGCATGAATCGGATCATGAGCCAGGTAAACTTGCTTATGCCCTTATCAAAACTCGTCTCCACAACGATGCTGGCAAGCTTGCGCGAAAGCTCTCCGAATTGAGTTGAAAGACCTGTTTTTATAACGACCCCTAAACCTGTTCCGCTCACTACGCTTGAGCCCATGAACGCAATGTTGGTCAAATCAGTCACTGCGTTAGTGTTAGGCTTTATAGCGTCAGAGCTTTTTTCTATAGGAAATGATTCGCCGGTCAGGGATGCCTGGTTCACAAAGAGGTCTTTACATGAAATTAGGCGCAAATCAGCCGGTATCATATCACCCGCGAATAAATCCACTATATCTCCGGGAACGATTTCTTTTATTTTAACCTCTTTAGGCCTGCCGTTTCTATAAACGGTAGCGGTGGCGCGCACCATTTCACTGAGCTTCTCGGCCTCTTTGCCTGCGCGATGTTCTTGTAAAAAAGAAAGAAAAACGCTCATCATAGCCATCAATATAATTAATAACGCGCTCATCCTTTCGCCGAAGAAGAGCGAGAAACCGGCTATTATCAGAAGAACTATTACAAGCGGGTTTATAAATTTTGAAGCTATCTGAAAGAGAATGGTTCTTTTCTTTTTTTTGGCGGGTTCGTTATAACCATATTCCTCAAGGCGCAGTTTTACCTCTTTGTCGGAAAGTCCTTTTAAGGAGGTTTTAAATTTTTTAAAAAGATCTTCCGTCCCGCAGTTTACATAATCAAAATCAAGGAGCTGCTGCTTTCGATTGCCGTTAGTTTTAGAATTCTCGTTTTGTTTTTGCTTAAAACCTACCGTATCTATCATTGCTTGGCTTTCTTTTTATAAATAAGCTTCATAAGCTCGCCGAATAGATCCAACAGGCCCAAAGATAACGCTACGATAATTAATGCCAATGCCTTTGCGCCGATTTTTTCATGTTTTATGATAAGCGTATACTTTAAATGAAACGCGATTATAATAATTACCACCCAAATGAACGGTTTGTACTCCTTGCTTTTAATTAAACGCCTAAGGCTGAAAGACCACTTTTCACCAAGCCGGTAAGGAAAAATAGTGGGAACTATTGCCGGAACCCTTTTTCGGTAATCAATATATAAATCTTTAAATTTTTTTTCAAGCATTCCCTCTTCATTCTTTATAGTTCGGTAATATACAGCGACAATTATCGCAATGAACAATATGCCCACATAATAAGCCCTCAGCATAACAATAAAACCGCATATTATAAGCATTGTTCCTAAATATAGCGGGTGCCTCACAAAGGCGTAAGGGCCGGACGTGGTTAGTTTTTCTAGCTTTATCGCGTATCCGTTTGCCCAAATGCGAATAAAGAAGCCGGCAATAATAAGCCATATCGCATTTATGACAGACCTGCTATCGGAATTGCAAAAAAACGCTAAGAAGACTATAAAAGGATATGTAACCGCAAACCGCAGTCTGAACCATCTTTTAAATCTGTTTTTAATATTCATATTTTAAACCGGGTGTTTTTTGAGAAAATCATTCATGTCGTCGGCCATGGGCGAGTCGAATGTTAATAATTTCTTCGTTACGGGATGGATAAATTCGATACGCTTCGCGTGCAAGGCGGCCCTTTTGAATTTCAAGCTGAAATCTTTGCGGAACGCATAAACGCTTTCGCCTACAAGCGGGTGGCCAAGTTCTTTAAATTGTATCCTTATCTGGTTAGTCCTTCCCGTAACCGGTTCAACTTCTGCTATGGTAAAATTTTTCCTTCGGCCGGTAACTTTGTATTTCGTAATAGCGACCTCTCCCCTTCTTTTATTTCTATTATAAATTTCGCTTTTTAGTTCATCAAAATTTTTTGGCAATTTACCGTGAACAAAGGCTATATACAGCTTTTTAACCTGCCTTTTTTTAAATTCATCCATAATAATACCCTGAAAATGCTTGCCCTTTGCGTAAACTATTAAGCCTGAAGTCTCCCTGTCAAGCCTGTGACATGGGTAGGCATTTACTTCTACGCTGCGCAGGTCTAGTTCCCTATTAAGCAATGCTGTCAACGTATTAGTTTCCATCTTGGGAGTAGGAATAACAAGCATACCGGAGGGTTTATCTACAACTATTACTGCCTCATCTTCATAAATTATTTTATACTGTTTCAAAAGATTAACCAGCCTTACCGCTTTTTTTATTTAATACCAGCGCTTGCAAGATATATTGCTTGAGCTACTCCTTCTGCAGATTTCATCACAACCCTTGAAGAAGTTTTACCAAATTTGATCGATGCCGGCTGGATCCCTATAATAATTGTTTTGCACTTCAAGGATCCGCTTAAATATCTGACTAGAACATTAATCGGGATCTTATGCGTAGAAAACATCGCAAGTTCATTTATGTCTTCGGGTTTTAATAAAATAACAGTTCCGGATTTTTCTCCGGTCTCGGCGGCGTCTATTATTAATAAATGAGACGGTTTAAATTTCTTTACTTCACCGGTAAGATTCTCAGGCGCCGTAGATCCGATAAACGTTTTTATTTGAGGTCTGGTTCGCTTTTTTTTAAGCTTTTTTTCAAGGGCCTTGGCTACGGCTATACCTGCGTAATCGTCCCCTCTCAGTTCCGAACCTATTGCCAGGACCGCTATTTTTTTAGCATTCTCTAGCCTATTTTGAAGCAGTGTCGTCAGGTTTGGCATTAAAAGTTATTTTCAATTTTTCCCTGTCTAATGAGGCAAGTTCAAATTCGCCTGTAAATTTTAAAGCTTTTTTAAAACAGGTTTCCGTGCACTGCGCGCAATAAACGCATTTGCCAAGGTCAAATTCGGCTTCGAATTTCTTCTCGCCTACCTTCTTAATATTGATGGCCCCGGCCGGACAATCCTTCATGCAAAGTTTACAGCCGACGCAAAGTTCGGGATCGAACACTATTTTTCCCCTGAATTTATCCGGCATTTCGAATTTATTGAACGGATAGAGGTTTGTAGCCGGTTTTTTAAAAAGGGACGAGAGGACTTGCCTGATCATCTTAGCCGGTCTTATCATCTTACGAGAAATCCTTTCAGTGCTAGAATTATCAGAATTTGCAAAAATGAGAATGGCGCGAGGTATCGCCAGCAGAAATTTACCATCTGGTCTATTCGTAGCCGCGCGAATACTGTACGTAAAACAGATACCATCGCAACAATAGAGAGAACTTTTATTAAAAATAAAATGAAGGCAAATATCGGAGAAATTGCCAGCCCGAAAGGCATATACACCGCGGCCAGAAGCGAAGCGCCTACAATAAGTTCTATATCCATGCTTAACCTAAACAGCCCCAAGAGCCTCCCGCTATATTCTGTAAACGTGCCTGCGACTATTTCTGTTTCCGCTTCGGGTATGTCAAACGGGACCTTCTCAAGTTTCCCCAGAAGCGTTATTAATGCTACGAAGAAACCCAAAATATTAAATAACCAATACCATGGATGCGCGCTATAAAAGACAGCCATCTCTGTCAGCGACCACGTATCGGCCAAAAGGGCCGGAGCCAAAATGCTCATTAATAGCGGGACTTCATAAGCGAATAATTGCGTCAGCGTGCGTACCGCTCCTATTTTTGAAAAAAGTGAAGTAGAGTACCACCCACCCAGGAAATATGAAAGCGTGGGAAGAGTCAAAAGATAAAGCACGATAATAAGGTCGCCGTTAAAGTGATACAGCGCTTCATTTCTCCATGTAGGAATATAAAAAAACGATGTAATGGTAGCTGTAAGGGCTAATATAGGCATAGCCTTAAACATCGCTGGGTTGGCTTCTTCCGGTATAATATCTTCCTTGCTAAAAAGCTTGATCAGGTCAGCGACCGGTTGGAACCACGGAGGGCCGACCCTGTTCTGCAATCGAGCGTAGAGTTTTCGGTCGATAAATTCGGCTGATAAGCCGAATACCATCAAAAAAAGAAAACCGGGAAATATGAAAATGCTTAATAGCGATCCTATCATTTTAACAATTTTTCCATTTTTTTATTGAGATCGGAAAAATCGATCCCGCGCGCTTTATACCACTGAATGCTGTGCGAATGCAGGTCTTCCCATCGCATTTTTCTCCCTTTTCCATGCCCGACGTCCTTTACCAATGTCAATCTGTCGGTGCAAGAGAAGCATGGGTCTATCGCCGCGATGACGATAGGCAAGTCCGCCAAATTTCTATCTTCCAGCATTTTGGCTACTGTCTGTATGTTGGCAAGGGTTGGGGCGCGTATCTTTACCCTCTCAGGTTTATCCGTGCCGTTAGATTTAACATAATGAACATTTTCACCCCGAGGCGCTTCATAGCGGCTCACAGCTTCGCCTGCGGGTATCTTGCGAGGCGCCTTAACAGTAATAGGGCCCTCCGGAATATTTTCTAAAATTTGCGATATCATTTTATAAGATTCCAATAACTCGCCAAGACGCACTAATGTTCGTCCGTATACATCATTATGATCGTCCGTGATAACCCTAAAATCTAATTCACCATAAGCCCCATAAGGATCGTCTTTTCTGGTATCGCGTTCAATGCCTGAAGCGCGCGCTGTAGGTCCGACCGCCCCTAATTTAAGAACGTCTTTAGGTAGTAACACCCCGACGCCCGATAGCCGTTTAATAAGGGTTACTTCTTCTTTTGCGACCCGCACATAGTATTCTGTTCTTTCTTTAAGCTTTTTTACAGCTTTACTCACATCTTTTATCTGGTCAGTATTAATATCGCGTCTTACGCCTCCGATAGTGTTAATGCCGTAATTCACCCTGTTCCCTGTAAGTTTAGCCAGGATATCCATGACTATCTCACGGTCGCGCCACGCATACATGAGCAAAGTGTCAAATCCGACTTCATGGCCGGCAACCCCGAGCCAAAGAAGATGACTGTGTATCCTTTCTAACTCACCCACAAGCGTGCGTATATAGTTCGCCCTCCTAGGGATCTCCAGCCCCGCTATCTCTTCTACGGCCTGCACAAAACAAGACGAATGCGCATGAGAACAAATCCCGCATACGCGCTCGGTTAAATAAACATTTTGTATGTACGTTCTTTCTTCACACGCCTTTTCTATTCCACGGTGATTATATCCGAGCCGCGCGCTGAATTTCATTATTCTCTCGCCGCTCAAGAGCACGTTAAAACTCTCGGGCTCTTTTAAGGCTGGGTGTTGAGGACCTATGGGTACAGTGAATTTGTGCATATTAAATTCCCCCTTCTTGCTTTGAAGTTTTAGACTTCCAGCCCTTCCTGAGCGGGAATTCTCCTGCGGGCCAATCATCCGGCAGCGGGTATCGAGACCCCTTAGGAAGACCTTCGACCTGCATTCCAAATAAATCCATTAGTTCTCGCTCGTACGCCTCGGCGCTAGGAAAATACTCAGTTATTGTCTCGAGAGTCGGTTTATCCTTTGGAATGCGTATTTTCAGGTTCAGGATCATTCCGTCCTTTGTGCTTAAATGATATACAACGCCAAAAACACTACCTTCGTCAAGGCCGGTTATCGTGCAAAGAAAAGAAAATCCCATGTTTTTTATCATATGATCGAGAACGGATCGCAAATCCTGGGCCGCGACATCGGCAAATATCCTGCGCGAGCGCTGTATTTTTACTTTATCTTTAAGAAAATCAAATTTTTTCACCAGTTCATTCTGGACATCTTCTTCTTTAGTCATTTCCTTTTTTTTCCTCTAAACTCTTCAGCAATTTTGTCACGCCGTGGATTATTGCTGTCGGGCTCGCTGGGCATCCCGGTATATAGACAGACACAGGTATAACCTTATCTATACCTGATTCGACATTGTAGCACCCTTGAAAAACCCCTCCCGAACAAGAACAGCTCCCAACCGCAACTACAAACTTTGGTTCAGGCATTTGTTCGTAGATCCTTTGCAGTCTGCACTTTACCTGTTTTGTGACAGGACCGGAGCAGACAAGCACATCAGCGTGCCTCGGCGTCCCCTTCAAAAGCACACCGAAACGCTCCATGTCATAACGCGGAGTTAAGGCGGCAATAATCTCGATATCGCAGGCGTTGCAGGCGCCTGTATTAAAATGCAATATCCACGGAGACTTTATTCTTGCCCAATTAACAACCTTGTGAATCAACCCCATAAACGCTACCTCCGGAATAAAATTGACAGGGCGACCATCGCGCCTAATATGTAAACAAGCGCTATGTAGACCGAGCCCATGGTCTTAATAGGCACAGTCGCTATCATTAATGCGACAACGTGCAATATGCTGAAAAAGAACGCAAACGGAAAAAACTGGCTATAGTCCGGCTGTACTAAATTAGTTTGCGTGTCTTCGCCGCATGCGTACGCTTTTTCCGTGCCCTCTGCCCGTTTTCCTTTTTTAAACGAAAGCCTGGCCATCAAATTCGAAAACAGTGTCATTGTTATATAAATCACTGTAAATGCAACCACCGGAGTAAGCAATATTTTACCCATATACCAATTACCCCTTCAATTTAGTCAAGTTTCTTGTATCTATTGAATCTATATTCCTGAACATGCTAAGCGCGATACCACCCGCTATAACCATAACAACAACTTCGATAACTATAATAGTTATAACAAGGCTTTGCGTTAACCCTGTCTGATTAGTAATATAGCCAACTACTATTAAAAGCAGCGTAACGCCTTTTATCAGGATCTCTATGCCTATTACGGTCCGAAGAAGATTCCGCGTTACAAGTATACTGTAAATGCCGCATACGAAAAGTACCGCAACAAAAGCAACAAACACCGAAAGGATATGCCATGTGTCAGGGCTCATCTTTTCTCCTTTTCCCTGAAAAGTACCACAACCCCAAGAGCGCCTGCTATAATTATTACTATCTGCCCGAACATGTCGAATTGCCGCAAGCTCCACAATACGGTACGCACGTCATTTGCAAGCGCAACATAAATCGGCTTAAAATCGTTCGGTATCCCAAAAAATCCGGCGATCACTCCGAACAAAATAACCAGCAAGGGCAGATATCGGAATCGTTTCATCCGATCTTTCGAGACAACTATCGCTTCCTTATGTGTCAGGGGCTTCACGAGGCTTATCGCACTGACAAATATAATAGTTATCAGCCCCGCACAAACCGATAATTCAAAAACAGCAGCCATCGGCGAGTCTAGCCTGAACATAAGCACTGAAATAACAACACTGGTTACGGCGAGTCCCAATGTCGCTTTCAACAGGCTTCTCCCCATTACAGTCCAAAGCGTGGCAATGGTCATGGCAATTAAAAGAATTATATTTATTGTCATCATAGCCTCTTATTGCATAAAGATACTTTTAATCGGTACTACGAATTTATCGAACACAAAAGGGAAAAACACACCTACACTAATGGTTATCATCGCCAAAATTATAGACGGCAACGTGAATTCCGGACCGACCTCCTTTAAATCCTTTAGATTCTCCAATTCTTTCGGCAATTTCCCGAAAAACGCTTTTCTCTGCATCAACAATAGATACGCCAGTGTAAGAATGCTGGCCAATACCGCAATGGTTCCGTACATATAATGACCGGATTGCCATAGCGCTATGATTATCACGAGCTTGCTCCAAAACCCCGCAAGCGGGGGTATACCACAAGTCGAAAGCACGCCGATAACCGAGGTTGAACCCGTGATGGGCATCCTGTATGACAAGCCGCCCATCCTATCCAGATCGCTTGAGCCTATTCTTTTCTCTACGGCTGCGGCA
The DNA here is from genome assembly GCA_002780005.1 of Candidatus Aquitaenariimonas noxiae. Classification (GTDB taxonomy): domain Bacteria; phylum Omnitrophota; class Gorgyraeia; order Aquitaenariimonadales; family Aquitaenariimonadaceae; genus Aquitaenariimonas; species Aquitaenariimonas noxiae. Next base: position 15,609 of record PEWV01000053.1, on the reverse strand, counting down.
TTCACAAATAAGAGCGACTTGAAAACAGCGTGGTTAAAAATATGGAATACGGCTCCGGCCATGCCAAGGGCTGTACCTGTCCCGAAGCCCAATATTATATATCCGACCTGGCTAATACTTGAATATGCAAGTAGCCTTTTAAGATCTTTCTGGCCGAGCGCGGCCAATGCCCCTATCAATATTGAAAAAAGGCCTATAAACATAAACAAGCTTTTAATAACTTCGTTAAAACCGAATACGAATGCGATAACTCTGATAGCTGTATAGATGCCGCATACCTTTGTTACAATACCAGCCAATAATATAGATACGGCTGACGGCGCAGCCGTATACGCATCTGGAAGCCATCCGTGAAAAGGAACTAATCCGCCTTTTATAAAAAGGCCGCATATAAAAATACCCATTGCGAAAATAATTACGGCGCTATTGGGCGACTCTTTAAGCGCTGCCGCTATGACCGCAAAAGATGTCCCGGGAGAGACAAGCAATATCAGGGCTATAGAAAAAAGCATCATAATAGTGGCAATAGAAGAAAGTATCAGGTATTTAAAGGCCCCTTCCAGCGCATTCATGTCTTTTTGAAAAGCTATAAGCACTACCGATGACAACGCTGTTATTTCAAGAAAAACATACAATGAGAATAGATCTTTTGTAATCACTATGCCATTCATACCAATTGCCGCGATCATTAAAAGATTTATAAATTTAAATCTTTCTCTTGGGTCCGGAATGGTATATCGGGAAACGGAGAGGCTTACCATGGAAACAATGGCTATACATAGCAGCATTATGAAGCTAAGGCTATCTATAGCGAAATCTACTTTGAAAAACGAATCGATATACCCCATCCCCTGCTGCCAAAATAGCGAGTGATGCGAAATTGTAAACAATATTTGCACTGAAAGAAGAAACACGGCAAACCAAAAAACGTATTTTTCGTTTAATCTTCTGAACGGTAAATTCAAAAGTATTATGCCGAAAAGTGGTATAAGGACTAGTAAAGACGGCACGTTTTAGGCTCCTATCATTGATTTAATTAAAAATATAACAACTGCGCCGGTAGCTAAAAGAGACCAAATTATGTATGATTTATAACTGCCGTCGTTCAAGCTTCGCGCAGCAGCAGTAAAAACTTTCGACACTTTTATTATAAAAACATTGTATACCCAATCAATGGCCCTATCAAAAAGAAACGCTACCTTAGAAAATCCATATGAAATATTTAGACCGATATTATACGGATCAAAATATCCGTTCTCTGCTTTATTAAAAATATAGGATAAAACCGGTGCATGATGTATATGCTCTGCTGCCTTTAAGCCACTGCCGTGCTTCTTTACCCCATACCGGTGATTTAAAAGAGCACCAAGCAAAACCATTATTGTAATGACCACTAGCAAGGAATTATGCGGCATCCCCGAAAAATCGCGGCCCCCAAGCCTTTCCTGCCCTAAAATAGGCTGTATAAACAGTTTGAGCGGCAAGCTATTCCACACTCCGAAAAGCACGCATAAGGCTGCTATCGCGATCATCGGGATCAGCATCCGTATAGGTGCCTCTTTAATCGGAAGCTTTCCGTTCTTCGATTTGTCTAAAAAAGCGGCATGGCCCAGCTTCAGAAATGAAGCCGCCGTAAGAAATGCACCTATGATGGCTGCAAGATAAAATATAAAACCGCGCTCCAAGGCCCCCTCGCACACCAATTCTTTAGAAAAAAAGCCGTTAAAGGGCGGCACTCCGGATATTGAGGCGGCCGTTATCACATAGCATATAAAAGTAACCGGCATATATTTTTTTAACCCACCTAATTTTTCTAGATCGGTCGTTCCGGCTTGTTTCTCGACTGCACCGCCCGTAAGAAACAGGCAGCTTTTATACATAACGTTGTTTATCATATGGAATAAACCGCCAACTATACCGGCCGGAACCAGGGTTCCTATGCCTAATATCATGTATCCCACCTGGCTAATGGCGTGATAGGACAATAATCGCTTGTAGTTTTTTTGGATCAATGCCATAGAAACCGCAAATACGATCGTTATTGAGCCTATTATCATCAGCGTCATGCTTGCCCAAGAATCGGGGCTCATTTCAAAAATATCAAGCGAGATGCGCGATAGAAAATATATACCCAGGAGTTTTTCAAAGGAAGCCGGCACTATCGCCATGAAAGGCAAGGGCGCGTCAATAGCGGCATCGGGGATCCAGGTGTGAAACGGCATAGAGCCGGCCTTCGCGATAGCACCCATCATTAACAATATGAACGCTGCGCCTCCGATACCGCTTATCGGGATATGAAGTTTGGAAATAGCCAGAGTCCCTGAAATATAAAAACAGATTGCCACACCCAGCATAAGGCAAAGATCACCTACCCCGGCTATTATAAAAGCTTTCGTTGCAGTTTTAAATGACCTCTTACCTCCGATATATATCATTCCGAATAAAGTAATAAGCATACCTTCCCAGAAAAAGAGCATCGAGACAAGATTGTCAGACAGCACTGCGCCATTGATAAAGGCCAGGGATAATAATAAATACACATAGAACTGTTTCGAATAACTTTTTTCGCGTAAAAAGGCATTGGAATATAAAGTTATTAAAAATACAAAGAAGGCCGCTGCTAAAACTATGAAACCGCTAAAATGATACAATCGCAGTGAAAATTCTATACCGAAGCCCAGGGCGGGCATGGAATAACTAAGGTTTCGCTTGAATAAAAGTATAGAGAGCAATAGGATTAAAAATGAACCGAATAAAGATATCGCATCGATTGCGGCACGAAACTTTTTCGGCAACATCAAGATCAACAACGCAGCGGCTGTCGGTACGGTAATGGGCAATAATAAGACATTAGTCAGCATATTTACATCCCCAGCATTTGTTTGGTCGCAAATTGAGCAAATAAGAAAGGATATTTAATATAAATGCCGCACGCGAGCGAAACTAATGCAAATATCATAACTGAACTCACCATTAGGACCGACTCTTCCTTCGCTATTTTACCGTGCGACTCTCCCAAGAAAATATGATTAAACAAACGTAAAAGATAAAGTATTGTCAAGACCGCGCCAAACAAGAACGTCACAGCAATTCCTACTTGGCCGCTCGTAACTGCGCCTGAAAATACCATATATTTACTAAAGAAACCTCCGAAGGGCGGAACGCCCATAACAGAAAAAACACATGCCAAAAATGACACCGCTGTAAGAGGCATCGTAGCAATAAGACCGCCCATTTTCGTTATATCCCGTTCTTTTGTGTTTTGTTCAACTATGCCGGCGCAAAGAAACAATCCGCCTTTTGCCAGGCCATGCATCAGTATATATAGCAAACTGCCGACTATGCCTATTTCCGCGTTAACGGAAAAACCAAGAAATATAAAGGCTATTTGACTAACTGTCGAATACGCTATAACCCTCTTCATGTCAGTTTCTACAAGAGCGGCTCCTGCCGAGACAAGGGCGCTCGTTGCTGCTATTATTGGGATTAAGACATGCCAGGCGGCATCGAGCGAAAATGTTGAAATAAAGAGCCTGGCAAAAACGTATACGCCGATTTTGACAAGAACAGCGGCGTGAAGCAGCGCTGTAACAGGCGAAGGAGCAATACCGGCATCGGGTAACCACGTATGAAAAGGCAGGGTCGCTGACTTTGAAAGGATGCCTACCAATATAAGCAGCACGGCGATATCCGGAACCGGAACTCCCTTAAAATTCTCTTTGATCACTAAAAGGTCGAAGGAGCCAGTTTTTTGATATATAAATAAAAATCCTACAAGCATCGCAAGCGCTCCGAATACAGTAACAAGAAACGCTTTATCCGCCATCAGAACATGGTGCTTTTCTCTAAAAAAGCCTATCAGGCGCCAGCTGACAATGGCTGTCAGTTCCCAGAAAATATATAAAAAAATCAGGTTCCCTGAAAATACCAAACCCATCATAGAACCAAGAAACAATACTACCATCAGATAGTATTCATCCCTGTTCGGATAATGGCTAATGTAGTCAAAAGAATACAATACGATTACTGAGCTTATAAAAGAAGATACGGCCGCCATAAATACCGCCAAGCAATCTGCTGTGAGGACAAAATTAAACCCTAGCGGAAAGGCAATGGCGATACTTGTAACTTTGCCGGACAAGGCGGAAGGAATCAGGCACAAAGAACAAATAAAAGACGTCGAAACGAAAGCCAGTGCCAGTAAATTCCTAAGCTTTTCCGAAACGCGTCCTACAATCGGAACAATAAACGCCCCGACAACCGGAACCGAAACAGTTAATAAAAGTAATGTTTCATTTTTCATTTTTCTAAAAAAATAAGCTCATCCTTTATCCTTTTATGATTAGGTGAGCTTCTTTATACTGCCAAGCTACTAATATATAGTAACAAATATGATATCTATATACAAGCAAATTATAATATTATTTTATGCTATGTATGTTCCTGAAATGTATTAAATGCGCTTTGCGAGTTTAGCGATAATTTCTATTGCAATAATTTATTTACTTCGTTTAGCTTATCGTATATTTTCGGGATCCAAGCATCCCCCCAGAATAGGTAACAGCTTGTTTCGGCATCAAGAAGAAGTTTTCTGGCCCGTTTAAGCTGCCATTTTTTATATTCTGCTAATTTATTTTTATTCTTCTCAAGTTCCCAATACTTTTGACTCGCCTTAAAAAGCGTATCGATCGCCCTTTTTTGGGATTCTGAACCGTTCCACTGTCTAAAGTCGTAACCGCTTGTTGAGCCCACATTCCAGGCGCCTGTCTGTATCGTAGCTTCTTCTTTCGCCGGATACTTTTTGATATAATCCGAGATCCTTATCGGTGAAATATGCGCCTCTTTACTTTTAACCATATCCATCAATGGCGCAAAAAAGTATCCGAAGAAGCCCGCTTTTTCATCGATTTGCCTGAACCAGCCCCCATTTTCTCCGTCCGACCATGTTGTAACAAGACGAGCCTTATCCGTATTTGGACAATCTTTGATTTTATTATTTACTTCGTTCAAGAACCACGAGGGGTTAAGCCCGCTTTCCTGCGCGTTTGATAAATCTCGATTTCTTGGTATAACGGTTATCTCTGAAGAGCCGTATTTAGCCTTATACGGTTTAAAATAATCAAGCTTATTCGATTCAATTACCGGCTTCACGTGAACATGATCGACAACCACATACTCATAACCGGCCTCTCGTAATGCAGGGATCATCTCCATCGCAAAGGCCATTTCTGACGGCCAGAAACCCACAGGCCTCTGATCAAACAATTCATCGGCTATGTCAGCTCCCATCCTGAGTTGTTCGCTCCAGTCATCTTTGGGGATAAGAGGAAAAATGGGATGATAAAACCCCATGCCTATTATCTCTATATTTTTTGCCGTCCGGTACATCTCTATCATTTTTGGTATATCCACGAATTTCCTGTATTTATCTATGATATCTTTGTCTGTAAACTGCTCTAGTAAAATTCCTGAAAATCCTACATGAAAATATGCGACATCCTTATATAAATGGGCGTAACGCGCCGCCCGTTCATAACAGCGAATGATCTGCTGCGCCTCCCATTCGTTGGATTCAATTAATAATTTCAAGTTTTCCGGAGGCTGGTGCATGTGCAATCCGAGCGCATAGTAAATTTTATCCGAAGTCATCTTCTTTTTCCTTTCCGCATTCGCAGTTTGAAAATGTCTACATTAACTTTTTTTAATATTCTTACAAGTTTCGCCAGCGGCAACCCTACCACATTATAGAAGCATCCCTCAATGCGGTCAATGAACATGCCGCCCATCCCCTGGATATCAAAACTTCCGGCCTTGTCCATGGGCGATGTTTGTTTGAAATAATTTTTTATATCTTCATCACTCAACCGGTACATGTAAACCTTTGTCTTGTCATAATCGGTAAATGTCTTTTTATTATCAATATCGATAACCGCCAAACCGCTATACACCCATTGAGGCTCTTTCGAAAGTATCTTTAAAGTGCTAAAGGCGTCTTTTAAGTCCTTTGGCTTACCGATTATCTTGGTCCCGACCAAAACCACTGTATCCGCAGCAATAACAATTCCCGAATCAATTTTTTTTGCCGCATCCCTTGCTTTCATCAAGGCGTTTTCTACGACTAAATCCCCGCATCCTTTTTTTAATATCCTTTTTTCTTTTACGCGCGATCCTACTACTTGGAACTTCAATCCGATCTGCTTCAGCAATTTTTGGCGCGCTTTTGACCTTGAAGCCAGTATTATTTTACGCATGTAGCCGCCTTCTCCCCCGCCAGATAACCCGTCGAAAAAGCTTGTTGTAAATTGTATCCGCCGCTTGGCGCCGAGCCGTCTATGATTTCGCCGGCTAAAAATAATCCCGGCACAATCTTTGATTCCATTGTTTTCGGGTCGATTTCTTTTGTTGAAACCCCTCCCGCAGTCACCATGGCTTCCTCTATAGGCAATGAGCCGACAATTGTCAGCGGCAGAGATTTCAAAAGAGCCATTATCGCAATCCTTTCTTTTTGTGTGATTTGATTCACTTTTTTTGAAGGATCCACCTTGGAAAGGCGGACAAATACAGGTACTAAGCTATTTGGCAATAAATCTTTCATAAAATTTTTAAATTGGGTGTTTCCGCCAGCCTTGAAGTCCTTTAGCAATCTATTTTCAAGCTGTTCGACTTCCAAGCCAGGCTTAAGATCTATGGAAAATGGCACCTCTTCGTATTCATCCATCATGCAAATAACCTGGCCGCTTAAATCTAAGATTAATGGTCCGGATACGCCGAAATGCGTAAAAATCAACTCTCCTATATTCGACGCCATCCTTTTTTTCCCGTATTCGAAAGTGACGCGGATATTTTTTAATGAAAGGCCCTGCAACTCCTTAACCCACGGCTCTTTCGTTTTTAAAGGTACAAGCGCCGGCTTAGGAGGAATGATAGAATGGCCTAACTCCGCCGCGATCTTGAACCCATCGCCCGTCGAACCGGTCGCCCTGTAAGAAGCCCCACCGGTTGACAGTATAACTTTTTTTGCATCTATTCCGAAACTGTTTTCAAGCTCAAGCTCGAAAAAATCTTTCTTGGGGGTTAAATTGCGTAATCGCTTACCGTAAAGTACGTTAACCTTATTTTCTGCCAAGCACGCATTTAAAACGCGGACTATTGAACTGGCCTCGTTAGTGATGGGAAAAACACGCCCCTGTCTTTCTATTTTTAATTTCAGGCCTTTAGATTCAAAAAAAGAGATTAAATTTTTATTGAAGAATACCGAAAATGCAGACCTTAAAAAATGACCTTGCTTGCCGAACTTTTCAATAAAGGCGTCGATATCAGCGATATTTGTAACATTGCACCTGCCTTTGCCGGTCAGGAGGATCTTTCTACAAATAGACTCGTTTCTTTCTATTAAAATGACGCGAGCGTTGAGCTGGGAGGCTCGTATCGCTGCCATACTCCCAGCCGCGCCTCCGCCGATAACAGCAATGTCGTAAGCTTGCATAATTTAACGCCGTCCCAGAGTTGGGTCATTGCTTACATCATCGTATGAAAAGAAGACTATACCGTCAGGTTTTAGATCGGATGTTATCCTGTATTGCTCTGAAAGTAAGGCAGGGTCGTCCTTCATCAAAAAATTGCCCATGCCGACAAATACCTTGCCCATTCCCCTCTGCGATAACGCGGATTTTATTGTTTCCTTAGCCAATTTATTGTCTTTTGTGTAATTCATCAGGACAACATAATCAACTATGCCTTTTTCGAGCCATCCGGGCCAGTCTTGAAATGCCGCAGAATACGCCCTCTCCGGAAACGGAACGACAGCGCAGGAAAGAAGTTTATCTTTAGATGCGCTCTTTAAGTATTTAGATATCTTTTCGACCAGTGAAGTTACCTGCTCCCTTTTCCAGCTGTCCCACAATAGAATGTTTTTTTCATCATTCAGCAAGAATAGCGGGTTTATTCCTGTTTTTTCTTTAAATCGCGTCACGCTGCTTGCGCCGTAGCCATAGGACAAGCCATATCTTGTAAACCTGGAATCGGGAAGGAACGGTATCGGATACGGGTAGCGCGCATAATCAAGGTGGATCCCGCTTATTGCAGGATATCGGCTAATTATTTCGGCGACTATTGCGAGCGTGTATTCAGCCACGGCAGGGTCGCCGGGTTCGAGAAAAAGCTGGTTATCTCTCAGGTAATAATTATCGGTCTTATTTACATTTTCGCCCTTCATGGACGGCCTTAGGTATTGGTCGCGCGTTAAGACTTTATCCCCGAATTTAACGATTATGTCCGCCTTTTTGTTTTGCGCCACGGAGAGCGCGTTTACCCACGCAAAAACTTTTATTTTATTTTTCTGGGCCTCCTGCAGCAAAAAATCCAGCACGTCAACTCCTGACTCCTTCAGCATATTCTCATACTTTGCCCTGTCGACTATCTTAGAGTCATAGTAGGCTTGCCCACCTCTATATAATTGTATGTAGACTTCGCTTATACCGGAATTTTTGCAAAATTCGATAAGCTCAAGAGCGGCTTCCTTGGAATAAAGGACCTTTTTTTCGGAGAAACAGGTAACCCAAACGCCTTTAGAAATGACCGGAGGGGCCTTTTTTGATAAAGACAGGCCTCTGGCATAGGGGAGATCGGTGCCAAAAAGTAAAATTATCGCCTGCAGTAAAATAAGCGCTATATATAAAAATCTAGTCTGGAAACGCACTATATCATCTATTCTATAGGAATTAGGATCTTTTGACCGGCCTTTAACTTATCCGGATCCTTTATTTTGCCTTTATTCAGTTCGTAGAGATACTTCCACCTGTAACCGCTTCCGCATTTTTTCTGGGCGATCTTCCAAAGCGTATCCCCTTTTTGAATGGTGTATTCCTCCGTAGCGACCTTTACCTCGGATTCGACCTTTTCTTCTTCTTCGACTACATACTTACCCTCGCCTGCGGGCTGTCCTTCGATATTGGCACCCTCCCCCTGGTAAGGGATCATGATCTCTTCAACTTCTGCTATCATGAACTGCGCGTTTCTGTCTTTTTGCATACCAACAAGGTCGGTTATGTGCGCAATAGCATCCAGCTTGCCGCGACTAACTATTTTGATCCTGTCTTCAGGGATACCTTTTGACAGCATGAAATTCTTTGTTGATTCGGCGCGTTTCCGGCCCAGCTTCTCGTTGTATTTCTCTGTTCCGCGTATGTCGCAATTCCCGGTTACCAGAATAGAAGTTTCGGGATCCTTTTTTAATGTAGATACGGCTTTATCCAAAAGGGATACGGCGTCATTCCTTAAATCAGCCTTGTCATAATCAAAATAAATTTTAACGTTTTTAACGATCTTCTTTATCAAAAGCGACGGCCTCATTTCCTGAGCTTTCGGCGGAGGGAGTTCTTCTTCTTTGTAATCGAAAATTATTTTATATACATAAATGAATCCTCTATTCCCCCATGGTTTTGACTCGCCGGGCGTCACAGGCCACCACCAGTACCCGCCTCGCAACTCATCTTTGACAGGCGCGGGTTTGGCGTCCGTCGGCCACCATTTAAATTGTTCCTGTAATTGCTCGACCTCTTTTTTCTTTTTCTTTTCTCGGTTTTCGCCTAAAGTAAAGCCGGATGTAAAAATTGCTGTAATAACTAAAAAATAAATTGCTACTGTTTCAAATTTTTTCATCACCAGTCACCTCCGTTTTACATCTTATTTTTAAACAGCAAAAACTTTTTTCTTAATAAGCTTCATCTCTTAAAACCGCTTAACTTAAACCACCAATTATTGATATCTTTAGCTTTTGCCAGCCTCCAGAGTTCGCGCGCGCTTTTTGTCTTCAAAAACCCTGGCGCCTTTTTCATGAATTTAGTCGCTTCGCGGTGGCCGTGGGTGTAATACTCTTTAGCCTGAATAAGGCATTCTAAAATATCGGCGTCCCTTGATATTATACTTTCTTTAGTTCTTTGGTTTCTGTATTCTTTAGAAACATCGATCAATTCTTTTTTTATGTCTTTAGGCAGATATTTGATCTGCTCATAAAACGCCCTGTCTTCGGTCATCTCTCCGTCTATATAACGCTGAGCCATTTTGTGAAGATCTGTGATACGCGCTTCCTGTATATCATTGAATAAGGTCATGAGCATAACTTTGTGCGGCGAAACTTTTTCCATATGCGCCAATATATAACCTATTACGACACATCGAAAACTATGATCGGCAACGCTCTCGGCGTCCCTTATGCCCAATACGGACCATCCTGAACGCCTTACCTGCTTAAGCATTCCCGCTTCACAAATAAAATCCAGCGCCTTATCGATAGAAGTGCCGCTAATTTTGCGCTTCATGCTGATGTTCCCTTTGTTTTGATATTTCGTGGCAGAATATAGCGCACGCTATATTCACATTGAACGAAAGCTTCGCGCCATGCATCGGAATTCGAGCCTTTATATCAAGATGTTTCTCTATGCCGTAGCGGATTCCCTCTCCTTCCGAGCCTAACACGACCCCTAAAGGGAACGGCAAAGAAATTTTATTTATATCTTCGGCGTCGTCGGTAACAACTGTTCCCAAAATCCAATATCCTGCAGCCTTTGCCGCTATTATCGCTCCAGAAAGATTCGGCACTTTTGATACCGGCACATAATTTTCGCCTCCCGAAGCCACATGTAAAACAGTTTCTGTAACTTCACACGCCTCGTGCCTGGGAATTATAACGGCAAATCCTCCGAAGCAAGCCGCCGTCCGGATGATGACCCCTAAATTCTGCGGATCATTTATCCTGTCCAAAAATATAAGTGTAAGCCGCTTTTCCTTGGGCCGGTCCAGCAACTCATCAAAAGAAATATACTCAAACGCGTTTACCCTGGCAGTAATACCTTGAAGGTCTTTAGCGTTTTTTGTTTTACTCAATCCCTGCCGTGAAACATGTTCGACAGGAATTTTATTTATTTTTATCAACTTGTCGATACCAGAGGGATCGAACGTATCTTCAAGAAAGATTTTCTGTATACTCCCCGGATTTGCTTTCAACCGCTCAGCTACCGAATTCTTACCATATAATACCATATAAGTCTTCGACAAGGCAACTCCATAAATACTTGGTATTTATTATATAGCTAAAAATAAAAAAAACAAGCTGTTTTTGTTAAGATTATTACAAACGGCAGATTCTAGCGGTTTGGCGTGTTTGATTTTTTTTGAAATACAGGGGGTTGATTGACCGGTAACCTTATAGCTACGGTCGTGCCTTTATATGGTTCACTTTTAATCTCAAGCTTTCCATTATGACGCTCTATTATCCCATACGCAGTTGCGAGTCCCAAGCCAAAACCTTTATCAGCTTCTTTAGTTGTAAAAAAAGGTTCTCCTACGCGTTTTAAATGCTCCCGATTCATCCCGATACCTGTATCGGAAAAAACTATTTCCACATTTCCCCCAACCCTGTCATAGCCGGTTTTTATAGTTAAAACGCCTTTGTCAGACATGGCGTCCATCGAGTTTAAGATAAGTGCTGTAAAAACTTCCTGCAGCTGGCATTTGTCGGCCATAACATCAGGAATGTTCATGCCAAATTCTTTTTCAACGCTCATCTTAGAATACCTCACCACAGGCCATGTTAGATCCAGCGCCTCCTCTATAATGCGATGCATATCGAAAGGTTCGAGCTCCTTTTGCGGACTTTTAGAAAATTCGGCTAAACGAAATACCAGGCTTTTGCCTTTTTCCTCCATCCTGTCTATCGCCTTTAATTTCTCGGCATCTTGAGGGCCTGCTTTCCCTCCATCCAATATCATATAGGTATAAGCCTTTATGGCGGCAAAACAGTTTAGTATATCATGAGCGGTATTTCCCATAAGGTGGCCTGTTGCCAAAAGCTTATGCACATACCGCAATGACTCTTCCTGTCTTTTTCGCTCAAGAAATTTAATAACCCCGGAAGAATGAGCGCTGAAATAACCGAATGCGAATAAAAACGATATATTTCCAAAAAGCAAACTGAACATCTGCGCTTCCGGCATTTTATAGTTATAAAACGAAACATGCGGCAATATCCCGAAATATTCAAAAATAACTATTGAAGAAAATGAAATCACCGACGCCAAGACCGCAAATAAAACAGCGCCCGTCGTAGAGACCACGCCGGCCCATAAGATCACGGCGTAATAAGCTATAGTTACAAGCGGGGCCTCTATCCCTCCCATATAATACAAGAGCCATGAAATTGCCAGAATATCGAGCGTCATCTGATAATACTGAAAACGGTAGAGATTGACCCTCTTTACGATAAACGCATAGGGTTGGTTCAGGGCCGCTTCAACCAGGATCAGGGTTATAAATGCGGCGTTTAGATAAGAATATCCGCCGATAATTTTCATCGCTAAAAGAAACAGTAAAAGCAGTAAAAAACTGATAAATCTTATTTTTCCTGCTAATTTATATTTTTTTAAAAGCTCTTCTTTATTTTCTATTATCGGCATATTCTGTTTAACTTTATTTCGCAGGCGGAAAAGGTATTAAAAGCGATGCTATAACCGCATCTAGTTTCCCTAAATTAAACGGCTTTACTAAATAATCGCTTGCGCCTTCTTTTATCGCTGCGCCTATAATATCTTTATCCTGCAGGGCCGTAAGCATGACAACCTTTGTTGACTCGTTAATCCGTTTGATATTGCGGAGCACGACAAGGCCGTCCATTCCGGGCATCCTTACATCGCACAAAACAAGGTCGAATGAACGCGCCTTTAATTCGTCCAACCCCGCTTCACCGCTAGAAGCCGTAACGATAATGTATCCCTTTTTCTGCAAAAACGCACTTAAAATTTTTCTAATCTCATCTTCGTCATCAATGATCAAGATGATTCCCTGCCTTTTCTCATTAACTATGTCAAACTTTTTTTCTTTAAGGAGTTCGAGGATTTTTTTCATCATAATGTGAGTAGAAAAGTCTTTTTTCAAAACCTCGGATATGCCCAATGAATTCAAACGAGAAATGCTTATATCCGGGTCATTGGCGGTCAGTATAACTATTTTAATATCAACATCGAATTTCCGAATCTCGTGGACAGCCTCCAATCCTCCTTGGGTCGGCAAATTTTCATCAAGGATAATAAGGGCGGGCCTGTCTATCCGAAGCCGCGTTAACAACTCGCTGGAATTTGGAACGCATATTACCTTGTAGGCTAATCCAGTTAATATTTCGTGAAATCTATCCCGGGCATCAACGTCTCCATCAGCTACCAATACCCTCTCAAACATCGCTCCTCCTTTTTTGCCTTACGAAACCGCGGGTAATAATTTTTTTATTTCCTGCAATAAAATTTTAAAATCAATAGGTTTTATCAAAACCTTCCGGCATCTCTTGCCAAGAAGTTCTTTATATCGAACGTTCCAATCGATGGAACCGGTGAGCATGATGACAGGTATCGCACACGACATTCTTTTCAGTTCGGCTAAGACGGTTGGCCCGTCGATCTCGGGCATCTTGCCGTCTAAAACAATTAAATCAACAGGGGCGCCGCTCTTGATAATCTCCAAAGCTTGTTTGCCGCCGTTACACTTAATTGCTTCAAAGCCTTCGCGCGCCAAAAACTCACCCAATAAATACACGATTTCCGGTTCGTCGTCAACAACCATAATTCTATGCGCCACTTTTCACGCCCTCCTTCGCTATTGGCAGAAGAATTGTAGCGGTTGTGCCTTTGCCGATTTTGCTTGTATACCGCAGGTTTCCTCCATGCGCTTTTACAATACCATAACAAACCGAAAGCCCTAAACCCGTACCTTCTTTCTTGGTCGTAAAAAATGGGTCGAATATCTTTTTCATAACTTCTTCCGGCATACCGCAACCCGTATCGGTAAAATCTATTCTCACGGCATACTCGTCATGCGAGGTTTCTATATTTATAATCCCGCCGTTCGGCATAGCCTCAGCCGCATTTTTTATAAGATTGACAAATACCTCCTGCATCTGTTTCTCATCTATTTTAACAAATGGCAGCGGAGTTGTCAGCTTTTTACTAATTGCAACATTTGCCAAGGAATATTGATGTTCGAGAAGTTGTACTATAAATTCGATACCTCTATTAATATCCGTTATTACCATCTCACCCTTGCTGGGTTTGGAGAAAAGAAGAAGCCTTTGGATAATGCCCTTTGCCCTGTCGCATTGGTCAATAATTGTTTTTAAACCTTCTTGCATTTGCTCCGTCTGCATTCCTTCCATCAGAGAAAGCTGAGCCCTTCCGGATATAATCATAAGAGGATTATTTACTTCATGCGCCATACTTGATACAAGATTTCCCAATTGGGCGAAGCGCTGAGTTTTTTCTATCTTCTTACGCTGAGTCATATCCACATTGACTTCAGCGACAAGCCATTCGCCCTTTTCATTCTGGAAAGGTATGGTAGTAACTTGAATTGGCCTGTTGCCCTCTTTTACCAAAATTTCCTCACTAACAAGCGGCTCTTTTGTCTCTAATACCTTTATAATTCCGCAATTAGGGCAAATTTCATTTCTGCCCATAAAGTATTCGTAGCATTTCTTACCCGCAGGACTACCATAAACTTTTTGCCATTCCGGATCAATATAAACTATGTTAAAATTGGAATCTACGATATCCAAGCCGGTTTTTGTGACACCAAGGATGAATTCTAATCGCTGCTTTATTCTGCGCAGGTCATCCTCTGCAACGGCTTGTTGAACAATGAAAGCGACAGCATTGCTGAGCCCATCCAGCATTCCGTCTTCACTGGGGAGTACGGGGTGTTTGGCGAAGAGGACTAGAACCCCTATTGTTTCTTCGCCGGGAATTCGGAGCTGGTATCCTGCGAATGACACCAGTTCCAACTCGCGAGCCCATTCATGGTTGTGAACGCGGGGGTCATTCTGCACGTCGTTTGTCAAGAACTTGTGCTCTTCGCCTGACGCGACGCGTCCGATCTTATAACAGCCGAACGGGACGCGGCGGTAACCTTTGCCGTCTATGTGGGTGTAGCGGCCTGAACTCGCCAGCAAGTGCAGGCACTTGTCGCGGTAACGGCAGACATGCGGTCCTTCCTTCAATTCGGCATGGATGCAGCCCCGCCCACACAGATCTCCGGGCCGAATCAGCCAGATTCGACAGAAATCGGCATTGAAGAGGCGGACAATGCTGTCGGTTATTATCTTAAGTTTGTTCTCAAGGGGACCCGGCGCAAGAAGAGACTGTTGGAGTAGATTAACACCCTGCTGCCACAGTAACGTTTTCTCGAGTTCCTCCTCTACCTGCTTGCGCTTGGTAATGTCTATAAAATTCTCAAGCAAATACCGGCGGCCACCCAGCATTAGAGGAACCACGGTTTTAATAATTGGAATCCTTTTACCTTTCGCATTTAGTAAAACACGTTCTGAATCATCCACAGTCTGGCCAAGGTCGGTAATAGGACATTTGCCGACCTCTGCTGGACAAATAAGTTGATGACATACTGAACCGACAATATTTTCTTTAGGCATACCAAACATATTCATCGCTGTGGGGTTGACCTCAACAATCTTATGCAATTCTGGATCAACAAGAATGACACCGGTCTGGATAGAATCAAACATCGCCTTCAAATAAACCTCCGCCCGCTTGCGCTCGGTGATATCACGGAAAG
>PEWV01000041.1 GCA_002780005.1 Candidatus Aquitaenariimonas noxiae | reverse complement strand
AACCCCACTTTTCGCAATTCATGGCGAAATCCCACGAAGCCAATCTTTCTTCTTCGCATGCACTGGCGAAGCGGGAAGCTATGGGGGCACATCTTCCATTAGCACAATATTATATCAAAAAGTTTAATTTAATTAAAGTATTTATTTACTGACAAAAATAACAAGAACATTCTCTTCCTATAAGGAAAGGAGGTACATTAAGGGGGAAAACTCCGTTTTCCCCCTTAACATTTTTCGGACGCAAGTCCTGCTTTAGTTTATGCCCCTTGCGGGTCTGCTTCGCTCTTAGACGCTTAAACTATGGTACGAGCTTCGCAGGACCATTCTTCTTCTTGCCCATTCCTTCGAAGCTCAATCGTGAAAACGATTGAGCGAAGAAGAATGGTGCGAGAGGAGGGAGTTCCCCGCCTAAACCCCACTCTTCGCTATCTATGTGCGGGGTCCCGCCATGCATAGTTAAAAGTTTTGCATAGGCGGGAGAACCCTACACTATGGTGCGAGAGAAGAGACTTGAACTCTCAAGAGGTTTCCCTCATACGGTCCTAAGCCGTACGCGTCTGCCAGTTCCGCCACTCTCGCGTATTAGCTTATTGCATATAGCTAATAGCAAATGGTAACTTCTTTTCTATTCGCCATTAGCTATTTGCAATCTAGCACATTTTAACAAATAGCTAATGGTTTTTGTTTTTTATTTACCATATGCCATTGGCTATTTGCCATTTGCTATGTTGGCGCGCCCGGGGTGAATCGAACACCCAACCTACTGGTTCGAAGCCAGCCACTCTATCCATTTGAGCTACGGGCGCTTTTCAATCCACCATTTTAGCACAAAAAATTTGTTGAGCCTAAACCCTACTTTTCGCTATTCATGGAGAAATCCGTCCGCCACAAAATCTTCAGCGGACGCCCGCTGTTCTATTATGGCGGGCGCCGAAGCTAATCTTTCTTCTACGCATGCATTGGCGAAGGCGGAAGCTACAGGCGCTGAAATTTTCGAAGAAAATTTCATCTCGAGACTGCACGTATAGGAGCAGTCGAGAGATCATTTTAGATTTACTAAATAATATTTCAGTGCTCCGTATTATACTTCAATTCTTACTATTAATCAAGCTGCGCTATAACCCTGTATGAAATACTAAATTTTAGGCACTACCGCCGATATAAGCAAAAGGATCATATTTTGCACAAAAATAATAACGGGGTCGAGTAAACCCGTAAATAGTAAAATAATTAATATGAAGAACCCGTATGGCTCAAGTCTCGCCAGGCGCCATTGCGCTTCTTTGGGCAGAAATCCCATAAGTATTTTAGAACCGTCTAATGGCGGAATGGGAATAAGATTGAACGCCCCTAGTATTATGTTAACCTTGGCTAAAACTACAAGTATGGATACTATGATAGTATTAGAAGTAACATATTGGAATTGTAATAGAAAAATAGCGACGGCTGCTATAATAATATTCGCGAGGCAACCGGCTAGCGAAACAAATATCAACCCTATCCTGAAATTTTTAAGGTTGTAATAATTAACAGGCACGGGCTTGGCCCATCCGAAACCTACAATAAAAAGCATAAGCATACCCATGGGATCAAAGTGCCGAACAGGGTTGAGCGACAGTCTGCCTGAATGTTTGGCCGTATCGTCCCCAAAAAAATAGGCCACCCAGCCATGCGCGACCTCGTGTATGATTACAGAATAGATCAAAGGTATGACCAATATAAAAAAGGCAATCGGTTCTTTAAATAAAAGCGAAATAAGTCCCATTATTTAATATTCCAGTATTTTTTAAGATCTTCATTTATTTTGAATGCAGCATCAGGAGTCACTTTATTCTCTCCTCCCTTTTTAGCAGACCTGGCGTGCTTTTTGTCCAGGCAAGCAGCAAATTCTCCTACCGGAGTAATGCTCGCGTTGTAGGAGCGGGAATTATTCCTGATAAAATTATCATCCGTAACAACTTCAACGTGATATTTTTTATATAGACAACTGACAACGCGCACAACTTCCTCGTCACCTTCACCAGTTCTAGAAAAAATCTGATTCGGAGGCGGCGTAAAAGCATTTTCCCTGTAAGCATCTTTGCCGTCAAATACAACATAAACCCTGTCTATGCCGCCGCATTTTCTCTGGTATTCCTTGGCCAAAGCTGTTATTTCTTTGCGCGCCTCTTCGGGGCTTCTGTCCATTATTTTCTTCAAATAGGCTATCTTATAAATAGCATTATACCCGTCGACAACAAGCGCCTTCATGACGGCCCTCCCGGCTTTATGTAGTTAGACACGAATAGGTAATACTACAAAAGGAATACCTTGCCTATACAGTCTTTTTTGCAGGGAAAATACTGTATAGTTGTGCAGCATGCGCGAAACAAAAGAATCTTTCGGGAAAATCAGCTGCCCGCCGAAGAAAACAGAATCCGGAAAGCGTTCCGATATCTTAGAAGCAATGGCATTTACCTCTTCGACGACATCTATACCTATCGCTGAAATACCTTCCGCGTAATATCCCTGCTGATTCATGAAGTTTACATAGCGGTATAAATCTTTTTTTACCTGGGATTCTAAGTTCTCCATCTCTTCCCGGCCTTTAAAATTACCGGCGTCTACAACACCTACTTGTATGAATATAAAATTCTTGAACACCCCGGCAAACATCCTGATTATACCGAAAAGAGTATGCAGACCCACTCCGTTAAACCCGCTGACCAGCAAAATAGCGGTCTTTGCCTTTGGATCGAATTCCCCGTGATCTTTCCCGTCGGTTGTGGTTGCCATAGTAGCCAAAGCCGATTGTTCAGCGACGGTAACCAGGCCGCTCAGCCTATGCAGCAGTGTTGCCGTATTGTAGTAATGCCGTTTTATTAAAAGAGCTAAAACGACAAGCGCAAATGTAATAACCAATGTTATCCATCCGCCTTCGTAAAATTTAAATACTATCATTCCTATAAGTATGAAAGCCGTAAGGAGTAATCCTATGCCGTTTACCAAAAGCTTTTTATGCCAGTTTTTAACTTTTGACCGCGAAACCCACCAATGTTTAACCATTCCTAATTGCGATAGAACAAAAGTAATAAAAACGTTAATACTATAAAGAACGACCAAAAATCTTACAGAGCCATGCGCAAGAACCATTATTATCAAGGATAAACCGGCCATAATTAAAACGCCGTTTTGGATGACCAACCTATCGCTGAGCGTAGAAAATCTCGTAGGAAACCACCTGTCCAGGGCCATATTTGATAATACCCTAGGACCGTCTACGAAACCTGTTTGGGCGGCGACAAAAAGAAGGAAGGCTTCTGACATGAGAGCGACAAAAACAAAAATATAACCCATCCTCCACCCCTGTGTTGCTTGTTCAAAAAAAATCGTGTTTAAAGTTTTTTCGGCCTGAGGAGTAACCTCATAAAAAAGATAAGAAAGCATTAAACCCATTACAATAAAAGCCAAAGAAATAGCCATATAAAGCATTGTTTTTTTAGCAGTATGGACTCTGGGTTCCCTCAAGACCGGTATGCCGTTACTTACAGCTTCGATACCTGTATACGTTCCGGCACCCATACTATAAGAACGCATTATTAAAAACAACATCCCGAAAACACCTACGCTTGAGGCTGTGCTATGCATATCACTTACCGTAGCGGAAGCAATATGGGGTAAGATTTTTAAATGAGTGGCAAAGGCATATATTATTATAAAAAGGTGAGTAGCAATAAAAATAAGGAAGATGGGCAGCATTGCTACTACGGATTCTTTAACCCCCCGCATATTTAATAACATCAAGATTATTACGACCGAGATCGCGAAAGCAAGCCTATATGAATGTAGGCCCAGGGGCAATAAGCTAAATATTGCGTCTGCGCCGCTGGTAATAGACACGGTGATTGTAAGCACGTAATCTATAAGAAGCGCGCAGCCTGAGATCATTCCCAATGTAGGAGATAATAATTTACTGGCCACAAGATATCCGCCTCCTCCTGTCGGGAAAAGTTCAACAATCTGCGAATAGCTTGTGCAAATAATAAAAATCGTCAAAACGGTGCCGAGGGCGACAAAAATACTCAAATACGCATGTCCGCTTAATGTAAGAAAGGCTTCCTGAGGGCCATAACACGAAGATGATAGCCCATCTGCCCCAAGCCCTACCCACGCAAAGAACGCTATCAGGGAGATCTTACGAAAGATCGTGGTATCCTGAGGGCTTCTAGAACGGCCTATTACAAGTGTTTTTGCACGTTTTATTAAAGACATTTAATGCCCTTCCTTTTAATAACAAGGCACAATTATATACTCAATAACCTATTATATCAAGAACTTTTTGGATATTAGGATATGCTGTTGAGATATTGGGAGTGGATTAATGCAACTTCTTATCTGACAATATGTTAATGACTTTTTAAGCGGTATAAACTATAAGCTGTGGCAGAAATAACTGCTGAGCATGGAATTGTTAATATCCAAGCCCATATAATAGTACCGGCCACACCCCATTTAACTGCTGTCAACCGCTTAAGCGAACCTATGCCCATAATAGAACCTGCTATTGTATGCGTAGTGCTAACAGGTATACCAAACCATGAGGAAACGAATAGAGTGACCGCAGCGCTCAATTCTGCGCAAAAACCATCCACAGGTTTAAGTTTTGCTATTTTCTGCCCCATAGTCTTGACAATGCGCCATCCGCCAAACATAGTACCGAAAGCGATAGCAAAATAACATGCGATCACAACCCAGAACGGAATATAAAATTTATCACCCAATAAACCGGCGCTAAAAAGGAGTCCTGCTATAACACCCATCGTTTTTTGAGCATCGTTACCCCCGTGGCCTATACTATACAAAGAAGCTGAAAGCAACTGTCCTTTTCTAAAAAAATGGTCCACCTTTGAGGGGGAGCTTCTTTTAAATATCCAATATACGACCAAACCAAACCCTAAACCTAAAATAAGCCCGGCTATTGGCGCAACAAATATGAATGTTACTGTTTTTAGAATGCCATGCCACATGAGAGATCTTGGCCCAGTTTTAACCAAAGCAGCCCCTATCATACCTCCGATTAGCGCATGGGAAGAGCTGGTAGGCAGGCCAAAATACCAGGTAAGTATATTCCACCCGCAGGCACCTATAAGCGTTCCAAAAATTATACCTTTATCCACAATCGCTATATCAATGATCCCCTTGCCGATAGTATTGGCAACGTGTAACCCGAAGAAAAGAAATGCGATAAAATTAAAAAAGGTTGCCCACATAACGGCCAGGCGCGGTGAGAGGACTCTAGTTGAAACAATTGTCGCTATGGAATTTGCTGAATCATGAAAACCATTCAGAAAATCAAAGGCCAAAGCAAGTATTATTAAAAAAAGTACGCTAAAAGTCATCTATTATGCATGTTTTACTAATATGGACCGCACCACGTGCGCTACGTCTTCGCAAATATCAAGGACTGTTTCGGCGTCCTGGTATATTTCCTTCCATTTTATTATAGCGATAGGGTCTTTTTCTGTTTCAAAAAGCTTTCCAAGCATCGCGTCCCTCATCGTATCGCCTACGTTCTCAAGGCGATTAACTTCTACGCACGACTCTGAGACCGATTTCGAGTTTTTCTTATTACGCATTCCTTTTACAGCACAAGCCAGTGCTAAAACCGAGTCTTCAATGACATTGGAAAATTCCACAAGATTTTTATCTATGCCTGTAACCCTATAAACTACCAATCTGCTCATAATAGTATTGATCATATCAATGACATCGTCTAATTCTTTTACTAAAGCATGGATGTCTTCACGGTCAAAGGGCGTGATGAAACTCTTATCTAATTGGTTCATAATATCGTGGGCAACGTCGTCGCCTTGATGCTCGATGGACTGCATCTTCTCAAGCGACTCCTGATTTATTTTGCCTTTCGACACTACTTCTTTAAAATGTTTTGCCGCGCTAACGGCATGCTCAACTTGCTTTTCAAAAAGGTCAAAAAAATTTACATCTTTGGGAAAGAAATTAAAAAGCATAGGTGTCTCCTTTGATTGTTTTGAATTACGGTTAGATTCAACAGGCATATTATATATATGCCTCATCATTAAGGCAAGGAAAATTTTTAAACTTTAAACCCGATATTACTGCAGGCGTTTTATTCTCGGATCACTTCAGCAGTGTCGTCAGAAAACTTTACTTCATACCTCTTAAAATGCGGAATGGGTCTTAATGATAAAACGGAATAAATAAAAGCATTGCCCAAGCTATAACAGTGGTTACTACCCCTACTGTCAACCCGATGCCGAACCATCGCATAAATGTTATGCGAACTTTTCGCTCTTTCTCCAAAATGCCTAAGGCAACTATATTTGCCGTAGATCCGACAAGCGTAATGTTGCCGCCGAAACACCCTCCCAAAAGAAGCGCCCACCATAAAGGCTCTAAAACCACATCCATCGCCTTGAAGCTCTGAATGACCGGTATAAGCGCCGCGACCAAAACCACGTTATCTAAAATGCTTGAACCGATAGCTGCGATCCATATGATAAGGCTCGTAAGAAACGTCCATCCTGTGCCTGTAACGTTCGTGAGGCTTCTCGCCAATACATCTGTTACACCGGTATAGCACAAAGTCCCGGCCTGCGCGAAAAGAAGCAGAAAAAATAACAGCGTCCACCACTCTACATCTTTTTCTATATACTTACGGGCATTCCTCCACTTCCATATCATCGCGATCCCGCTTGATATAAGCGGCATGGTGAGGAGAATCGTATTGGGTTGGAGATTCCATAAAAGCTCAAGCCGGCGATGCAAGGATATAAAAAATAACGTAATGATAAATATGCCAACGCTAACCTTTAAATCATGCGTGAAAACTATAGGGTGATGCTCAATCTTTAACCCTTTCGCTTTCGCTTTCTTTATGTTCTCATCCATTTGTTGGATAGGTTTTTTATACCATACCATCACTATAATTACGGCAACTATCAAACAAATTAGGCAAATAGGCGCTGATTTAATAATAAAGTCTTCGAAGGTAAGGCCGGATTTTGAGGCGATCAAGACGCCTATGGGGTTCCCTAACACCGTAGCCGCGCTGCCTACATTAGTCGCCAGAACCGACATAATAACAAACGGCACCGCATCGACTTTAAGGCGATCGCATATCTCAAGCACGATGGCGACCATAAATATAATAGAGGTAACTTCATCGACTGTCGCGGAAAAAAGAGCTGAAACGACGCACATTATAATTACGAATTTGCGGCCTGTTATATTTTCTATTTCTAAGAAAAGGCGCGTAATAAGCGCGAAAAATCCGCTTTCCTTCAATAGCCCGACCAAAACCATCATGCCTACGAGAAAGAGGATAACTTCCAGGGATGAGTACCTGACCAAGTGCTCCAGGTCAATGGTTCGGGTTATGAGAAGTACGGAAGTGCCGAGAAAAACAAAGCTTAACCTGAAATCCCAAAAGAATAATGTTCCCAATACGGAAGCTGAAAACACCGATATAGACAGCGCCTGCTGGCTATTAAGGCCTATGCTTTTTGTTAAAAAGCCTAATCCCGCTGCGATCGCTATTAATATTATGAATTTTTTAACCATTTTTTTCTATTTGTTTATAGAAATTATACACACAATATCTCGTTGTAGCAAGTTATTTTGTGCAATACGCTGTTAAGACGCCTGTGGTGTGCGAAAATGATGATTAGATTGAGGTTTACGGTACTTATTCCAATGCGGTTTATAATTGTGTTTATGGTATCTGTCGCTGGGTCGATGCGAAGATTGGACGAACTGTTCCGTAGAAATTTCAGGATGCCTAGATATCGGAAGAGTGGACCTGATAAGCTTTTCTATGTCTCGGACCTCATAGCTTTGATCTGGTGTGGCAAAAGAAATAGCGTGACCTTTATGCCCTGCCCTTCCAGTGCGCCCGATACGGTGGACATAGTTTTGAGCGTCCTGCGGCAGATCATAATTAAGAACTAGCTCTATTCCGATGACATCAATACCTCTGGATGCTATATCGGTAGCTACCAAAACTTTGTACCTGCCTGCTTTAAAACCTTCAAGGGCCTCGCGACGCTGGCCTAATGAACGATTTGAATGTATTTCTGCAGCGCTATAGCCTGAATCTCTCAGCATCCGCGTGACCCTTTTGGCATTATGCTTTGTGTGAGAAAATAAAAGAACCGCGCCGTGATATTGAGCGAGTATTTTAGTGAGAAGCTTGAATTTCGCTTCTTTTTTGACAATAAATAATTCCTGCGTGATACCTTCGGCAGTGGTCCCTGAAGGGGCGATTTCCATGCAAACCGGAAGTTTCATATATTTAGCGGCAATTGCTATGATTTCTTTGGGAATAGTCGCTGAAAAAAGCATGGTCTGTCTTTCTTTAGGAAGGAAACGTAAAATCTGCTCGATCTGCGGAGCAAAACCCATGTCAAGCATGCGATCCGCTTCATCAAGCACCAGCATCACCACATTATCAGGCACCACATTATGCTGCCATATGTGATCAATAAGCCTCCCCGGCGTTGCTATTATAACGCGAGGACTTCTGCGAAGCGCTTGTATCTGACTATACATAGGCGCGCCGCCTATAAGGCAGGCTGTCCGCATGCTGAATGAAGGCGCTATGCCGCGAAAAACCTCATCGATCTGAATAGCTAATTCCCTTGTAGGCGCAAGCACCAAACCTATCCCCTTTTGCTGAGCAAGGCGCTGGATCATAGGGATCACAAAAGAATGGGTCTTTCCGGTTCCTGTCTGGGCAATACCTATAACGTCCTTGCCTGCAATAGCCGCGGGTATGGCCTTTCGCTGAATAGGCGTCGGCACTTTGAATTTTATATGCCCGAGGAGCTCCAGGATCTTCGGAGCGATGCCTAACCCGTCAAAACTCGGTTCAGGGTGCACTACGCCTTGTGAAATGCTATTTTTATCTGTTGGTTTATTCATCATATCCTGTCCTGATAAGAAAAAAGCCGTTAAGGTTAGCTTGTTCCCCCCCCACGGCTTAAGGTTTTTCTAATCTGGGAAATATTATACCACTTTAGCCGGACTTGTCAAGCTTAATCGTCATTTCACTTTAAAAACAGATCCGTCATCCTTAGATATTTTTTACTCGTCTCTTCGACTATTTCTTTCGGCAGTTCTGGGCCCGGCGGGGTCTTGTCCCATTCCAAAGTCTCTAGATAATCCCTGACAAACTGTTTGTCGAAACTCATTTGAGGGCCGCCTGGCTTATATTCACTCATCGGCCAAAAACGCGAAGAATCTGGGGTAAGCACTTCATCGATAAGAATGATCTTGCCGTCGCAAAAACCAAATTCAAACTTCGTATCTGCGATAATGATGCCGTGTTTTTCGACGTAGTTCGATGCTTTTTTATAGATGGCGACACTAAGCTCTTTAAGTTTGCCAGTAGCGTCCTTGCCTAATTCCCCGGCCACATACTCCTGCGACACATTGATGTCATGCCCAGCTTCTTCTTTAGTCGAGGGAGTAAAGATCAGCTCGGGCAATCTGTCTGATTCTTTAAGCCCTGGCGGCAGCTTTATTCCACAAATCGATTGGCTCTTTTGATACTCTTTCCAGCCTGAACCGGATAAATAACCCCTTACGATGCATTCGACAGGTATTGATTTTGCTTTTTTGACGAGCATAGAGCGCTTCTTTAAGATGTCCCTGTACTGTGCAAGCTGTTTTGGGTATTCTTCAACATTGGCGGTAATAAGATGATTCGGGCAAATACCCTGGGTAAGATTAAACCAGAAGAGGCTCAATGCTGTCAGGACTTCTCCTTTGTGGGGTATGCCTGTCGGCAACACTACATCAAAACAGGATATTCTGTCGGTAGATACGACCAGAAGTTTATCCTGCAGGTCATAGACATCCCTGACCTTGCCTCGGCGAAAGAGAGGGATGTTCTTAAAATTGGTTTTCAAAAGAACGTTTTCTGTAGCCATGGATTTACGCCCTTTTCTTTTTCTTTAGGCGCCGTTCTAAAGATCGATACTCCTGCCATAATTCTTTCGGAAGATCGTCTTTGAACCGCCCAAAAAATGTTTTTATATCTTTCAACTCTTCAAGCCACTGGCCCGCGTCAACTTCAAGAAGTTTTTTTATGTGCGAACGCTGTATATTTAAACCCGAGATATCTATATCAGTATCTTTCGGTAAATAGCCTATGGGCGATTTTACGGCTTCAGCCTTATTGCTGCACCTGTCGAGCACCCACTCAAGAACCCTCAAATTCTCTCGGTAGCCGGGCCATAAGAACTTACCCTTGTCGTCAACCCTAAACCAATTAACATTAAATATCTTTGGCGGTTTTTTCATCTTTTTACACATGGTAAGCCAATGCTTGAAATATTTGCCCATATTGTAACCGCAGAATGGGAGCATGGCCATAGGATCCCGGCGCACTTCGCCTAATTTTCCAACCTGCGCCGCAGTCCTCTCCGACGCCATCGTCGCTCCGACAAAGACACCGTGCTGCCAGTCGAATGCCTCATAGACTAGCGGCGCCAGATGCGTCCGCCTGCCGCCGAAAACTATCGCCGAGATAGGCACTCCGTGGTGATGATCAAGTCTGAACGTCGATGACGGACATTGACTGATAGGTGCCGTAAATCGGCTGTTAGGATTCGCGCCCGGAACCGGCTTGCCTGTTTCATCTGTCATTCCGGGCTTCCATGGCCTGCCTTGCCAGTCAATTCCGCCTTCTGCCGGCGGAGCTTGATCGGCGCCTTCCCACCAAACTGTCCTGTCCGGCCTTAAGAGAACGTTCGTATAAATAGTGTTCTTCTTTATCGTCTCTACCATGTTGGGATTTGTGTTAGAATTCGTACCCGGAGCTACGCCGAAGAATCCCGTCTCTGGATTGATGGCCCATAGTTTACCGTCCGAATCGATACGCATCCAAGCTATATCGTCTCCGACCGTCCAGATGCGGTATCCTTTTTTCTTCAGACTATCCGGTGGACGAAGCATCGCTAGATTCGTTTTGCCGCACGCGCTAGGGAATGCCGCGGCGATGTACTCAATATGCCCGCTTGGATCTTCTACGCCCATTATCAGCATATGCTCGGCAAACCAGCCTTCTTTATAGCTCAAGAAGCTCGCTATTCTTAAAGATAAACACTTCTTGCCTAAAAGTACGTTGCCGCCGTAGCCGGATCCAACAGACCAGATCGTGTTATCTTCGGGAAAATGAAGTATGAGGCGCTTATTAATGTCAAGATCAGCCTTTGAATGGAGGCACCTTGTGAATTCTCCGGTCTTATTGAGCTCTTTCAAGACGTCACTGCCTATCCTAGTCATGATGCGCATGTTAAGGACAACATAGCGCGAGTCGGTTAACTCGACGCCTATTTTGCTGAAGGGCGAACCGACCGGCCCCATCGAGAACGGTATTACGTACATGGTCCTGCCCTTCATGGAACCGCTGAATATCGCCCTGGCCTTTGCATAGGCTTCCCTGGGAGACATCCAGTTATTTGTCGGGCCGGCATCCTTCTTTTTCTTGGTGCATATAAACGTCAGGTGTTCTGTCCGCGCAACATCATTTATCGCAGTCCTGTGCAGGAAACATCCCGGAAGTTTCTCTTGATTGAGCTCGATCAACTCTCCTTCTTCGACGCATTCTCTCTCGAGTTTGAGTTTTTCCTCCTCAGATCCGTCGCACCAGTGAATTTTGTCAGGCTTGGTAAGTCTTGCCTGCTCTTCAACCCATTTCTCAAGCGGTGTTGCCATAATATACTACCCCCTTTTTATTAGGAATCGCGAATAAAAATGCCAACGCTATTCCCGTCTCTCGCTTAGACTAAAACTAAGAAACCTAACGTTGGCTTATTCAGAACATTAAAAATTATCGGGGCCCGTTTAGGCGTCGGAAGGGAATGCATCTTTTTAATTTTTGGGCTCCAGAAGTTTTTTTATTCCTGTCATGAGCTCGGCCGTGTCGTTACTTTTAACAAAATAATCCGTAATGCCAAGCTTTTTCGTTTCTTCTTTTATCGCGTCATCCAACCTGGCTGACACAACTATAACCGGAAGGGAAAATGTTTTCGTATTATTTCTTATATTTTTAAGCACGCTGACACCGCCGCCTGCCGGAAGCATAATATCTAAAAGAACCAGCGCCGGATTGGCCTGCCTTATTTGCATCATGCCGCTTACAGCGTCAAAGGCAACATCTACATCATACCCTTCACTTTTTAACCTTATGGAAAGCATGGTAACCCAATCTTTCTCATCGTCGATTATCAATATCTTCTTTTTCGCTATACCTGCATCACCCATAAAACCCTCTCACCACGCTTATAGTATTATATTATATATGGATTATATCAATTAGCAAGAAAATTCGCTTCAATCGATAAATAAATTTCTTTTTTTCAAGAATAATACCTGAAACTTTTTTATCTCCTTCGCTACGTCCGGCTTCGTCACGACCGCCGAGATGGCGCATAACCCGTCGCAGCCCGCTTTTATCACTTCACCGGCATTTGATAAATTTATTCCGCCTATCGCAACAACAGGGACCGATACATGTTTTTTTATTTTTTTGATAAGTTCGACGCCTGTGGATTTTCCTGCGCCTATTTTTGTTTTTGTAGGAAATATGGGTGATGCACCGATATAATCCGCTCCGAGCCTTTGCGCCTTTTTTGCCTCCCTTACGCTATGAACTGTGACCCCGATGATTTTATTTTTCCCCAAGAGCTTTCTCGCTACTTCATAGGGCAGGTCATCGCAGCCTATGTGTATTCCATCCGCATTTACGGCCAAGGCTATATCCAGCCTGTCATTAATAAGAAATATCGCGCCCTTACAGATTGACTTCAATCGCAGGGCCTCTTCATACATTTCGCTTGCGTTGGAATCTTTATTTCTATATTGGATAATTTTTACGCCGGCAGTCACTGCAGACTTTACGTCGTTAATATTTCCTGCGCGGCTTAGGTTAGAGTCTGTTATAAAATAATAGCCTTTCAACATTCTACTTTCTGCATTTTTTCAATTGTTTTTTTATCCAATTTAAAAATGCTGTCAAAAAGCTTTTCCTTGAATGTTGCTGGGCCGGTTGATATTTTTGCGGCGCATTCTGCCGCGATCCCAAAACAGGCCAGCGCAGAAGCTGCCGCGTATGCTAAATCGCTCTCTACTGCGGCGAAGGTACCTATAATAGAAGCGGCCATGCATCCTGTGCCGACGACATGCGTCATCATCGAGTGGCCGTTTTTCACAATATACGTTTCTTTACCATTTGTGACAATATCTTCTTTCCCGGTCACAACCACAATACATTCGCGCGTCTTGGCGAGATCTTGGGCTATCGTCACCATATTCTTACCGACATGGCCGGCGTCGACACCTTTTGTCTTTACCTTCTCTCCGCCTATCCTCGCGATCTCAGAGGTATTTCCTTTAATAATATCTATTTTTGTCTCATCAAGAAGCTCAAATGATTTTTTATCGCGCAACTGTGTAGCCCCTGCCCCGCAAACATCAAGAATGACCGGTATGCCTTTTTCATTAGCGCTTTTTGCCGCGGTCTTCATCGACTCCACAAATTCAGGAGTCAGCGTGCCTATATTTAAAACAAGGCTTGAGGCGATCTTTGCCATTTCTCCTACTTCTTCTTTTGCGTGGGCCATCACAGGAGAGGCGCCTAATGTTTTCACGATATTCGCGCAATCATAGATCGTTACCCAATTCGTCAAGTGGTGCACGACCGGCTTTTGCTTCCTTACTTTTTCAAGCAAACTATATGCGTCAATCCTTATTTTTTTCAAGGTTTTCCTTACGTCCACCCCTCTTTTATAGTCCTAATAGCAATTATATAAGTAATAACACGCTATATCAAGAATTTTCTCAAGAAAACTCTCAATCGGCGATCCGGTTTCCGGCCTGGGCTATCCACCTTCTGCCGAAATAACGTTTGGATAAAAAGATCGCCTGAGTCAATATTGAAAAATTCATCGACCACCAGATCGCGATCGCGCCAAAACCGAAATAGACCCCAAAAATATAGCTTAAGGGAATACGCACGCACCAGATACCAAGCGCCGTAACTATCATAACGCTTCTTGTATCTCCCGCCCCGCTCAGTCCTCCCCCTAAAATAACCCCCCAAGCCATAATAGGCTCGAAAAGAAGGGCTATGTATATGTATCTAATGCTTTCATTGACCACTGTATCATTATTCGATAGAAATCCTGCTATGTGCCTCGCGTTAAATATAATTATTATCGTTAGAACTGTGACGATGGCGACGCCTATAATAGCTGTCGCCACTCCTCCGCGGAAAGCGTTTTCCTTATCATTTTTTCCCAAGAGATTACCTACGAGCACCGCGCTCGCCATATTAAAAGCGAACGCCGGGAGAAAAATGAACGATTCTATCTTTAGCCCGTTGGTAAGGGCGGCTATAATTTCAACATTGTGCGTAGGAAGCATACTCAAGATCAAAAATAAAACCACCGCGCCGATCTGCCAAAAAACCTGCAATAATCCTGAGGGCCAGCTTATATTCAGGATCTCTTTGACAATGCCCAAAGAGAATTTGAAACCTGTTACGAGTTTCCGGACATAGAATATACTTAAAATGCTCCCGGCAAAAAGGCTTATGACGGTAGCCGCGGCAATTCCTTTATATCCAAGCGGCGTTCCCAGCGCCAGCGCAAAATTAAGCGCCACATTCATAACGCAAACAACGCTCATTACCCATAAAGATTTTTTTATCATGGCGCACGAGCGCAATATCCCGTTTGTGCTGAGCAGAATATAATCAAAAAGAAAGCCGAGAGAATAGATCGTGAGAAATGGTATCGCGTAAGCCTTTAACTCTTGCGGTATGTGAAGAGTATTTATGAGGTCCCCCGAAAATAAGACACCTATTAAACTGAAAAACATCCCCGATACGATAGCCAAAGCCAGAGAAGAATTAACCGCGATGTTAAGTTTATCTGTTTTGCCGGATGTAAATAGTCTGGAACTTACCGAAACTATTCCCACGCCAAGCGCCATGCCGATAATTATAAAAGCAAAGTACAGTTGAAAGGCCAGGCCATATGCTGCCTGGATCTCTTTACCGAATTTGCCGGCGATATATACGTCTGTTAGGCCTATTAAAAACTCATAAAACATAATAAGCGCCATAGGCCAGCTCAGTGACCAGATCTCTTTGATCTGAAATTTATTTCGCAAAGTTTCTTTTAAGCTCATAATTATTTTTTCAAGAAAGCTAATAGTGCTTTTATAATTGCCATAGGCGTTGGTGGGCATCCAGGAATGTGCAGCGCGGCAGGTAATATATCTTTTACCGGGCCTTCGATGTAATAAGAATCTTTAAAAATACCTCCGTTCAACGCGCAATCTCCTAAGGTAATGACAAATTTCGGTTCAGGCATTGCCTCAAAAGTTTTTTTCAAGGCGACCAGCATATTTTTTGATACGGGCCCGGTTACTAAAAGGGCGTCCGCGTGCCTTGGGGAAGCAACAAAATTGATGCCGAATCTCTGAATATCATAAATAGGGTTATTGGCTGAAATTATTTCTGATTCGCAGGCTCCGCATGAGCCTGTGTCCACTTCGCGTATATAGAGGGATCTCGCGAACTTTTTCCGGATCAACGACTTCAGTTCAAGGCCCGCCGATTCTATTTCTCCGGATAGCTTCGGATCAATGTGTCTAGTCACAACGCCTTTTAGGATTCTACTTTTTAGTATATACATCATAGGTCATTTCCTGAATATGACAGGTCAAAACTTTTGTTGCAAAGCGGAAAATCCGGTATAATATTCCCCAATACAGCGTATGAAAGGGCCTGCCAGTTATGAAAAGAAGGGTCCACGATCTTGCATCTTTCGATCAAACCTGAGGAGTCGGTTTTAAGCCAGTATAATACCGGCCCCCTCCATCCTTCTACATAGCCCAAAGCGCTCCCTTCCTTTGGTTTTGGATCATTTTCGATTTTCTCATCTCCGGGCATCCTTGCGGCAAATTCTTCGATGAGACGGCATGATTCCTCAAATTCAAAAATTCTGACCCTGAGCCTGGCGAGCACGTCTCCTGCTCCCTGCGTTACCATTTTAAACTTTGCTTCCTTATAGATCCCGGGGAAATATTTTCTTAGATCTGTCGGGATCCCCGAGGCCCGCCCGGCAAGACCGACCACGCCCAGATCAAAAGCTGTCTTTTTCTTTAAGACGCCGGCGGTATCCACCCTATCCATAAAAGAAACGCTGGAATTTAATATTTTGACCAATTCGTCAAAATCCTGTTTTATTTTTCCGATAGACTCCTGAAGTATTGATTTTTTGGAGCCGTCAAAATCAACTGAAACCCTTCCCACCGAATTGATATTTTTAAGATACCTGCTTCCGGTAAGTTTTTCGTTCAATGCCAGAATAGACTCTTTTATGATCGAGGCATAAGCAGCCGGAAAGCTAAAACCGACATCTAGCGCTATGCCCCCAGCATCGTTGGCGTGATTATACATGCGCTCAAGTTCTAAAAATATGCCTCTTAGATAGGCTGTACGCAAAGAGACCGATATGCCTGAAATTTTTTCTGCCGCCTGGGCGAAAGAAAGACTGTGGGCAAAAGAAGAATCTCCTGATACGCGTTCTGAAAAACGTATCGCGTCAGAAATAGATTTACCTTCAAAGATCTTTTCCACACCGCGATGAGTGAAGCCAAACCTGATCTCTAAATTTATTATCGGTTCCCCGGCAACGCTGAATCTGAAATGGCCCGGGCCGATTATTCCTGCGTGCACCGGTCCGACCGGAACTTCAAAAATACCTTCCCCTTCTACTCTGCCAAACTTATACTCGCCTAAATTCCCGACTTTCATTTTTTGAAAATCCTTGCGCAGCGGATAGTTTCCCTGAGGCCAGACCTCGTCGTGTAAATAAAGCCTTCTTAAATCAGGGTTGCCTTTCGGCTCAATACCGAACATTTCCCATATCTCCCGCTCAAAAAGGTTAGCTGAATACATACTTTTCGCCAGAGAATCAAAGCAAGGGTTTTCTTGCGGAATATCCATAGTTAGAATAACCCACTGGCTTCTCCTGAAACTTGCGAACACAGCATTGATCACGAATTTACCCATCGCCTTGCGTTCGTCAAGCGCGAAAAGCATCATTACCGGAGAAGGAAGGATCTTGTGCAGCGCAAGGCATGTATCTTTAAAAACTTGGGGGTCCACTTTTATGCAGATCTCGTCTGAATAATTCTTCGAGACTGAAATCGCGTTAAAATCCTGCAGTTTCGTTTTTATCCCTGAAATAATTTCTGAACCATCCATATTAAATCCTTTTTAATAAACGGCAGCACAATTCCTAAGGCACAAATCTGAACGAATAAAAATAAAAACGCCATTTTCCCGCTTAATGGTTCTTTTACCACAGACATACCCTTAGGGATACTGCCGAATAAGATCTTGCTAAAATGATGCACGACTGCACCGAAAATGATAGCTATAAATCCCAATAACAAAAAAGTCACCAGATAATATCCTTTAAGAAAAACGGCGCATATTATCAAGATTTCACTTATAAAAATAGAGAACGGCGGCATACCTGCAAGAGCAAAGGCTCCCATAAGAAGCATAAATCCAGTAAAAGGCATTGTACCTATTACTCCTCGTATGACGTGCATATTGTGTGTCCGGTATTTATTTACAACATTACCGGCACCAAAAAACATCAATGCCTTTGTTACCGCATGATTGAATACGTGCAGTAAAGCGCCTCCTACCCCCAAGATTCCGCCGATCCCAAAACCAATTGAAATTATGCCGATATGTTCGATGCTATGATAGGCAAGCAATCTCTTTAAATCCTTTTGGACCAAAATAAAACCGCAAGATATAGCCAGAGAAATTATCCCCAGCAAGACCATTAGATTGCCAAAATACGCAAAACCAACGCCCTTGATTGTGATAATACCAAATCTTAAGATAGCATAAATAGCGGTCTTTAATAAAACTCCGGAGAGGAGCGCGCTTATAGGGGCAACTGCTTGACTATGCGCATCGGGTAACCACGTATGCATTGGAGCTAGGCCCGCCTTTGTTCCGTAGCCGACCAGGATAAAAATAAAAGCGATCTTTAGTATATTTTTATCCATTCTTCCGGCGTTAGCAACCATGTCTGACCAATTTAAGCTTTTCACATCTCCCAGAAGTGAAAAAGCATAAGAAAAAAGGATCGTGCCTAAAAGCGCAAAGATTATACCTACTGAACAAATAATGATATACTTCCAGGCAGCCTCTATCGATTCCTTGTTGTTGTAAAACCCTACAAGAAATGCCGAAATAAGTGTAGTCATTTCAATGGCAACCCAAAGCATACCTAAATTATTTACTGCCGGAACAAGAAGCATTGAAAAGCAGAATAAATTAAAGAGAATATAATAGATCTTTGCTTTTCGCTCGGATATTACTCCGCTATCTATATCTTTTTTAATGTAACTAATAGAATAAAGCGCAGCTGCAAAAGCAATTACTGAGATAACAAAAATAAAAAATGCGCTTAAAGCATCAAAATAGATAAAACTGAAATATGAATTGGCGCTCTCCGATAATACCATTTTTCTTAAAAGCATTACGCTGGCGACCAATACTGCGAGATACCCTATGGCATTAAGCGTACAGAAAATCTTTTGCTTCCCGATAAGGAAAGCTCCTGCCGCCAGGAAGATCGGAATAGCGAGAATAAAAAATATCTGCATAATTTGCCTTAACCTTTTAAACGCGAGAGTTTATTTACGTCAATATGAGTAAACAGTTTGTTGATCCTATAAACAAAAAAGCCCATAATGATCACGCTTACGAATACGTCAAAAAATATGGCTATCTCCACAAAAAACGGCATACCTCCCGAAACCGTTGAGGCCAAGAGAAATAAGCCGTTTTCCATCACCAGGAGCCCTATGATCTGGGCAAGCGCGGTCATCCTGAATACCATGAGGAACATCCCGGCCAGCACGACAAAAAATGCCACTGCCAGCATAATAGCCTGCGCTTCGTTACGCGGGGCAAGTATGCGTTCGGCAAAAACCCACGAAAGATACGTAAACCCTAAAACGCATAATAAAGATAACTGCGCGTTAACAAATAATCCCAGATCTTCGCTTACTTTCATTCTTTTTATGATACGGTTTAAAAAATATGGTATCGCACATACTTTTATGACAAACAAGAGCCCCGCAATTATGTATAGGTCTATTTGGCGCTCCTCGATCGCTACGGCAAAAGTTGCCAGAAACAAAAAGAACGACTGATAACGGAAGTAACGGATCAAAGCCGGCGTTCGTTTCGCGATAACCATTAGATACGTTGAAGCTAAGACGCCGAATAGAATTATTGCCTGCATATTAAACCCCCAGAATCGCGCAAATCGTCGCGATGATCGCCAATACAAACGCAAAACTAAGAAAATCTGCCACCCTGAAAAGGCGCATTTTCGCCACAGAAACTTCCGCAAGAGCTACTGCTCCGGCTATCATAAATATCCTGGCCAGATACCATAAGCACCAGGGAATGATTTGCGCTGTATTGATCGAGCAAGGTACAGCGATCGGAAAAATGATCTGCGCTATAAGGAAAAACCATATCATCTGTTTTATGTAGGAAGACATTTCTATTAACGCGAGGCGTTTACCCGAATATTCCAGGACCATTGCCTCGTGCACCATGGTTAATTCTAGATGGGTTTCCTGATTATCGACAGGAATGCGCGATGTTTCCGCGATCGCGACAAGAAACAAGGCAAATGAGGCGACAAGCGAAGAAATTGACACCGGATGCATCCCGCTGAAAGAGGCGATATTGGTGGAGCCAAATTGTAAAGAGACGGAAAAAACCACAAGGCAGGCGGCAGGCTCGACAAGGCTTGATATAAACATTTCTCTCGATGACCCCATCCCGCCAAAAGCGCTGGCAGTATCAAGGGCCGCAAGCGCTAGGAAAAAACGGCCTAATGCCAGAATAAATATCAGCGCTAAAAAATCTCCTATATAATACGTCTGGCCGGAAAATATGAACACGGGGATCAATAAAGCCGCTCCCAGCGAAGAAGAAATAACTATAAAAGGCGCGGCCTTAAATATCCATGAAGAGGTTTCTGAAATCACCTCGCCTTTAGAAAAAAGTTTTACAAGGTTGCAATACGGCTGAAAAACGCTTTGCCCTTTACGCATCCTCGCGTTATTCTTTATCTTGGTGATCACACCGCTTATAAACGGCGAAACCGCTATAAAGAAAATCAATTGCAGTAAAATTATCAATATTTTTATCATGTTAAAATTTGCGCATGAATATTATTAAGATCAATACGGTTACGAAAATATAAGACAGGTATAAATGAATGCTCCCCGGCTGGATCTTTCTCATGAATTTTGCTGATCTAAATACCAAACCAAGGATGGGCTCATATATGTATTTTTTGAAAACCATGGTCGTGTGCGTCTCGTACGCGAAGGATTTGACATGATAAAATGATTCCCTGATCTTCTGCGTTTTGCGGTAAGGTAAAAGAAAAAAGCTGAACGCGATCCTGAAAGGTTTGGAAAAAGTGGTCGCCGTATATTCATTTCGTGAGTCTAACTTGTAATACCCACAGTCCCAGGTCTTGTATATCACAGCCTTCTCCCTGTTAACCAACTTATATATAGCGAAACCGGCAATCCCGAGCGTCGCTAATACAGCGGCCAGTAGCGGCGTTGAAAGATAAACGCCCTTTCCCGCTTGCGGGCTCAATATGAAATTGTTCAAAGAAAAACTCATGCTGCTTGTATTGATACCAGTTGCAGCGCTTGCGACTTTTGCCAATAATTTTATAATAATAGCGGCAGCTAATCCGAAAACAACGATCAGGAAAGACAGAAAAAACATCCCTGCCCTCATAGATAAGGAAACTTCTTTTGCGTTCTGCGCGTAACGGCTGCGTGGCTGCGCCAGAAATGTTATTCCAAAGGCCTTTACAAAACAGGCCGCGGCTAATCCGCTTGTCAGGGCCAGCATCGCCGCGCACAGCCCTAAAAAAAGCCTATACCCGCCTTCTACGCTGAACGCGCCTAAAAAGAACGCCTGCAGGGTCAGCCATTCGCTTACAAAACCGTTCAGAGGCGGCAATGCGGAAATTGCCATTGCCCCTAATAGAAAATAAACCGCCGTCTGCGGCATTTTTTTAATAAGGCCTCCCAGCTTTTCAATATCACGCGTTTCTGTAGCTTTATATACGGCGCCGGCGCACAAAAATAAAAGGCCCTTAAAAATAGCGTGATTGATCAGGTGGTATAATCCGGCGATCAATGAAAATACGGCTAAATACGGCATATTCATGCTGATGAAGAGCATTGCGAGGCCCACCCCCAGTAGAATGATCCCTATATTTTCCACACTATGGTAGGCAAGAAGTTTTTTAATATCGTGCTCCATCAGCGCATAGATAACTCCTACGAGACAGGAGATCACCGCCAGCATCAGTATCAATACCCCCCACCAGGAAGAGTTTACGCCGAGAATAAATATCACAAACCGGATTATTCCATATATAGCTGTCTTGATCATTACACCTGACATAATGCTGGAAATGTGGCTTGGGGCCTGCGGATGGGCATATGGCAGCCAGATATGCAAAGGCACTATACCGGCCTTGGTGCCAAACCCTATTAAGAGAAATAAGAAAACTATATTCCTGGTCTGCGGCGGCATTAGCGAACACGCGCTTTTTATCGCGGCAAAATTAAACGAATGCGCGTATTTAAACATTATAAGGAACGCGGCGATCAGAAACGCCGTTCCTATATGCGTCATCACAATATAAATAGTACCTGCCTGAATGGATTTTTCATGTTTTGTATCAAAGACGACAAGGAAATACGAGACTAAAGACATGATTTCCCAGGCGATAAGAAAAACAAAGACGTTCCTGACCGATACGACCAATCCCATGGATATTAAGAAAAGCACTAACAAAAACCACGCTAAGGCGGTCTTTAACCCGGAACTCTCCCCTTTTAGATATCCGATAGAATAAACAGCCGAAGGCAGTGAAATAAGAAAAATTACGCAAAGGAAGAACGCTGAAAGCGGATCAAATAAAAATAATGAATCAATGTTAAGGTGTTCCATATTTATACCGTGGAAAAGGTGTTGGTAGGGAAGAAAATCGAGGTTTTTTTAAATTTACCTTCTATATATTTATAAAGGCCGCTTAAAAACTTCAGCCTCTTATATGTTCCCTAAACTGCCTAATTCCTTCTCTTTCTTTTCAATTATATATGGAATGTCTTAATATATCAAGGATTTTTTTGGTTTAAGGATAACGATTTTAGTTAAAATTCTACCTTTAACCCGCTCGTCAGGGAAAATCCGGGCATCGGATAATCTTTTATAACCTGATACTTCCGGGCCAGGAGATTATCTATTGCTGCAAAACAGGTGATCCCGGATTTGAATTTTTTTGACACGCTTAATCCTAAAACAAAGAATTTTTTTACTTCGGTCAAATTCTCGGCATCATGAAATCTTTTATCGACAAATTGTTCTTTGAGTTCACAGACAAAACCGTTCGAGGTTATATACTTCAAAGAAAGATCAACCTTATGCCTCGGCTGATAAATAAGATATTTATGAGAATCGGCGTCCTTAGCACACAAATAGGTATAAGAAGCGTCAAGACCCCAATTATCCGTGATTTTTATCCTATTCTCGAATTCTATGCCGTCGATCAGGGCGGAATTGACGTTCATCGGCTGCCATACGCCTGAGCTCTCTGCCCAGTTAATAAGATCTTTGTAGTCGCTCCTATAATACGTGATACCCGAGGTAAGATGTTTATTGATCTCCGATTCTACGCCTATTTCTTCTGTGATGCCCTTTTCCGGGCTTAAGTCTGGATTACCCTTGGCCCATCCTTCATCAGGCCAGTAAAGATCGTTAAACGTGGGTGCCCGGAAAGACCGGCTTATCAGGCCGTGAAACCTTACATTATCCCTCAACGCGTAGAGAAGGCTAAAAGAAGGATTAATTTCAGTGCCGAAGTTGGAATAATCATCAAGCCTTGAGCCGAAATTCAGTTTTAAGCGTTCGTTGAATAGATCAAATTTGTTTTCCAAATATACGGCGCGCACGTCGTATTCATGCTTTCCCGAAGCCGAGCTGTCATTAAAATTGGCCAGGTAGCTAAGCCCCAATATGCCCTGATAATAATTAAATAACTCTTTACTTAGCTGGAGATTACCGCCTCTTGCCTTGGTGGTATGGGCATCCCTGTTGTTGGCCGCATCGAATGCCGAACCGGAGGTATTCTCAATAAATTCCAACCGGTCATAATTCTGATAAGCCCTTACCGATAATGCCGTTGTATCATCAGGTTCAAAATTCCAGCC
Organism: Candidatus Aquitaenariimonas noxiae; assembly: GCA_002780005.1. Taxonomy (GTDB): domain Bacteria; phylum Omnitrophota; class Gorgyraeia; order Aquitaenariimonadales; family Aquitaenariimonadaceae; genus Aquitaenariimonas; species Aquitaenariimonas noxiae. The sequence continues at coordinate 15,333 of PEWV01000041.1, read as the reverse complement.
TAAATCCTGGAAATTTTTAATATTTACCTGTTTGTCATCTATGTCCGATGCGTTGATATTGCCCGGAACGCCCTGCTTATTCCTGTCGAACCCGGAATTTAGAGTTACAGTATTATTATCGTTGAACTCATATTCAAGTTTGGCGCTCAGATCCTTGGCATCGAATTCAGAATTTGCGCGATAACCTTCTGAATTTTGATACCCGCCAGTAATAAGATAGCCGAAATTGGAGATCCTTGCCCCATGCGAAAAGTTTTCGTTGTACGTCCTGAAAGTCCCGAAACTTGAAGTCAGTTCTGTTTCCTGTTTTTCTTTCGGAGGGTTCTTGGTAATGATATTCACTGTCCCGCCCATCGCCCCCGCACCATAGAGGCTTGAACCGGGCCCATGCATAACCTCTATCTTCTTTATATTCCCCAGCGGGATAGTGCTTAATTCCGCTGTCCCGTCCCGCGGATTATTTATGGGCCTCCCGTCCACTAAAACCAGGACCTGGCTTGCGGCTGAACCCCGCATCCTGATAGTTTTTGTGGCACCCGGGCCGCCATAATCGCTCATATTGACGGAGGTAAGACCGGTCAAAACCTGCGCTAAATCCTGGGCTTGACTTCTTTCTATATCTTCGGCTGTAATTACATCAATTTTTCTCGCGACGCCGGAGCTTTTCTCCTCCACCCTGGAAGCGGTTACCACAATTTTGCTCAACTCAACATCTTCTGCAAATACATTTGAAGAAACAACTGAAATAAAATATGATAAAATCAATAATTTTCTGATAAAATTTCTCATTTTCTCTTCCTCCGAGAGTACTTACCTGAACAGGTGGTCGACCGGACTTGCCTCTATAAGGCTTACCGTTGCGGGACAGCGCCCGGAATTGCACCGGGACTTCCTCCACCTATCCGGTTTTTAATACGAAAAACTCATTCGTATTTTTTGATGTCTAAAAACCAGTGTTTCCAAAAACTTTCTTTTATTACAGGCTCCGCTTCAACTATTTTGATCGGTTTGCTGAATATCGGCCCATCAACCACCAATGTATGGAATTCTCCTTTCTCCCCGCAGGGACAAACACCTTTTTTTTTGAGCTCTTCGACAAGGTTTTTATCGACATAGCGGCCCAAGAACTCCTTGCCCATCACGTCTGCTTTACAACTGACAATAATCGCTTTAAATCCAGCCTCTACAAATTCATCGATAATCTTTTCCGGGGAATTCTGCCAGAGCGGCTCCAGCGCATTAATATTTAATTCACCGCAGACCCGCTTGATCCAGTTTTCGTGTTCCTCAAGATAAATATCGCCGAAAACCATCGTCCCCACATCCTCACCTCTAAGCTCTGTAACTGCGGCCTTGAATTCATCCTCATATTTTTTCATATCGGGGCTCACTTCTTTCTGCACAAGCGGAATACCTACAAGACCTGCCTGGAATTTCAGGAGTCTAAACTCAATGCCGTGAAAGCAGCCCCTCTTGGATTCCCGGGACATAAAGTTCAATAGATACTTTATCCTATAGCCCTGCTGGATAGCCTTATAACAAGCCAGACAGCTGTCCTTGCCGCCGCTCCATGAAGATATCGCCAAAACGTTATCCATACCTCTCCTTTCTAACCGATGCAAACAGCGAATAGGGTAACAAGCTCTGCCAGCTCAATGGTTGCGCCCAGCGTATCACCGGTTATTCCTTCAATTTTTCTGCCTGCAAATTTTCCGATCAAATAGGTAAAGCCCGCTACAATTAATAAAACAATTAATCCCTTCAAACGCCAGATCGCGAATGCAAATATGATCACAGTCGCCAAAGAGATGAGAAAAATCTTTAAATTCATCCCCCGGATAAATGTTCCGGCCTTCCCGTCCTGGCGGGCGTAAGGAAATAAAAATATCGAAAACACCGCGGACCACCGGCTTACCGCGCCCATAAGAAACAGCGCGGCTGCTTTTGATGATGGTTCTACGGAAGAAAGCAGGCCTATCTTTAAAAGTATAATACTTATGATGCTTAAAACCCCCATTGCCCCAATATGGGGATCGCGCATGATCGCAAGCATCTCTTCTTTAGGTTTCCCGCTTAAAAAGGCATCAGCCGTATCTGAAAGCCCGTCAAGGTGTATGCCTCCTGTCATTACGATCAAAGCGATAACTAAAATCACATTCGCGGCGAACGGATAAAAATTAAAAAAACCCAACAACGCATTTATCCCGAAAAGCATAAGCCCTAAAAGGAGGCCGACAAGAGGAAAATATATCGTTGCGCCGGCCATAGTTCTTTCGCTATACTCTTTTATCTTAAGCGGCGCAACAGTCAAAAATTGTATCGCTAATAAAAAGCTATTCATTGTTTCCTCTCTGAAATATTGGCGCTTTTAAAAGTAGCCATCTGGGTGAGGATCTTGATCGCGGCATCGGCCAATCCTATGGCCAATGCCCCGCCCGTCCCTTCTCCAAGCCTCAAGTCCAGATCTAAAAGCGGCTCCAACCCTATATGTTCCAGGATCACCTTGTGCCCTTTTTCCACCGAGCAATGTGCCGGGATCATATAATCTTTCACCCTGGGTTCGATATAAAAAGCGACCAGCGCCGCAGCGCCTGATATAAACCCGTCAATGACTACCGGAACTTTCCTTGAAGCGGCTGCCAGGATTATTCCCGCGAGGCCTCCGATCTCAAACCCTCCGACTTTGGATAAAACGTCTATAGGGTCAGAGGGGTCCGGCTTATTTATGGATATGGATTTTTTGATGATATCTATTTTATTTTTTAGCCCCTTATCATCCAAACCCGCGCCCCTGCCGGTAATTTCTTCGATAGGCTTTTTGGTAAAGCAGGCGGTTACCGCGCTTGCGGCGGTAGTATTGCCGATACCCATGTCGCCTGTCCCGGCGATATCGATACCGCGCTTAAACTCATCTTCGAACATCTCGATACCGGCGCGGATAGCCTTTATCGCCTCTGCCCTTGTCATCGCCTGGCCTTTAACCATATTCTTTGTCCCGTAATTTATTTTTTTAATTACGAGGCGAGGGTCCGGCTTAAGGTCAACGGCAACGCCTATGTCCACGATCACAACCCTTGCGCCCACATGGTTTGCCAGCACGTTTATGCCGGCGCCTCCCGAAAGGAAATTATAAACCATCTGGGCTGTTACCTCTTGAGGGTAGGCGCTGACGCCCTCTCTTACTACACCGTGGTCCGCGGCTAAAGTAAAAATAACCTTATTACGCAACAGCGGGCTTTCTTTCCCAGTTATCCCGCATATTTGTTTTGCCAGCTCTTCAAGCCTCCCTAAACTTCCACGGGGCTTGGTTAAATTATCAAGTTTGACTTGCGTTTTTTTCACAAAGTTCTCATCGATAAGAGAAATATTCCCGGCCACCTTCTTTATTACTTCCACTTACTTTCTCCTTTTTATCCTTGTCGGTATCCCTGAGATCATAAAGAACACCTCGTCAGCCTCTTTGGCCGTTAACTGGTTCACCTTCCCTGCGATGTCGCGAAAATCCCTGCCAAGCTTGCTTACTGGCACTATTCCCAGGCCGACTTCATTGGATACCAATATTGCCTTTGCCTTTTTCTTCCTTAAATTTGCCAGCATTGACCCGATCTTTTTTAAGATCTCGTCCTCGTTGCGCCCGCGCAAAAGAAGATTGGAAACCAAAAGGGTCAGGCAGTCAACAACAATACAGTCAAAACTGTTATCCATCTTCGCCAATAAAGACGCGACATCCCTGTCTTCCTCGAGCGTCTTCCAATTTTCAGGCCGCGCTTCCTTGTGACGCCTGATACGCTCCTTCATTTCTTTATCCAAAGGCTGGCAAGTGGCGATAAAAGCCACTTTTTTAATAACCTTCCCCATAGCCAGTTTTGCGGCATACAGGCTTTTTCCGCTTCTCGCCCCGCCTAAAATAAATATAAGTTTTCCCATTTTTTGCTTCTCTCTTTTTAAATTCGATAATATTAATACCGGCTAAATCCGGGGTTCGGTCCCAGATGCTCCCCGGCTTCAGGATATCGCCTATAATTACCCTTATCGGGCCCGCATGGGTCACTATTACAAAAGTTTTATTTCTATTGAGAGCGATGATTTTCTTAAATATTTTCATGACCCTTTTCCTGAAATCATTTAAGTCCTCGCCCTCTGGTATAACCGTCTTAAAAGGGCTGCGCAGCCAATTGCTGTAAATTTCCGGATATTTTCGCATGATCTGCTCATACGTCATGCCTTCAAAGATCCCAAAATCCATCTCCTTTAATCCGGGCGCCTTCGTTATGGTAAGGCCCTTAAAGGCTATTCCGGCGAATTTTAAAGCACGCCTCGCATCGCTGGAATATACCTTATGGATCTTTTCTTTGCCGAGCCTCCGGCCAAGCGATCTTGCCTGCTTTATCCCTTTATCATTAAGGCCTATATCTGCGCGGCCGAGATAGCGCTTCTGTAAATTCCAGCTCGTTTCGCCATGTCTTATTAGAATTAATCTCGTCGGCATACCCGGTTCCCTGAAACCAAAACCACGTAGGGTTTAAAAGAAATAGGATTTTTGTTCACCACTACGATGGTTTTATAAACGGCTTCTATATTCTGGTAAGTCAGCACCTCGGAAGGCGTTCCCTCGCAGAAGATCCTGCCTTCATTAAGCAAAACTATCCGGTCGCAGTATTCGCTGACCAGGTTTAAGTCGTGCAAAACTATAACTATGGTAAGTTTCTTTTCCTGATTCAACTTCTTTAACAGATCCAATATCTGTATCTGGTGGCCTATGTCCAGATGGGACGTGGGCTCGTCTAAAAATAATAATACCGGCTCCTGCGCCAGGGCCTTGGCGATAATAACGCGTTGGCGCTCCCCGGAGCTTAAGCGGTCTATCTCTTTATCTTTTAGATACAACGCGTCGGTCAATGAAAGCGCGTCTTCCGCGGCAAGAAAATCTTTTTTTGTCTCGAACTGCAGCCTCTTAAGGTGTGGGATCCTTCCCATAAGCACGATCTCCTGAACCTTAAAAGAAAAGTTGATCAAGGTCTCCTGGGGGACAAAGGCGGCCTTGCGGGAGAATTCTTTTAAATTCATCCGAGTTATATCTTTTCCCTCAAGCGTAACTTTGCCTTTCTGCGGGATCAATACATGGGTCATTAATCTTAACAGGGTGGATTTACCGGAACCGTTAGGGCCGATAATGCCTAAAAAATCTCCCCGTTTTACCTCCAAAGAAACATCCCGTATCACCGCTTCCTTATTATTGTAGCCGCCTGAGATATTGTCTGCTTTCAATAAAACATCCATGGCCTATTTAACCCCCTGGCTTCTCTTCAATAAAATAACAAATATAGGCGCGCCGATAACGGCTGTAATGACACCTATGGGAATTTCTAAAGGTGAAAAGGCGGTCCGGCTAATGGTATCGCATAGAACCATAAATGTTGCCGCCGCTAAGCAGGAACAAGGTATAAGAACTTTATGGTTCGGCCCCACTATAAATCTCATAATATGGGGGATGATCAAACCTACAAAACCTATTATCCCGGAGATAGAGACGAGGCTGGCCGTAATCAAAGAAGTGATAAAGAATAATATCTTTTTTGTTGTTTCTGTTTTGATACCCAGGTGTATGGCCTCTTCTTCCCCGATGCTCATCGCGTTTAAGTCCTGCGAAAACACATATATCGCGGCGATCCCGGATAAAACAACGATACTGACCATAAAAAGAAGTCTTACGTCATAGACCTCAAGGCTTCCCCATAGCCACCACATAAACCCGTGCAGGGCCTCATTCGTCGACATGGATATAAAAAACACAATTATGCCTGAGAGCACTATCGATACAATGGCCCCGGATAAAATAAGCGATTGCGCCGGGATCCTGTTACCCTGTTTGGCTATCGCATAAACCAGGATGATACTTAAGATAGCGCCTGTAAATGCCGCGGCAGGAAGATAAAAACTGCCAACGCCCATAATTATGGCTATTACCGCCCCTAACCCCGCGCCGCTCGACGTGCCCAATAGATAAGGTTCTGCGAGCGGGTTTCTTAAGATACCCTGAAGGGCTATCCCTGAAACCGCTAAACCGCTGCCCGCTATTATGGCCAGGAAAATACGTAAAAGCCTGAGATAGAGGATTTGCCTGTTTTCAGCAAGGAATAATTCCAATAAAGGTATATTGACCGAACCCTTGGTGATCCCTAAAACAACCGCGAATGCCAGCATTATAAATAGCACTAATATTTTTATTCTTAAAGATGAAGTCATTTAAGGATATAACCTCTCATGGATCTCTTTTAAGCCCTCGACCAAACGCGGGCCCGGCCTGAGAAACAGATCGGGACTAATATCGTTATACACACGATTATTTTTAACGGCGGCTATACTGCTCCAGCCAAAGCGTTCTCCTGCCGTTTTTACTGGATCCTTTTTATCCATATAAGCCAAGATGATGCAGTCTGGATCGCGTTTTAATACCTGCTCGGGGCTAAAATAGCTATAAGGCCTTTTAACATCGTAGGCGATATTAATTCCGCCGGCCAAAGCAATCAATTCGCCGATAAAAGACCCTCTGCCGGCGGTCATCAGGGGGCTAGACCAGATCTCTACAAAAACTTTTACTTTTTTTCCTTCCGGGATAGATTTGGCCTCGGAAATTATCTCCTCCATACCTTTATTCATTCCTTCGATCAGGGAATCCGCTTCTTTTTCTGTATCGGTAAGCCTGCCTATTTCTTTGATGGAATTAAATAATTCCACGAAATTAGACGGATCGCTGACGTACACTTTCAAATTCAACTGCCGCAACCTCGTGATAACCGGTGCCTGCTCAAGCCCTGTGCAAAATATAATATCGGGTCTTAGGGATAAAATTTTCTCGACGTTTGGCTGACTGAAAGTGCCTACCTTTTCTTTGGTAAGCGCCTTTGGGGGATAATCGCAGAACGAGCTTACTCCTACGATCTCATCGTCCAACCCAAGCGCGAATAGGATTTCGGTAGTGGAGGGCGCAAGTGAAATGATCCTCGGTTCCGGAATGCTTGAGGAAAAAGAATGCGCAGCGCAGAAAAGAAACGATGCTAAAACAAAACTGGTAATTAAAAGCCGGTTTTTCATCTTTCCCTAGTGCCTTAGTGCTTTAAAAATAAAAAACCCCTGGCATAAAAATGCCAAGGGTCAGTTCCCTGTTCTACTGAAAACCCTACATTGATGTTCTGGCGACATCATTCATATATAGGCAGGTCTTCTGACTAAGGAATCAACCTACTCTTCGCGCCTTCTCACCCTGGATCTTCAGGATAATGGCTACTTTCGAATTTCGTCATCCTCTACAGCGGCGGGACCGTTTCCGTTTATGACCGGAATTCCCTATTAAGCTCTCTCGAGCGCCTATACAAAGCAATATGTTAAAGAGTGTATAAATTATAAACAACTCACGATGTCATGTCAAGGGAAATTTAAGAACGGGGCTTACCTTTCATATAAAACCTGAACCTGCCCATAAGACTCATTTTATTAAGCCGTCTCAACGCCTCTACGATGTATACTTTATTTTTCTCCTGCTTGTATTGCATAAGGGCCCTTTGGGTTTTCCTCTCCCTGAGCCCGGCCGCGACGTAAATGTCCCTTTCGGTAAACGGGTCTTTTTTTGTATAATACATGCATCCGGAAATGGTCATAGGTAACGGGATAAAATCCTGTATCTGTTCGGGATGTACATGTTTATCCATTAATTCGAGCGACAGCTTTAAAGCGCTTTCTAATGTGGCGCCCGGATGCGAGCTGATAAAATAATTCACAAGATACTGGTTTTTGCCGATACTTTTATTCATAGCATCGAATTTTTCGACAAATTTCTCATAAATTTTAAAAGACGGCTTATTCATCAATTTTAGGACCGATTCGTCACTATGCTCGGGCGCGACCTTCAACTGCCCGCTTATATGGTTTGCGCATAGTTCCTTCAAATATCCTTCTGACGACTTATCCAGCAACAGGTCGTATCTTACGCCGCTTCCTATAAAAAGATGCTTCACTTTTGGGAGGCGCATCACTGCCTTCCACAACTTTATAGTTTCGTCGTTCCCTAATTTTAAATTCTTACATTTGGAGGGCAGGAGGCATTTTTTATCTTTGCAGGCGCCTTTGTCTTTCCAGAATTCGCATTCTGCTTTATATGTATTCGCCGTCGGGCCTCCAATATCTGTTATGGTCCCCCTGAAATCGGCTCGCCCGATGAGATCTTTTACTTCTTTCAAAATAGACTCACAGCTCCGGCTTTGGATTATTCTTCCCTGATGCATATACAGTGAACAAAAACTGCATTCCCCCGGGCAGCCGCGATGCGATATTATGGAAAATCGCACGGCCTCAAAACCCGGAACGCCTCCGGTTTTGTCGTATACCGGATGAGCGGCCCTGGCGTAATTCAGGCCATATACCCTATCCATCTCTTCTGTTGTCAAGGGAAGCGCCGGTGGAAACTGGATGACAAACCTACTAGCATGCTTTTGAATTATAGTCTTCCCTCTGAAAGGATCAAATTCCGCATAAGCTAACCTGAACGCCTCATTGAATTTATTTTTATTGCCGGAGGCTTCTTCAAATGATGGTATCTCTATGTATTTTTCCAAGGAACCTATTTTATTCCTTACAACAACAGTGCCTTTTATATTATCGAGCGTCCGTATGTCACGCCCTCCTTTAAGCCCCTTAGCTATTTCCAATACCTGTTTTTCCCCCATACCATAGACTAATATATCCGCTTTCGCGTCCAGAAGTATAGAGCGCCTCACTTTGTCAGACCAATAGTCATAATGCGCAAGACGCCTCAGGCTCGTCTCTATTCCGCCGAGAACTACCGGTATATTAGGAAAAGCTTCTTTTATTTTGTTAGTATAAATTATGCTTGCCCTGTCGGGCCTCGCATAGGATCTGGCGCTAGGCGAATGTTCATCGTTACGGCGGCGATTTTTATTGGCCGTATAGTTCGCTATCATAGAATCAAGATGGCCTGCGGTAACTCCGAAAAATAATTTTGGTCTTCCTAAACTTCGAAAATCTTCCAGTCGTTGGCAATCTGGCTGCGGAATGATCCCCACACTGAAGCCGGCATCTTCCAGCACCCTCCCTATTACAGCGGCGCCGCACGAAGGATGGTCTACGTACGCATCTCCGGTCACAATAATGACATCGAGCTCTTCCAAGCTGCGTTCATTCATTTCTTCTTTACTAATGGGTAGAAATTTTTTATTCATTTTTTAACAAAGCTTCTCCTTCTTGCCACATTGACCAAAAGCAGCATAACCGGCACCTCAATAAGCGGGCCTATGACCGTGGCAAACGCTTGCGCGGAATTAATGCCAAAATCTTTTCTTAAAATACAACGAAACATTAACAAGACTTATAAGAACAGGGACTTCTACCAAGGGACCAATTACAGCAGCGAATGCCGCTCCTGAATTTATTCCAAAAACCGATACTGACACCGCGATAGCAAGCTCAAAATTGTTGCTTGCTGCTGTAAATGAAAGTGTAGCTGCCTTGGAATAATCCGCTCCTGCCTTTTTGCCCATATAAAAAGACACCAAAAACATGACTATGAAATAGATGACAAGCGGAATCGCTATGCGTACCACATCAAGCGGGATCTTAACAATATATTCGCCTTTAAGAGAAAACATAACTACTATGGTAAAAAGAAGCGCGATAAGCGTCAAAGGGCTAATCCGAGGAATAAACTTCTTCTCATACCACTCTTTACCTTTAATCTTAATCAAGCTGAAACGGCTGGTAATCCCAGCAATAAACGGTATCCCCAGATAAATAAAAACACTCCAGGCGATCTGCCCAATCGTAATCCGCACTATTGACCCTTTAAGCCCAAGCCATGTCGGTAATACCGTAATAAAAAGCCATGCATAAACAGAATAAAACAACACCTGAAAAACGGAATTAAACGCCACGAGCCCTGCACAGTATTCGTTGTCTCCTTTTGCCAACTCGTTCCAAACAATAACCATAGCAATACAGCGAGCAAGGCCGATCATAATGAGCCCAGCCATGTACTCAGGATACCCTCGCAAAAATACAACCGCGAGAATAAACATAAAGACCGGTCCGATTACCCAGTTTTGGATAAGCGAAAGCCAAAGCACTTTTGTGTTACGAAAAACGTCCCCCATCTCTTCATATTTCACCTTTGCCAAAGGCGGATACATCATAAGTATCAAACCGATAGCGATCGGAATATTGGTTGTCCCGGCCTGGAACTTATTCCAGAAGTGAACGATCTGCGGGTAAAAATAACCGGATAAAACTCCTAACGCCATGGCCGATAATATCCAAAGCGTTAAAAACTTGTCTAAGAACGATAGCTTTTTTACAAATTTTTCTGACATCGCGATCCTCCCCTAGCTGATTTTTATAAGATATATTAAGACGTAATACAGTCCTGCGAGAATAAATACTATCCCTGTGATCTTTCTCATGAAATATTCCAATTTAGTCAAACTATGAAACCAGCGGCTCAATGATGTCGCGCCTAAGGCAATGGCAACAGCAAATACAAGAACCGGCAACCCTGTGCCAATTCCATAAATGAACGGCAGAACAATGCTACTTTTGCTATTGATCGCTAAAGGAATAAGACTCCCAAAGAATAATGCCGCTGAAATCGGACAAAACGCCAGAGCAAAAATAAAACCAAGCAAAAAGGCGCCCGGGGCGCCGGATTCCGCGAGCCTGGTATGATGCTTTTGTGAAAGCGCCAGTCCGGGCAAACGAATAGTAATTATTTCAAGTAGTATAAGGCCCGTAAGGATCAGGATCGGGCCAAGGGCCTTGCCCATGTATTTCTCGAGGAATTGCGCAACCTGGGGAACACTTAAAAGAGAATTGATAATAACCCAGCCCAGAGCCGCGTACGCGATCATCCGTCCAAATGTATACGCCAATCCGGAAATGAATACAAGCGCCGGATGGACTATTTTCTTAGACAGAAAAGAAATAGCAGCCACGTTACTGGCCAAAGGACACGGGCTTATTGAAGTTAATATCCCAAGCCACAACGCTGACGCGAAACTTAAGAATATCTCTGTCATTGGGCTTCCCTTAATAGATCTGCGACCCCGCTCTTTACGTAATCAATAAATCTCTCTTTATTGCGGACATATTCCCAGATCTTATCCAGATTCTTCCATTTTGTTTCCTTACCGTCTTTGACTAACGACAATATAAGGGATTTGGTGTAAAGTTGATAGTCTTTCGCGAAATGCTCATTGCCCTTGCCTTCCACATTGACGGCCTTATACTCCAGTTTTCCGGCCGCAAGCGCGTCTTTAAAGTTGGTTTCTACGGCTTCCTTTGAATACTGCTCCAGCTTATGGCAGGTCGGGCAGCGCATTGTTCCGTGAAAATAATAAGCGATGACCTTTGTCGCTGATACCTGCTCGGCATACGCAAAATTGACGGTGAATGCAAGCCTCAAGCTAACTGCCGCAACAATTATTAGAAACGCGAGAATTGCTTTTTTCAATTTTTCCTCCTGTTACTTTACTAAGATATTCTTTATTTCATCCTTGCTCAACACCTTACCGGCTGAGACAACGGTGCCGTCAACAACTAATGCAGGCGTCATCATCACGCCATATTCGGTAATTTTGTCGATATCCGTCACTTTGGAGATCTCGGCGGCTATATTGAGCTCTTTTGCCGCGGCCTCTGCATTAGTAGTGAGTTGTTTACACTTCGGACAGCCTATTCCTAAAATTTCTATTTTCATTTCCTCGCTCCTCCTTACTACGATCTGACCGCATGAATTTTTATGCTCACAACTGAATTCGCTATATTGATTATATCCTTATCTTGCACCATCGCATCAACCGGATAACCGCTCTGACTTATGATTCGTATATCTCTGAAACCCGCGTTTTTAATGAAGCGAATATATTCGTCTTTCATCACAGCCCCAGCCAAACAGCCAATATAGGCCTCAACCGATTGTTTAACAGAATCGGGCAGATCTTTAACCAACACCAAATCCGAAACCATAAGCCTGCCTCCGGGTTTAAGCACCCGGAAGGCCTCTTCGAAGACCTTCTGCTTCTCCGGGGAAAGATTAATTACGCAATTTGAAATAATTACATCTATTGAGTTATCCTCTACGGGGAGTTTTTCTATTTCGCCTAGCCTAAATTCCACATTCGCGTAGTTACCTTTTTTGGCATTTTTGCGTGCTTTCTCGATCATCTCAGGCGTCATATCAACGCCGATTACACGGCCGGCAGGTCCAACACGCGGTGAAGCAAGAAAGGCATCAAAACCGGCCCCGCTTCCCAAATCAAGCACGACCTCTCCTTCTTTAAGAGATGCTATTGCAACCGGATTGCCGCAACCAAGACCTAAATTGGCTCCTTCCGGAACGGCATTCATCTCGTCTTCGCCATATCCAACAGCTTTGCTTATATCTTTCGCTTGGTTTGCGCTTCCGCAACACGAACCGGAAGAACAACAAGAAACGTTCTGTGCTGCCACCTTGGCATAGCCTTCCTTTACGATCTTTTTAATTTCCTTAGCTTTTGTTTTCATATTTATCCTATACCCTTTCACGTCTCATCCTCGAGGCGTTTTCTCTGTCGATTTGTTTCTTCACAACTTCCTTGACAAAATCCAACGCGCCTTCTTTATCGCGATCCATAATGATCTGCTCTACCTTAAGCAAATCGTCATCCGTAAGATTAATAGTTTTTCCAGTTATCATTCGCCCCTACCTTGTGATAAAACCAAAAATCATTCCACATATAGTCGCCATAACAACAACTAAACTCACATAGACAACCGTCTTTTTTGTACCCATGATACTGCGTAATACGAGCATGCTTGGCAAGCTTAAAGCAGGCCCGGCCAAAAGAAGCGCCAGGGCAGGCCCTTTACCCATGCCGGAATTTATCAATCCTTGAAGTATCGGCACCTCTGTAAGTGTCGCAAAATACATAAATGCTGCAACAACTGAAGAGAAGAAATTCGCCCACACGGAATTGCCTCCTACAAGCGCCACCACAAAACGAGAAGGAATAACGCCTTCATGTCCAACCCGCCCGAGCAAAAACCCCGAAACGAGTACCCCTCCCAAAAGAAACGGCAGTATCTGAAGGGCGAATCCCCATGTCGCGCCAGTCCATTCCTTTAATTCATCCTTTTTGAACCATTTAAAGAGCATAACAACTAAACCAGCAAGAGAAAATCCTGCAATCCACCACTTGTACTGATAAATTATTGACCAGATTCCATGATCGCCTTCAAGTGGTTTGCCCCAATTAGCAAAAACAAGAAACGCGACCATCGAAGCGAAATAAAGAATTGTCTTCCCCAAGGAGCGCGTTTCTTTTACTTCTCCGACATTGAAATCTCCGTTTGCATGGCGCGCGCTTTCTTCCTTCAAGAATATAAGGTGCATTAATAAACCTATAATTACACTAAATGCCACCGCACCTATGGCCCTTGCTAACCCAAGTTGCCAGCCTAGGATCCGCGCTGTTAGAATAATAGCCAAAACGTTTATAGCAGGCCCTGAATAAAGGAAGGCGATTGCGGGGCCCAGCCCTGCTCCTCTTTTATATATACCGGAGAATAAGGGCAAAACGGTGCAAGAACAAACCGCTAAAATTGCCCCTGATACCGAAGCAACGCTGTAGGAAAGAAACTTGTTTGCTTTAGCGCCAAAATACTTCATAACTGATGCCTGGCTGACAAACACTGATATCGCCCCTGCAATAAAAAATGCTGGAACGAGGCATAAAAGCACATGCTCCCGCGCATACCATTTAACTAATGCCAAGGCTTCAAAAATTGCATTATTAAAACGTATATTTTCTACAGGTAGATAAAAACATGCCAGAAACGCCGTTAAGATATACAAAAACTTTTTCCAATCCTTCATTTTATGTTCCTCCCCCCAACCTTGCAGCAGCCCCCTTCAATTCGAATAGACTTAATATTCACTAATCCATCTGCGATCTTTTTTTGTGCAGAAGTTAAAATCCTTGAAAATGTCGGCCTGGAAATCTTCATCAGTTTTGCGGCATCAATTTGTTTTAGCTCTTCCAAACAAGCAAGACGGACTGCCTCGAACTCATCAAGGCTTAAATAGACCCCCTCTACTTTATTGAGCGGTTTACATAAAGGCTTAAAACACCTCTCGCCCGGAACACATTTTATCCATCTTGTCTTTTTTGGTCTCATGATCTTCGCTTGCCTGTTATGAACATATGTTCATAATAATTATATCACATGCTGAATTTGTGTCAACAAAAATTAGCGCAAAATCCTGTTCTCTATTTGATGGCGGAAAAGGATATAAAAAAGCCCTGATTACGTTACGTAACCAGGGCTAAAGGGCCCTCTCGATCTCAACTCCTTTTTTTTATATGTGCTCGCTAATTAGGCCGCAATTACTTTCGATTTGATGTGCAGCGTGCAATCCACTCCGCAAATGCCTGCATAAATTTTGTTATAAATTCCCGAGTTGAATCATTAGTAAGATTACCCTTTTCATCAAAAAGATTCGCGGCATTCCCGACGTATGCTTCCGGCTGTTGCATCATGGGAACGTTAAGGAAAACCAGCGACTGACGCAGATGATGATTTGCGCCGAATCCTCCTATTGCACCTATCGATACGCTTATAACCGCACCCGGTTCCCCGTCCCACGCACTTTGCCCATAGGGACGCGATCCAACATCAATAGCGTTCTTAAGTACGGCGGGAACGGATCGATTGTATTCGGGTGTGACAAACAAAACCCCATCGAACTTTTTTAACGATTCTCGAAATTGCGTATATGGAACAGGCGGGTTATCATCGAAGTCCTGATTATATATAGGCAGCCCTCCGATCTCGACGATCTCTAACTTGAGCGAGTCGGGTGAAACCTTAATTAACGCCTTTGCCATTTTGCGGTTAAATGATTCCTTGCGAAGGCTTCCTACAAAAACAGCGATCTTTTTCTGTGCCATAGCCTTTCCTTGCCTATTTTTTAATTAGAATTTCAAAAAATTGGGGTGGGTGACGGGTCTACTTCGCGCTACAGAATGCAAGCGCTGGTATGCGCTTCGTAGGACCTCTTCATTCCTTCGAAGCTCAATCGTGAAAACGATTGAGCGAAGAAGAATGGGGTGGGTGACGAGTCTGCTTCGCTCTTCAGCGCTTAAACCATGGTACGAGCTTAAACCATGGTACGAGCTTCGCAGGACCTATCGCTCCCAAGTTATCCCTACGTAGCCTATCTTTCTCCTACACATGCATCGGCGAAGTAGGATGGGGTCCCGACATCAAAGAGTCAGAACCTATTTCAAG
>PEWV01000037.1 GCA_002780005.1 Candidatus Aquitaenariimonas noxiae | reverse complement strand
TTATTTACATTTCAAAGAACTTTTAAGATTAAAACCGTCCAAAATATTTTACACTATCTTTGACAAAAACGAAAAAAATTGGTATTTTAGTATAACTAACGAAAGGGGGATTAAATGGAAAATGTAAGTAAAAATTGGATACCTACTGTTGCATACATTGTTTTATTGCTGTCTATAGTTGCAATGTATTCGCAGAACGTGGCTGCCATGTCGGCCCAGCAGCAGCTTCAAGCCGATATCTCATATTTAAACCATAAACTAAAAGCGGTTAAGACAGACGATATGAAATTGGCTGAGCAGGCAAATAAGATAGAAACTCTGCAAAAAAGCCTGGATGAGGCGAACAATATAATAGAAACTTTAAATACCGAAAAGCAAACGCTCCTCAAGGGAGCTGAAAATCTCACGGGTAGTACGGAAATAACGCCGCCAGCAACAGAGGCAACGCCGCCAGCAGTAACACCAGCGCAATAAAATTTAATTTGAGGAATTTAATCTAAAAATTCTTATGGCTTTTTTATGAAGGGTTTTGTATATTAAGGCCGCGGATATTGTTTTTACGAAATCCCCGGGTATAAAGCAGAGGGTTCCCAGCATCAGACCTTTCTTAAATCCCAAGTGAATAAAATTCATCAGATAAGCTGTCCCTGAAAGAAGTATAAAAATTGAACCTACTGCCATTGCGAATACAACCCAACTAAACGTAGATTCTTTTTTAAAAGAAATTAGCTTCCCTATAATTAGCGGGGTTATGGTAAATCCTACCAAGTAACCTGCTGTCGGACCAGCTAAAGGCGCTAAGCCGCTGGCGTAATTCTGAAAGATGGGAAGGCCAGATGCGCCTAAGGCCAGATATCCGGCCTGGCTACAAAAGCCGAGCCTTGAACCTAAAATAGCTCCCGATAAAATAACAAAAAATGTCTGCAGCGTGATGGGGACCGGGGTGAAAGGGAGCGGAATTCTCACATAAGCGCCGATTGCTGTTAAAATAATAAAGCTAAGGACACCTATTACATTACATATTGCCTTGCTTTTAACGACATCTTTATTCAGCGCCGCTGCAATCGTATTTGACATTTTATTCAATCTCCTTTATAAGTTTTTTAGCTAGTTTCCTAGTTTTCGAAAGCATTTTTGTTTCTTTCAATATATCTCCTTTTTTATCTATGTTAGGAACGACCACCTTTCCATAAAATTCAAAATTAAGAACCTTGAATAATATTTTGACCATAACTATAGCACAATTGAACATTCTCGGCAAGCGGTATCCGCATACCGACAAAAACACCCCGTATCTTTTGTCCTTAAATTTTACGGGTTTCTTAAGTACAAAAAATCTGGCCCAGAATACCTGGCATCTATCGATCAATATCTTCAATTGTCCGGGAAGGCTTGTAAAATATATCGGACTTGCTATAACAAGACAATTTGCATCTTTAAGCTCTTCATACACCTTATCCATATCATCCCTAATGACGCACCGGCCTGTTTTAGCACAACGGCCGCAATTAGTGCATGGCTTTATATTGAGTTCGCTTACAATTATTTTTTTTACGGTAAACCTCTTCTTTTTGAATTCTTTTAGGAATTCTTCCAAAAGAAGTTCTGCATTTCCCCACCTTCTAGGGCTGCCTAATATAGCTAGGACCTTTTTCACCCCGTTAGACCTCCTTTATAATAATAAATCCCCCACTACACCCATCATAAGGTCTAACGGGGTTCATGATAACATCTCTACAAGTATTTTTTCAAGTTCTGACAGATGTTTTTCTAATTCTTTGCTTATGCATTTTCCAAAATCCGTATTTTTGGGTTGCATACACACCAAAAAAATATCCACTTCCTTAAGTTCGTGCCTTAGAAATTTTATAAAAAGATTTAACGACGAATCGTGCGTCGAGAGTCCCAAGTCGGCGATCTCCTTCGCTTCCAGGATATGAACATGGCCCGGTTCGGCTCTTAAATTTGCCGCATCTAGTACCAATAAAACTTGAGGGTTCGATCTGATAATCGGGCCTAAATAATTTTCCGGGGCTGTTCCGCATTCAAAAAGCGCCGTATTTTTAAGTCTGGTTTTTAACCGTTCGGTTAAAAGAACTCCAAACCCATCATCGCCCTTCTCAAGGTTTCCAATACCGACAATGGCAACCTTCTTTCCGTTTACGCATTTAATCAATTCTGATTTAACATCGCTTAAGGTTTCTTCCATACGCCCCCTAACTACTAGCCCCTAGCTACTAACTACTAGTCTTCAAACGTCGTTTTCCTGCGGCATTTGGCGCATATGATTTTCATGCGGTCACCGCGCGTAAGGCCTTCGATTACTGTCCTTCCCAGATCCTTGTCTACAATGCCTAAAACCTTTAGTTTAGACAAAAATAGCGTCGGGTTAGAGAAGGCAAGCGGGCCTATTTTTTCTGCTATCCAAACAAGATGGTCCTTGCATGCAATAATTTCTCCGCAATCCTGGCACAGTACAAGTTCCTTCTCAACGACGCTGGTGGCGTCTTTTCTGTCAAATGTAGATAATTCGAATTTTTGCGTCAACTGTATACCTTTTTCCGTTATACAATTAGCTTGGCAGTTTCCGCAGAATTGACAAACATCAAGATGCAGCGTTATCCGCCTTATCGGCTTGTTCCCTTCTGTTATATCTTCGTGCTCTATTGTATTCGCGGGACACACCTCTTCGCAAGCCAGGCAGCCGACGCAATATTTTTCAAAATATTCCGGCTTACCCCTGAATCTTTCAGCAGGTTTATGTGGAACTTTTGGAAAAGATGATGTATAAGGCCTAAAGAATAAAGACCTTAAAGCTTCTCCCAGTTCCCGCAGTTTTGGATATCTCATTTTGCGATTAATGTTTTTACTATATTAGACGAATGGCGCGCTATATTTCCTGTAAAGTCAAGCATATCAAAATACATATTTGATGCCCTTGGGTCGCACATCCCTTTAACAAGCCTTTCAGCGTGGGCCTTTCTATATCTTTCTATAAGGTCTTTGATTTTAAAGCCATTGGAGATAACTTCTTTCGCTTCAACTTCACCCTTAGGGTGCCTTAAAATCTTGATCATACCCGCTACCGAAACTTTCATCATATTATAAACCTCATTGAATTCTTCAACGCCTATATCAGGAAATAGCAACTTTTCCTGTATTTTTATTTCTATCCGCTCGATCAAACCCGCGCACTCATCCCCCATTCTCTCTAAACTCTCTATTACCTGCGACAATACTACAAGCTCTTCCTTAAAATCTTTATCAAAAGTCTGGCGAGAAATATTAAGAATGCCTTTGGTAAGGCTCTTTTCAAGGATATTGACCTCTTTTTCTTTATCTAGCGCCTCATCAAGGTACTCGGATTTATTTTCAATGAAACCTTTTGAGATCAAATCTATGATCTCCTCAACCTCTCTAGCCATATCGATGATATTACTTTTTAATTCTTTTAATTCCACAGATTCCCCTTACTTATTATCTTCGGCGTATGCATCGCAAACGCTGCCCTCCCAAAGCTTTACCCCTGACTTATGGGAGCCTCTGGCTATAGCGTGCGATGCCACCGGAGATGTCAGTATAAGAAATATCATGCATAATATAACTTTCATGCCTGCGGCTGTAAAGCCGATAACTAGTAATGTTCCGAATAGGATACTGCAGGTACCCATGGTAACGCACTTAGTGGCCGCTTGCAGGCGATTGTACGCGTCAGGAAGGCGCACAAGGCCCACGCAGCCTAGCAGATCAAAGACTAAGCCGATACTTATTAATATAAATCCTATAAGATCATTCATCGAAGCCCTTACCCTCTAAATATTTGGCGAGCGCCAGCGTGCTTATGAAACTCTGAAGCACCCATGCTATCCCTATATCTATATACCACGACCTACCCGTGGAAATCGTGAGTATTGCGCATAACCCAACGATCATGATGCCTAAAATATCTAAAGCCACGATACGGTCAGCGCCAGTCGGGCCTTTTCCTATGCGATATATACACATAAAAGACGCTAAAATAAAAATATAAATAGCCCTCCCAAGAAAACCTAGGCGCGGAAGGTTGTGATAGAAAAGAAAAGGCAGGGGTTTTAAAATAATAACGGCAAGCACCCCTCCGAAAACGAATACCCCTAAAATCCATCTAAGAATTTTTCCCAATTTCATATGTGAATTATATCCTATTCAAATATTTTCTTAAGTATTTTTTCAAAACGCTCAACAATAATTTTTGTGGCCGCTTCGACATCTTTCGACTTTACGTCGATCCAATGCACGTATAAAACACCTTCTTCCCTATTGACATCAACGACCAATGTCCCTGGCATAAGTGTTATAGAATTGGCCAAAAATGTAAGGCCCGTGTCTGTTTTCAGGCTCGTCTTCACTTTGACAATGCCGGGATTAATCGGCAGCGCCGGATGTATCACCCGATAGGCAACGTCAAAATTTGCCTTTACGCACTCCCATAAAAATATCGGAATATAATAAAATGCGAAATACCAGTAACGAAGAGGATTTTTTAAAATATAAGCCCTATATATAAACAAGTCGCCTGTTATGTAAGAAACAAAAACCGCTATGAAGAAACCCACAAGAAGATGCTGCCAATCCGGTTTCCAATTTAAAAAAATCCATATGATGAATGCTAAGATAAATAATATTATTTTGCTCTTTTTCATTTAAGCACCGCCTGTAAGACTACGGAAGAATATTTAGTTCCTTCCAAAATAACGTCTACGGCTTCTTTTAAAAAATGTTCATATACCCCAGGCGCAAGCAGGATTCCTCCGGTAATGCATATAACGGCCAAGGACGTCATAGATAGCTTAATCAGAAAAGGAGCTTCTTTTACGCTATTCGCCCCATCTTTCAGTTTGCCAAAAAATGCGTATTTCATAACTTTTGTAAAAGATGCCAATGTCAAAATACTTGCCAAAACAGCCAAGAAGGCGTACCCATATCTGCCTGCCTGAACTGCCGCAATGATAATAATAAATTTGCTCCAAAAACCATTGAAAGGTGGAATCCCTGATATTGCCATTGATGCTGCCAGGCATGTTCCGCTTGTCACCGGCATTTGTTCGCTTAGCCCTCCCATTTTTTGAAGGTCGCGCTTCCCTGTCGCATATTCTATCGAGCCGGAATTCAAGAACAAGAGGGTCTTAAAAACCGAGTGATTAAAAAGATGAAATAATCCGCCTAATATCCCGAGCGGCGTACCGAGCCCTATCCCCATAACAATGTAGCCCATTTGGCTTATAGAGTGATATGCTAAAAGGCGCTTAAAATCCCACTGCCCTATTGCCAAGATAACTCCGACAATCATAGACAAAGCGCCAAAAAACATAAAAATAGAAGACAATGCCTGATTCATTCCGATCACATTATAAAATATTCTAAAAATAGCGTACAAACCTAATGATTTTGTTATTGCACCTGCCAACATTGCTGATACGGGTGCCGGGGCCGAAGTATAGGCATCCGGCAGGCACCCATGAAAAGGCACGAGGCCTGCCTTCAGCCCGAAACCCATTATTAATAGCGCACTAATCATAAGAATAATGTTATTAGGGTCCTTTTGCGCCAATACATTGGATATATCCGCCATATTTAACGTTGAAGTGTAGCTATATAATAAAACTATACTGAGCAAAATAAAAAGCGAACCAACCCCGCTCATAACCGCGTATTTGAATGCTGCTTCCAGATCATGTTTTTCTGTTCCGAATGCGATTAGGGAACAGCTGGCTATAGATGCTATCTCAAGAAAGACAAATAAATTGAATATATCGCCGGTTATGACAACACCGTTAGCGCCTGCGATCATAAATAAGAAAAGCGTATAAAATTTCCATTTAGAAGTGAAACGCTCCACATAATTTATCGAGTAGATGGCGACAAAAAACGCCGCTAAATTAACTGTCGTAAGCATGAAGACAGTAAAACCGTCCAAGACCATTCCTATACCCATCGGCGGTTTCCACGCGCCTACGTCATATACTAAAACCTTGTGAATATTTATCAATTTAACCGCAAAAAAAGAAACAAAAACCAGGCCTATAGTTATTATATTCGTGATAAGCGCGGGCAGCCATTTTATCTTTCTTGCGACGAGCGCAATAAGAAACGCCCCTGCCATAGGAACGGCTACAAAAAGCGGTATTATATCAACAAATAGTTTCATCCCCTAAGCTCCCTGATCTTCGTTATATCAAAAGTACCGTATTTGTCATATATCCGGAGGGCGATGCTTATCAATAGCGCTACGTTTGCCAAACCAATAGCTATCGCCGTAAGCACTAACGCTTGCGGCAGCGCATCAACCATATTCACTATCTTAGCGTCCGGCGCAAATATAGGAGAGCGGCCTTCCATGCGGTAAGCGGCCAATATAAAAAATAAATTCACGGCATACTCGGCTATGATAAAACCAAGAATAATCTTTATGATATTGCGTTTTCTTAAAATACAGTAAAGGCCTATACAGAATAACCCGAGACAAAGTAAATACACTTTCATAATACGACCTCGCGTGAATAACTCATTATTTTTTCTCAGCCTCAATTTTTAATAGAACTAAAGAAATAAATATGGCAAAAAGTCCGGCACCAACTTTAAGGCTTATAGCAATATTAAACAGCGGTATTATGCCGGCGCTAAAAAGCCTGAAAGGCTCCCCCTTGGCTATAAAGTTAAAAAAGAAATATCCGCCCGTAAACCCGAGGAGCGCTATCCCTAAAAATAATATGGCACCCATGCCTTCAAAAAAAGATGCCACCCCCTTAGGCAGTTTTTTTAAGGTAACTTCTTTACCGTATGCCAGCATAAGGTTAACGAAAGAAAGCGCTATAATCACCCCTCCGGCAAAACCGCCGCCAGGCGTAAGATGTCCGTGAGAGATGATATAGATGCCGTAAAGAAGCATAATACCAACCGTAAGACGGGTGATTGTTTTTACTATCAATGACATGCCCTTTTCGTTTGTTTTATTCATTTTCTTCGCTATCCTCTTCGCCTTCCTTTTTTACGCCTGATTTCCTAACGATCGCTAAAATACCTATGACTGTTGCAAATAAAACAGTTGCCTCGCCTAAAGTATCATATGCCCTGTAATCGAGTTCTATCGATGAAACTATATTAGCGGCTCCGGTTTTAGTCATCCCCTCTTTCAGGTATGTGCCGGCAACCCGCATAATCGGATAACCGAATTGAGGTAGATCTTTTAGGCATTTCGCCGCGACGAGCAAGAATACGCTTATAAAAATAACGGCAATAAGCGTGTTAAGAAACCATCTTCCGGTCGTTGAAAAAGGAAGGTCTCTTTTTAACGTAGCCCTAATTAATATGATAAGGCATAGAATTTCTACGACAAGCTGGGTAATAGCCACGTCCGGGGCTTTCAGCGTTATGAAAGCTATGCACAATAATAGCCCTACTGCCCCCAAGGCGACAATCGAAGAGAGTAAATCCTTAAGCTCCACCGCCAATATAGCTACTACGATCATCGCTCCCAATAATAGATATATCTGCATCATAAATCACCTGAACAATTTGTAAAACAAAAATAAAAGCCCGAGCAGGCACCACGCTAAATACGAAGGCAATACGCCATTATGAATAGAGCGGAGGACTCCGCTGAAACCGAAAGTTATTCTTGTTCCGATATTATAAATATCAAATACCTTTCTCTCGGCTAATCTATAAAATATCTTCAATATGCCCGCATCCTTGATCGTGTCGTAAAATTCGGTTCCTGAAACTCTCATGTCAGGATTTTTTTCTAAAACCTCTCCCCCTATGAAAGCATCTGAATCTCTCGTCCTGGCTATTGTGCCTATAAAATATATAATAAGGCCTAGAATAATTCCGGCCAGTATCAAAACCGTTGCGAGGCCGGCATTCCACACGCCGTAAAAAGAAACATTCTCCTTCAGGCTTGGAAAAATGAACATCTTAAGCGGTATACTATAAGCAAACACGCCAAAGATTACGCATAAAGATGCCAGAATTACTGCAGGGATCCACATTGTAGGGACAGTTTCCTGGTATTTCAAATCTGAAATTTTTTGTTTGGCGGACGGCTGGCCTAAAAATACTGAATGTATCAATTTCATAAAACTGGCAAGCGTCAATGCGCTCCCGAACATCGCAGCAACAAGCCACAATATCCAGGAATACCCGCCATTTTTGCCGGTCTCGATTATTCCTTGATAGATCATCCACTTAGAGACAAAACCGTTAAAAGGCGGAATGCCCGATATGGCAAACGAGGCTATTAAAAACGTGATGAATGTGATGGGCATGTATTTAGCAAAACCACCCAAATTTTCTAAATCAGTTGTCCCGGCTTTTTTCTCGACCGCACCGCCTGAAAGAAAAAGGCAACTTTTATATATCGCGTTATTCAGCATATGGAATAACCCGCCGGCTATTCCAACCGGGTTGCCTGTCCCTATCCCTAATACCATATATCCGACTTGGCTTACTGCATGATACCCTAATAATCTTTTGAGATCATGCTGTATAAGGGCCATCATAACTGCGGCTACGATCGTGAAACTGCCTATTGCCATTAAAATCATATTCATCGCTAAATCCATCTTGAACATATAAAGTGTAATTCTCGCAAGAAAATATATTCCCAGAAGTTTATCTAAAGACGCCGGCAAAAATGCGGCAACGGGGACAGGAGCATCCTCTGCGGTATCAGGGACCCATGTATGAAAAGGCATAACCCCTGCTTTTGCAAATGCCCCTATAGCCAGGCATAGATACGCCAAAATCGCTATTCTCGTATCCAAGGTTATACTCAACTGACTCATTTGCAAAGAACCTGAAATTCGCCATACAAGCGCCAATCCTAAAAGCATAATTGCATCCGACCCGCCGACTATTATAAAAGTCTTCTTGGCCGTGCTTGACGTGCGGTCTTTGTCGCCGAACCCTATCAATAAATAAAGAAGTACCCCTAAAAATCCCCAAAATACCATAAATAATAAAAGATTTTCAGAAAAAACAGCGCCAAGCGCGCTTATCGACGTAAGGATCAGATAGAGATAATAAAAAATAAGATTTTTTCTCCGGCGCATAAACCCGGAAGAATATAGCAACACTACGGCCGTAAAGAAAATTATGAATATGGCTACAAAAACGGATAGCTTATCAAATTTAAAAAACTCTTGTTTTAACATTATTCGATACCCATTTCTTTTTTAAGCAAAGCTGTTTTTTCTTGCGAGAGTTTTATCAATTCCCTACTTCCCATGACTTCTTTGTTCGATTTTGCGTCTATAACGGTTAGCCTCTCTGTGCAACAATAGCACGGGTCTATCGCAGCAAGTATGATAGTGGCATCCGTAACTGTCTGGCCGACAATTGATTTCTTAAAAGTAGGAAAATTCATGAATGTCGGCGCTCTTATCTTATGACGGACCGCTGAGTTCGACCCGTCGCTCCTCACGTAGTGTATAACCTCGCCTCTTGGCGCCTCGGCGCGGCCTATACCTTCGCCCGGCGGTATATCTTTTGGCTTGGAGTCTATTTCACCTTTCGGCATATTCTCTAGGCACTGTTTTACTATTTTTAAAGATTCCAATGTTTCCAAAACCCTTACAACTGTCTTTGCGAATACATCTCCTTCTTGTCGCACTATAACTTTCCAATCTAGTTTATTATAAACAGCATAGGGATCGTCTCGCCTCACATCAATATCAACTCCGGACGCTCTTGCCGTTGGGCCGAGCGCGCAATAATTTATAATATCGTCCTTTGTCAAAACTCCGACCCCTTTTGTGCGTGCGTGAATGACCGGGTCGTCCAAGACGGCGCCTTTAAGCATAATAACTTTATCTACTACTTTATCAAGTTCCCGCGTAATCCATGGAAAGTCTTTTTCATACATATCCCGTCTCACGCCGCCGACCTTCATCATGCCATAGTGATTCCTGTTTCCAGAAATAGTTTCAAAAACGTCAAGAATGGATTCTCTATACTTCCAAGCCCACATGAAAATTGTATTATATCCGAGAAAATGGCCTGCCAAGCCTACCCACAAAAGATGAGAATGAATCCTCTCCAGCTCGGCGATTATCGTCCTTATGTAAAGGGCCCTTTCAGGCACTTCTATATTAGATATATTTTCAACGGCCTGCACAAAAGCAAGAGGGTGGCTTGTCGAGCATATACCGCATATCCTTTCCACAAGATATGCCGCTTTATCAAACGATTTAGATTCGGACAGTTTCTCTATTCCCCTATGATTATACCCGATCCTGACATCTATATCGATGACTTTCTCCCCTTCCACCAGAAGCTGATAAAATTCCGGCTCTTCTTGCAGTGGGTGATATGGGCCTATAGGTATTATAGTCCTATGGCTCATCCCGTTAGACCTCCCATATAAATTAATGTAACCGTTTTCATGAACATAATCATATAAAGAATTCTTCTAAATATAAAATCGAACATACACAAAGTTTCTTTAAAAGGTCTAACGGAACTCATTCTTATAATCCTTCCTCAAAGGGTGTTTATCAGAGGGCCAATCGTCCGGTAACAGCAGGCGCTTGAGATTCGGATGCCCGATAAAATCTATACCAAAAAGTTCATGCATCTCGCGCTCGATCCATTCCGCTCCTATAAATATCGGCGTAATAGAGTCGACCTTGACCCCGATCCTTTCTTTCATAAAGACACGGAATGAAACGATCATTCCGTATTGATCGAATGAAAAATGGTACATAATTTCAGTCCCATCCGGTCTGTCAATAGCGCTAGCTATGCTGAATCTCGCGCCTAATTTTTTGAATATAAACGTAACTGTTTCGATCAAGTCTTTCGGTTCTATGTCTATATAAACACGTTTTTCTGACTTCTCGTAGAATTTTTTAATTTTATTACCTAAAACGCCTTGTATATTTTCTAGAATCTCTTTTCTATCCATTATCCTCTGCTCCCTACCTACTGCCTACTAACCCCTAGCTACTTTTTCTAATCTTCTCTATCACCTTTGTCACACCCGCAATTATTGCCTCAGGTTTTGGCGGGCATCCCGGTATGTAAACATCCACAGGGACGACTTGGTCCATAGGCACGGTTGCCGTGTAGCTGTCCTTAAAAATACCCTGACTGCACGCGCATGCCCCTATCGCTACTACAATTACCGGTTTTGGCGCCTGTTCGTATGCGCGTTTAAGCCTGGGCGCGCATTGCTTTGTAACTATCCCTGTGCAAAGCAGAATATCGGCGTGCCTTATACTGCCGGCTAAAACCATTCCGAATCTTTCAATATCATAGCGCGGTGTAAGGCAGTCTATTATTTCTATATCGCAGTTATTGCAGCTACCTGTTGCTACGTGAAAAACCCATGGAGATTTTAATAATGCTTTTAATTTTAAGTTCATATGGTTACTCTTAAATTCGAAACCCGAAATCCGAAATTCGAAACAAATCCGAAATTTGAATATCTGAATGTTCAAAACCTAACGTTTTGAACATTTGAATTTTCGTCATTAGATATTGTTTCGTATTTCGTGCTTCGAATTTCGTATTTTTCATTTATAACCCCATACACGCCAATACAACCGCTATTATCGCCAGTACCGTCAATGGCCCCCAAAAGAATTTCAAGGCCTGGTCAACCCTTAGCCGGGGATTGGTATTTTTTATTATAGAAACCAATGCAAGGAGTCCGATATATTTAGAAATTCCCCATACTATATTTATTCCGTCAGTCGAAATTCCTCCCAGGAACATAACAATTAAAAATATGGGCAGAGTAAAAAGCATCATGGCCTTTGTCAATTTTATAATAGCCAGGGGCGCTCCTGAATATTCGACTATCGGCCCGGACATAAGTTCTGTTTCCGCCTCAGGAATATCAAAAGGCGCCAAGGACAATTTTGCCTGAAGGACAAAGATGACTACAAAAAACGCTATCATGCCCGAGAGGTTTTTTACTATCAACCCATTTCCGAGCTGATAAGTTAAGAGCTCCCCTATTCTTATCGCCCCGCTTGTCTTTATAATAGGGACGATTATCGCTAATAAGAACGGCAACTCATACGAAAGAATGAGTTTCATTTCTCTTGACGCTCCAAGAGAGGCTAGCGGATTGCGTGAGGCAAAACCTCCTATCATAAGGCCTATTGAAGGAATAGTTAAAAGATATATGACAACAATAATATCTCCTACGAAACTTTTTGACGGGTTTAAATCAACCATCCATACAATCGTCGATACCAACGTTACGCTCGCCAAGCTTACCAAAGGCGCCGATAGAAATGTCAATTTTGAGGCACCCTTGGGTACAATTGTTTCTTTTCCTAAAAGTTTTAGTATATCTATAAACGGTTGATACCACGGAGGGCCGACTCTCCACTGAAGCCTTGCGGTAAGCTTGCGGTCAACCCAGCTTGCTACTAAACCGCATATGGCTGTAAATAAAAATCCCGGAAATATTAAAAAATAAAGTAAATTTTTCATTCTTCCCCAACCCCTAATCCCTAACTACTAACTACTAATTCACACCCTATCCCATTTCTTAACTTTAACAAGAATGGCATCGCTCATGGAGTATATACCATTCTTTTCATCCGGATGGAAATCCCCGTATTTTATCCCTCCGGATTTGCATGTCATGACGCAGAGCGGTACGGTACCATTCTGTAATCGCCCCACACAATAATCGCACTGAGATATAAGATACGGTATTGTCTCCGGGTAAATAGTGCCGAATGGGCAAGCGTGGCTGCAAGTTTTGCAGGAAACGCATCTCATTGAATAGCGTTTCAATATATTATTCTCATCTTTTTCCAAAGCGTCCTTCGGGCACGATGCAACGCACGGCGCGTCTTTGCATTTTCTGCAAACAACAGCAAAATTTACAAGTTCATAAATTCTTACTAAACCGTTATTGTTCGGATGATAAAAATACTCGCATTCTATTTTTGCACTTTTATCCTGTTCCAACATGTCCAAATCTATAAGTAACCGTTTCATTTCTTTCCTAATCGCTATACGCTAACCGCTAAACGCTGTTTTTAGTCCCAAACTTCCGGCAAATCCTTAAGCTTGTCATAGGTAAAAACCGGACCATCCTTGCAAACATAATACTTCCCCATCCTGCAATGCCCGCATTTACCTATACCGCAACTCATATTTTTTTCCATAGAAAGATATATATCCTGCGGTGCGTAACCGATATTGATCAATTTAAAAGTAGCAAATTTCATCATAATAGGCGGGCCGCAGACTATAGCCACGCTATTTTTTATATCTACTTCGAGATTATCCAATAAGGTAGTTACGAGGCCTACTCTGCCTTTCCATGTCTCGTCGCCAACATCCACCGTTATTTTAACATCGACTTTTTCGCTAGACCTGGACCATTCCTCAATCTCTTTCTTGTAAACTATGTCTTTTGGCGTTTTGGCTCCGTATTTCAGTATTATCTTTTTGAAACTCGCGATTTCATTGAATAAGGCATATAAAAGGCTTCTAAGTGGAGCGAGCCCCACACCGCCTCCAACAATAAGCACTTCTTTACCCTTGAATTCACCTAAAGGATAACCCTTACCATAAGGCCCCCTGATTCCCACTTTGTCTTTAAGGCGCAACTCGTGCAGTTTTTTCGTAACCCTTCCGGTATTCATTATTGTAATACCTATATATTCCTTCTCGCTTGGATTTGACGACGGAGTAAACGGCGCTTCGCCAAACCCGGGGATTGCCAATTCCACAAACTGGCCAGTTCTAAAAGAAAATTCTTCCTTTGGTTTAAAAATGAATGTCTTTATGGCTGCGGTTTCTTCGGTTATATCAATAACTTCGGCTTCTATAGTTTTATACGGATTATCCATTTTATCTCGGTTTTAAGCTTATCGCACCAGAGATCTTGCTTTACAAGTTAATAGGCACGATATCTCTAGCGGGACTTACACGCCTCTTTCAATATTTCGCGCAGGTCTATATCGCCGGGACAGGTTTCGATGCACCTGCCGCACCCTGTGCACGCGTATAATCCCAAAATCTCAGGAAAAAAATCAAATTTCTTCACAAATCTATTTCTTAACCTTGCACTAAGATGTTTCCTGGGATTTGCCCCGCCTGCAACTTTAGCGAACCGCTTGAGAAGGCAGGAATCCCAAACCTTCAAACGCTGATATTTATCCTCTGCGTTTTGGTCTACGAGAAAAAAACAATGGCAAGTCGGGCACACTGTATTACAGCCTCCACATTCAACGCATGTTAAGGCGAAGTTAGTCCAAAGTTCCGATTTAAAATTAGACTGCACCCCTAGTTTAAAAGAATCTTTTGGGGGAAGCGCCATTCGGCATATACTCGCTTGTAATTTATCTAAAAACTCCTTTTTTCTTTGTTCCGATTCCTCCATCTGCTCGGCTGTAACTTTGTTTATCGGGATACCCGATTTCGCCAATATCTTATCGCCTTTTTGTGAACCTACTGTGATGATAAAACCTTCATTTAGTTCGCTGAAATTTAAATCAAAATTCTCTTTGGGGAAGGGCTCTACGCCTATACCCAAGCAGAAGCATACGTCTTTAAATGAAGTACAATCTCCGGATATAAGCAAAGTCTCCTCTCTCGTCTTTTTGTAAAAAGGATCTTTAAATTCGCCTTCCAGAAATACATAATCTAGGATTTTAAGGGCTTGCAGATCACACGCTTTGGCGCCGAGTATCGCGCTGGGCTTTGTCTTTTCTGAGTTGAAATTGTTTAAGATTTTTTCTTTAGATTTAAATATGAACCCTTTCAGGGGTTCGGCGGGCCTATGTCTATTTATTATAATTTCGTCTGAGTTTTCAGGATCGAACCGCGTCCAATAAAGATTACTTCCCTTTTCTTTTATTACAAACAACTCAAAAGCCTGTTGTATAAAATTGAGCAGATTATTTATTTCGTTTTTTTTTACAAAATAGCTTACCATCTTCTCCTGTCCTTAAACGTATTAAAAGTAAAGTTTATTATAACATAACCCCTCTAGCTGTCAAGGCTAAAGATAGAAATGCATTGCTAAAATTGCCTTATAGTGATATACTTTTTTTGATATTGGGCATATAAATGGACAGCGGCTTAAAAAATCAGGCACATTGGATTTCGGCATTACGACTTTTTTATCTACTGAACGCATTGCTTGCGACTGTCACGTTTATTATATTTCACAAATATATAGGCATAATGCTGGTTGGAATCAGCTTGCCGCCCATAGGGTTGTTCTTTGCAGAATTCCTTTTTATCTTGTTACCGCTCTATATGTACATTGCTTTTGAAAAACCCGGGCCTGGATTATTCTCTATCGTTTTGTCCTATCATTCGTTCTTTATAATTAATAGCATATTTACTATTTACGACGCCCTGCATGATTCATCCGTCATCCCCCCCCTGCTTCAATTAGTAAATATAAACGCGGAATCGCTTGACGACGGTACTGGCATAGGATATACTCTTAATCATATAAGCGTTCATACCTTAAATATTTTCGTAGGATTTGTGATTTTATTCTATATTTTGCTTAATTATAATCTATTTTTTAAAAGGAGCGAACAAAAATGAAGGAAAGAAGAAGGGCTGTACGTTTTAAGGCATCATTTGATATAGAATATACTACCAAGGGTATAATCGAAATAGGCTCAAAGACTAAAAGCAAGGATATAAGCATATCCGGCATACAGTTTCCAATTAATAGATTAATAAAAAAGGGGACTAAATTAAAAATAGAGATAAACCCCCCTCATGAACAAACGCCAATTGTTACGCATGGCAAAGTTGTGTGGGTCAAGGAAAGCACGGACAGGTATAATGAAAACTTGGACGCGGGAATAAAGTTCTCAAAGATAGACCTGGGCGAGCAATATAAGCTTTTGAAAATATTAAAAAATTGTGCCGCAAGTTATAAAAAAGAATAGGTTGATCCGATGAACGAAAAAATAAGGTTAACCCTGCAAAGTAGGATAACAAATTTTATAATAATATTTGTAATACTTTTAATCAGCGCCTTCACCATAATCCAAGTAGATAACCAGCTTAAAACCGTTACAAATTACAATTCATATAGGGCTAAGGTAAGCGCATTATTTATAAAAGTCACTATTAATAAAATTTTAGAAAACGTAACATCCCCTACCGAGGTAAGCAATATACTTACCGAGTCTCTTAATTCCCTCGGGAAAAGCGGGCTTATAGAAGATTGGATCGCCACATCAAGAGAAAATCGTATCATCGCATCTTTAGACCGCTCGCTGATAGGGAAGCCAATCATACCTGAAGAGGCAGGAACAGTAAAAGAGGTGTTTGAGTCGATAGGAAAAACAAAAGAAATTTTAAACTACATAGACAGACCTACAAAGACGCTTTTTATGTACATTCCCATCGCTGCGGGAAACGCCGAAAATTATGTTGTACGGACGACCTTCTCATTAGGAAATATGCAAGAAGTCCTTAAGCAGGCTTATATACCTATAATATTCACGGTCATAAGCGTAATATTAATAGTAGTTGCGTTTGGTTTTATACTTTCAAGGACCATTGTAGGGCCTATTACGCTATTAAACAAGGCTACTAAAGATATAGCGAGCGGAAATTTTGATTTGAGCGTAAATCTCACAACAGGAGACGAGCTTCAGGAATTAGCGGATACATTTAACGATATGGCAGTGGCTTTGAAAAAAATGAAAGAACGCGCCGAGAATGCAAATCCCCTAACCAAGCTTCCCGGAAATAACGTAATCCGCGAAGAAATAGAAAAAAGGATAGATAAAGGAGAAAAATTTGTTGTAGTACATGCCGATTTGGATAATTTTAAGGAATTTAATGACGAATACGGAATTCATCGAGGAGACGAGGCGATAAAAATAACGAGCTCTGTAGTTCAAGATGCTTTAAAAAAGAAGGGGGCACCTAATGACTTCTTAGGCCATAGCGGAGGAGACGATTTCGTATTTGTATCCTCCGTTGACACTACCGATGATGTTTCGAATTATATTATACAAGAGTTTGATAGAAGAATCCGGCTGCTTTACAAAAAAGAGGATCTTGAGCGGGGCTATATCGTAACGAAAAATCGCGAAGGAAAAATAACTAAATTTCCTATCATGACTATATCTTTGTCAGGCGTAAGCAATTTATACCGCCCGCTAGAAAGTTACGCGGAAGTGACTAATATAGATGCGGATGTCAAGAAGAAGGTAAAATCTATCCCTAAAAGTGTTTACTTCTTAGACAAAAGAACTAAAGAAAGGGTTCCATCAGCTTCCGATACCAGTAAAAAAGAGTCAGACACCTAAAGTTTAACCTCCATTGCCCTGACCGGGCAAGCCCTTACACAAAGTTCACAGGCAATACATTTCGCAAGATCAAAATCCACTTTCATGGTCTTTTTATTTATACTAAGTGCTTCTGTCGGGCATACGCTAATACAGACTCCGCAATGAGTGCATCTTGCGTCATTTCTTCTTACGTCGTTGCTCAGCGGCTGGATCTTTACGCCTAAATCCGTAAGATACTTAACGCCTTTAGCGTAATTTTCCTTATTGCCCGTGATCTCTAGAACTAAAAGGCCCTGCTCATTTGGCATAACCCTTGCCTGGAGTATATTAAACACGAGATCGTATTCTTTCACTAGTTGGTAAACTATGGGTTTATCCAACAGCTTGTGCGGAAATGTGAGAACTAATCTTTTTGAAACCATAATTCCTCCTTATTTATATAGAAACTAATTTCACTTCTCCCCAGCCTGCAAGCTTGTCACCTATTATAATGACAGCGCCCATGACTCCTTTAATGGATTTTGCGCAATCTATCCCCTTTTCAACGTCAGCTGCCGTCTTCACTGCATTCCCAACTCTGGTCGCCGCACAATCTGCAAGGGCTGTATTTTTGGAAACAATAATAGTCGCATCGGTAAGGCCGAAACTTAAAGAGTGCCCCACTGTTCCGCTCGAAGTACACACGCCTATAGGCGTGTCCTGCGGGGTTATTTCTATGCCTATTCTTTTTGTAAATTTAGATTTTCCGGCGAACACCCCTAACACTCTAGGTTTATTGATTTTCAAAAATATATCTCCGCCGTTTTCTACGATAACTTCTGTTGAAAATTTTAAGAGGCCTCGTCCCACATACTCTGAAACAGCTCCGGCCACTCCAGCCATGGGGCCTACATCGCTAGAGATGGCTGCCCGCAACATATCCTTAACTATGGCCGGCGCGGCATCGTTATCTTCAATAGGAATAAGTGAAGTCCTGAACTCGGGATACCGGCGTATATAACCTTCGATGTCTTTTCTATATTTTAAAGCTAGCTCTTTAGCCTCTTTTTCCAAAACCCTATCTGCCAATATCAAAAGATCTGTTTCTTTTTCTGCGACATTAAAGGGGGTCAAATCCTCCGCATTCACCCATTTTCTATAAAAAGGCGCTTCCTGCATCTTGTCCTTTTATTTTACCATACAAATCTGACAACACCAGACTAAATAGCAATCTAATCGCTATACGCTAACCGCTAAACGCTAGCTAGCATATTCTCGGAAGCAACTCGCCTTGAGGCATATCAACTATTCTACTACCGCCTACCTTTGTCTTCAAAATCACTTTACCGCTATATTTTTTTACCACCTCTCCTATTATTCGCGCGTCTCTTCCGAGCTTGTCATTGCGCATAATCCTTAGGATCCTAGAAGCGCTATCTTTTGAGACAACCACTATAATCTTGCCTTCGTTCGCTATGTATAAAGGATCCAAGCCGAGCAATTCGCTGGCCGCATAGACACCTTGCTTAACAAGTATTGAGCTTTCTTCTATAATAATGCCAAAATTCCTGTCTTCTGCTATCTCGTTTAAGGTAGAGGCAATTCCGCCCCTCGTCGGGTCGCGCATGAAACGCACACCTCCGGCACGCAGTATCTTTGATATTAACTTGTTAAGCGGAGCAGCATCGCTTTTAATAGAGCCTCCGAAATTTATACCTTCCCTGGCAGACAATACACTTATGCCGTGGTCTCCTATGCTACCGCTCGTTATTATTTTGTCTCCGATTCCTATATTATCAATCGAAAGTTTTATATTTTGACCCATCACCCCGATACCGCTTGTGTTTATATACAATTTGTCGCATTTCCCTCGCTCGACCACTTTGATATCTCCGGTTACTATGGTTACGCCGGCTACAAAAGAGGCTTCTTTCATCGAATGGATCACATTTTTTAGCACATCAACTTCCAAGCCTTCTTCAATTATAATCCCACATGAAATAAATAAAGGCTTTGCCCCGCACACAGACAAATCATTAACTGTTCCGTAAATTGCCATTTTTCCTATATCCGAGCCGGGAAAGAAAAGCGGTTTTACCACATATGAATCGGTAGTTAAGGCTATTGTGTTTTTCCCCACCTTCAACACAGCAGCGTCGGTAAGCTCGCGAAGTATAGGGCTGTTAAATTCTTTCAATATTATTTCTTTTATTAATTTATGGGTAAGCACTCCGCCGCTTCCGTGGGCCAAAGTAATAATATTCATCCCGTTAGACCTCCTTCTCCGTATTTATAATATGTCGCACATGTGCCCTCGCCTGAGACCATACACGCGCCTACGGGAGCCTGGGGCGTACATCTCTTGCCGAACAGTTTACACTCTAGAGGTACCTTTAATCCTTTGAGAACTTCTCCGCATAAACAGAGCGGGTTTTCTTTTGGCCGGCTTACAATGATTTTTCTATTCATCTCTATATCGAACTGTTTATACGCATTGCTTAAAACTAGACCGCTACCCGGTATGTTGCCTAACCCTCTCCATTCGGAATCGGTTTGCCTAAAAACTTCTTTTATAAGACCGATGGCTTTTCGATTGCCTTTCCTTTTCACGACACGCGTATATTGCAGCCTTACCCTCGGCTTCAAGCCGTCGAATCTTGATTTTAACAGCATATAGATGCCGTGCAGGATATCAAGCGGTTCAAAACCGGCGATAACGCAGTCTATATTAAATTTATTCGGTATGAACTCGTAAGGAACAGAACCTATTATAGCGCTGACATGAGCCGGAAGTATAAAACCGTCTATACTGATTTTTTTATCTTCCAGCAAGGCCTCTAGCGCAGGCGGCATGATCTTGTGCCCGGAAAGAACATAAAAATTATTTATCCTATTTTTCTTTGCCTCGATAACAGATGCCGCAACAGTAGGAATTGTTGTCTCAAAACCTATGCCTAAAAATACTATTTTTTTCCCTGGATTTCTTGCGGCGATCCCTATCGCGTCTAAGCTCGAATACACAATCCTTATGTCGCCGCCTTTGGATTTTTCTTTTTCCAAAGAAGAACTCGAACCCGGGACTTTTAGCATATCCCCGAATGTAGCTATGATAAAACTACTTATTCTCGAATACGCGATCGCCTTATCAATAAAACTGGTCGGAGACACGCAAACCGGGCACCCGGGCCCTGAAAAAAGCTTTATTTCTTTAGGTAGAAGCTGACGAAGTCCGTATCTAAATATATTTTGAGTATGGGTGCCGCACACTTCCATTATTTTATATTCGCCGTCTACGTGACAGGAAATATCCTTTAGTATCTTTTTAGCTATTCCAATATCTCGAAATTCGTCGACGTACTTCATCGCCCGCTGCCCATTTCTTTAAGTATTTTCAGTGTCCCTTGCGCGCGTTTTTTATCAAGTTTCTCGATCGCAAAACCAGCGTGCACTATTACGTAGTCACCTATCCTGATGTTTCTAACCAGGTGTAATCCTATTTTTTTCTTTAATCCGCCGCTTTCCACCACAGCCTCATTGCCGATTATCTCTGCGATTTTCATTGGTACCCCTAAACACATATGACTAGCGCCTGCCTTTCTCGCTTTGCCCGCCCGCTACAGCAATCTGTCCTAAGGCAATACAGACATCAGTTGGCGGAAATACGTTATGAAAATAAATCTTATATTCTGACTCGCTAAAAAACTCTTTAACCCTCATAACTAAATATTTGTTCTGAAAAACTCCACCGCTAAAAACAACCTTACTTGTACCTTCTTTTTTCTTTATGCGCGAAACCGCATCTTTTACAAAATGAGCTATTGTGTTATGAAATTTCGCAGAAATTATAGAATTCTCTTCATTTCTTTTAATATCATTAACTATGCCGCGTATGATTTCCCCTATCCTTATGGCAGAATCTTCAAAACCATTCTGTATTTTATAGGCGTATTTTTCTTCGCAATTAACATCCGCGATCCGCTCGAGCTCGATCGCCGCTTCTGCCTCATATGTAATTTTGTCACAAACTCCCAAAATAGACGAGACCCCGTCAAAGAGCCTGCCCATGCTTGATGTGAGAGGAGAATTTATTTTATTCATTATCATTTTGGATAGAACCGAGCTTTTCTCTCTGCCGATTTTTTTCATAAAAGGGATGCCTAAATTAAAAAGTCTATGATTATATGTTTTGTATAGATAAGAAAATGCCATACGCCAGGGCTCCCGTACGGCAGACTCCCCTCCCGGCATAGGTATATAATCCAGATGCGCCATGCGTTTAAACCCCCTCAAATCCGCCAAGAGAATTTCGCTGCCCCAAATATTATCGTCGGTCCCAAAACCGGTACCATCAAAGCTCACGCCTATTACCTTGCCTTTAATACCATTATCCAACATGCAACTGGCAATATGGGCATAGTGGTGTTGAACTTTGTATAATACGCACTGCGGGTTATTGGCCGCATAATTTTGGGCAAACTTCGTTGAAAAATATCCCGGATGTATGTCGCAGGCGATTATTTTCGGTCTTACCTTGTATACCCGGATGGCTTCCTTCATAGCCTTTTCATAATTTTCCATATTATCTATACGGCTAAGATCGCCAAAATCATCGCTGATGTAAAGCCGACCGCCTTTTGTAAAGCAGAACTTCGATTTAAGATCCGCCCCGCAGGCAAGAATTCCGTCTTTAATTTTGAAAGGGAGTGTCATGGTGCGCATAATGAGGATAAAGTAATCGTTCCGTAACTAAAAGCTTATTCTTTGATCTTAGAATAAGAACACTGCCGCTGCGATAACCGTAGAGTACGGGCCGCCAGATCCAACGACGGTAGATTGGGTTACGTTGGTCGCTTTGACTATTTTATCACTTATACGGTATACTTCTTTATTTTCATCCCAGCTTTTATCTTCGTCAAATTCTATACCGAGTGTGGATGCCAACATGGCTGCTGCGAGGTCTTCGGCGTAGTCACCAGATGTTTTTTCATTCTCGCCGAAGGCATGGTGCTCGCTAAGATATCCGTACGCGTTCGGGTCTGCCGGGACCGCGCAACCTACTGACGCCGCTATGAGACGGTGCGGTTCGTTGCTTGAGGCACGCGCCAGGACGCAAAATGTCAACATTCCTGGTATGAGCCCCTTTGCGCCCTCATTTTTTGAGATCCAGTTGCAGCCGGGAGGAAGAATGCTTGATACTGTCACAAGATTACATTTTTCAATTCCGGCGTCCCTTAACGCAAGCTCAAACGAACGTATTTCTTCTTTGTGCGTGCCCACACCTTTTGTAAAGAATACACTTCTTGGAACAAGTAATTTATTTTTCGATTTTATCATCAACATATCATATGCCTTTCTTTATTTTTTATTATCGAATATATAACCTAAAAACCTATATATAAGTTTCGCCATTAAGAAATCTGAAGCCTCTCCCCCTTTTTGAGGGCAAAGTTCCATTGCATCAAAACCTATAACGCGTCTTTTTTTTGTAAGCATTTTAAATAGATTTATTGCATCATACCACCCTATTCCGCCAGGCTCGGGCGTTCCCACAGACGGTACCACGCTGGGGTCAAATACATCTGCGTCTATCGTAACGTATACATTTTCGGAAAGGGTATCGCAGGCCTTTTTTATCCATTCTTTGTCGTTTTGAATATCATATGCGCTTATTATCCTTATCTTCGGATGAGGCAGGAAATCTTTTTCTTCTTTACTTAAACTTCTTATTCCGACTTGGACAATGGGCGCAAGCTCTATAACACGACGAGCAAAACACCCATGGTTATACCTCGAGCCAAAATATTCATTCCTTAAGTCGCAATGCGCGTCCAAGTGCAATATGGAAAAATGATCCACTGCTTTGGCTATAGCCCTGACAGCTCCGACAGATATAGAATGTTCCCCTCCCAATATTACCGGAAACTTATCTTTTTCGATCACTGATTTTACGGCATCCTGTACCTTTAAAGTCATTTTTTTGGGAGACAGCCTTTTTACGTTTAAAGGTTTAGCGGTATGTATCCCGATTTTGTATGTCTCTTTATTCAACTCTTCGTCGAATTGTTCCATATACCGAGAGGCATCGATTATGGCAGCCGGCCCTAGTTTCGTACCTTTTTTATAGGTAGCCGTAGCGTCGTACGGAACAGGTATTATAACTACTTTTGAATCTTTAAGATTAGAATACCTTTCCTCGTCGATTTTTGCGAAATTAAGCGAATTTTTCATCTTTATTTTCTCAATCTCTCGCTGATTTTTAAAGTTAGCGACAAGATCTCCTCAGACTTATCGATCGAAAGCGTTCCACAGCCGCAGCTTGGCGTAATTAAAGAAGATCTTAAGAGATCTTTTCTAGCAACGCCTTTTTTTGCTAATACATCGAAGCCTTTTTCAAGCCGTTCCAGAAGGGAGCCCGCATCCTCTTTGGCGTCGCTTGACGTCGGCACTATTCCCCACGCGATGGATTTATTTAACGCCAAAAATTGTTTCAACTCTTCTGGATAAAGAGAAATAGATTCGATAAAATTATACGCGTCGAAATTTATTATATCAATATCTGTTCTTAAAAGCAATCCCCAATCCGTGTTGCCACAGCAATGGATCCCTGCCAGCCCACCTTCCTTATGGACCTCCTTAACCAGTTCCCCTATCCTTTTCATTGCCTCATCCGGTTTTATATTCACGTAGCTTGAACCTATCGACACCATATATGGCTCGTCTATAAAAATTATGACTTTATCAAAAATGGATTTCAGCTTTCGCACCTGCCATCTTATTTTCATAGCTAACACTTTAGTTAAAACTTCCTGCAATTCCTGGTTATAGAATATGGCTTGCTTGCTTTCATCCGTTATGGCAAGGCCGAAACTTACGGGCCCGGTGACGTGTCCTTTTATAAATTTTAAACCGTCTGTCTTCCTGGCTTCGAGCTGTCTCGTAAATTCATAAAATCCTGCGGCGCGTTCTTTAGTGATGGCAAAGTATTCTAGATCACCGGCCAGGTATTTTTCGTATGTTCTTTCTATCTCGGAACTTAAATTTTTTGATGCCTCGAGATATATTGTTTTATTCTTATCGTCTATTTGCACTCCGGGCAGGCCTTCGCTGTATTGGGCGTACATATTTTCAAAAAAAGACCTTTTAGGAAGCTGAGGCCAGAATGGGATCTCAGTAAAGCTATTTAAAATTTTATCGCAAATCTGCCTGGGGTCGGTATGCGGAAAACTTCCGATACATGTTGGAGAAAAATTAAATTTTCGTTCCATAAGATTATTTTTGTTTATAATAGCACTATTTGAGTAATTCGCCCTAGCTTACCTTCTAGTGAATCCTCCCGCGCAGTCCCGAGTGTCTATATGTTAACTGCATGACACGAGGGAAGCATACATTTAAAACCTAAATACTCATTCCCTCTAAGCGCCGCACGCGTTCCTTTATCGGCGGATGCGTGCTGAATAGATTCATCACGCCCTCTCCGCGCAAAGGGTTTACTATGAACATATGAGCTGTCTGCGGAGACGCGTTAAGGCTCCGATATCTTGTTGATTCATCCAATTTTTTAAGCGCATTTGCCAGCCCGTATGGGGAATGAGCAAATCGGGCGCCCCTGTTATCAGCCGCATATTCTCTTGTTCTGGATATGGCGAGCTGAATGATCATAGCGGCTAACGGCGCCAGGATGCTTACAATAAGTAAACCAATAAGGTTCGAGTTGCCCCTGTTCCTATCTCTACCGCCGGTGCCGAATATCGCAGCCCATCTGGCCATATTCGCTATCATCATTATAGCCCCGGCAACTGACGCGGTAATAGTCATTATAAGAGTATCTCTATTTTTAACATGCGCGAGCTCATGCGCAAGAACACCTTTCAGTTCATCGCGGCTTAGTATATCCATAATGCCGCT
The DNA here is from genome assembly GCA_002780005.1 of Candidatus Aquitaenariimonas noxiae. GTDB lineage: Bacteria > Omnitrophota > Gorgyraeia > Aquitaenariimonadales > Aquitaenariimonadaceae > Aquitaenariimonas > Aquitaenariimonas noxiae. The sequence continues at coordinate 11,522 of PEWV01000037.1, read as the reverse complement.
CGTCACGCACACAACAGCATGCTTTGGATTCCTCCCGGTAGCAAACGCGTTAGGGGCGTTTTGAGGAACCATGTAGAGTTTTGGCATTGGGATATTCGCTTCGCTGGTAAGTTCTCTAACGATAGCATAAAGTTCGGGCATCTTGGCCTCGGCAATCTCCTGCGCCCTGTACATGGCGAGAACTATTTTATCGCTAAAAAAATAGACCCCAAAATTCATCAATAGGGCGAAAATAAAAGCGGTTACCATTCCTTGCTGTCCGCCTATCATGCCGCCGATCCACACAAGAAGCATGGTCAACACCACAAGAAGTATCCCTGTTTTTAAATAATTCATATCTGTCACCTCACTTTATATCTTTTTTAACCAGATTGTATAGCCGTTTAACTTCGCCGTCTGTCTTCGCCTCGGCAACTATCCTTATTATAGGCTCTGTATTTGAAACCCGCAAATGGACCCAACCGCCTGTCCATTCAATCTTTATACCGTCCCGTAAATCAATTTTCTCATTTTTATATTTACTTTTCAATTTATTAATCACGATCTTTGCCTTTTCGCTTGAATAGGCAAGCTTGTCCTTCACCATTTTATAATGCGGCATCTCACTCGTTTCTTCGCTTAAACTTTTTCCTGTGCGGGCCAAATATTCCAGGACGATGCCTATTCCCACCAAGCTATCCCGGCAAAAATTTATTTTCGGATATATAACGCCGCCGTTACCCTCTCCGCCGACTAGCGCGTTAACCTTTCGCATTTTTTCAACAACATTTATCTCCCCAACAGGCGTCCTTAAAAGCTTTGAGCCGAATTCAGTTGCAATATCATCTATCATCCGGGAGGTGGAAAGGTTCACAACTACTTTGCCCTTTGTTTTCATTAATATTGCCTTTACCACAATTGCCAGCGTAAACTCCTCGCTTATCAATACACCATTTTCGTCGCAGAGGGCAACCCTGTCGGCATCCGGGTCTTGCGCCAAGCCTAGATCTACTTTACTTTTTTTAACAAAATTTGAAAATGTCTTCAAGCTTTTAGTATTTGGCTCGGGATTATGGGCGAAACGGCCATCGGGTGAGGCATTGACCGCATACACCTTACACCCTAATTTTTTTAAAAAAGATTCAGTTATGACCGCGCCGGTGCCATTGCAGAAGTCGCAGGCGATCCTGAATTTTCTTTTCTTGATCAAGCCCTTATCGATATTTTTTAAAACGGCATCTATGTGCAATGCCTTGGCCTTATCAAATTTTTTTACAATTGCATCGTCGTCGCTCAACTCCCTTATAAAAGCGAATTTTTTGCTTTTATATATGCGAAAGAGCGATTCCATTTCCTGTTTGTTTAAAAATATACCTTCTTTTTTCGCGAATTTCAATCCGTTCCATTCGATTGGATTATGGCTCGCTGTTATAATAACCCCGTTAGAGCGGAATTTGCGCGCCATAAAAAGAACGGTCGGTGTCGGGCATATTCCAAGGTCTATTATCTTGCAGCCTGAAAATTCAAGGCCGCAAACAAGCGCGTCTCTTACGAGCTGGCCGCTTATTCTTGTATCCCGGCCTATCACTATTTTTGAACCTTTAGTAAAAGTGCCGAACGCGAGGCCGAACTCCAATACTGCTTGAGGGGTCAGCGATTCGCCGACAATGCCCCTTACGCCCGATACGCTTATCTTGAGCATCTTTTTCTATCCTCAAAATTCCAGATTACAAACTTATAAATCACAAATAACAAATTCCAATATACAAACAAATCACAATACCAAAATTACAATAACCAAAACCCCTGATTTCTTTTTGTAAATTGTATATTGTTTATTGTTTGTAATTTGTGATTTTTTCTGCCCTACCCCATCACCACTTCTACGTTGTGGACTTTACCGTCGCCGTGAGGCCTGATGACATTCGATTTCTGCTCTCTCCCGTCTACGGTTATCTTCTTGACACCTGACTGAACGCCTTTAGGATTCTTTATAGTCACTTCGTAAATAGCGCCTCTGAAAGGCCTCCGTATCCAGCATTCCTTCCACTTATGCGGCAGGCAAGGATCTATAAAAAGGCCTCCGAAATCTCGCCTTACTCCGAGTATCCATTCGGTCGCTGCGATAAACATCCAGGAAGACGTCCCCGTGTTCCATGTAAAGGCGCCCTCGCCGAATCTATAAGTTGAGCCAGGGCCTATTATATATTCTGCCCATACATACGGCTCAACCTTGTATTTTGAATGATCCTCCTTAGCGGAATTCATCGGTAAAAGTTTCCTGTACGTTTCGTACGCCTTATCGCCTCTTTTTATATAGCAATCCGAAACGATCTTAAAGGCGCACGCGTGGCTAAAGACCGCAGCATTTTCTTTTGTGCCTTCGGCAAAAGCCGTAACCCTACCGATGCCGGGATTAAAAGAGGTATAACTCGGCAAAAACAGCGCCGGCCCATATGGCGTATCAAGATAATTATCGATTTTGTCCAAAACCTTTTTAAGCCTGTCGGGCGGAACTATATCGCTCAATATCGCCCATGTCTGGCTGTTGAGAGGAACTTTTCCTTCCTTATTCTCATTCGAGCCTATTTTCACTCCTTCATCGTTATACGCGGCTATATACCAGTTGCCGTCCCAGCCTTCTTTATTTATTATCTCCTTAAGCTCGTCGTACTTCTTCTCCATTTCTTTTTCAACAACCTTGTCGCCTATAAAACCGGCGAGCTCTCCGACCTGCTTACATGCCCGGCAAAGCGCCATTGCAAGCCAAACGCTTTCCCCTCTTCCCTTTATGCCGACATGGTCATAGGCGTCGTTCCAGTCCGCTTTCAGGATATAAGGCAACTTGTGCTCTCCGCGCTTGCTATATAAATACCTAACGGCTCTTAAAATATGTTCGTACACCGTCGCCTTATCGCCGTCGCAAAATCTGAATTCTTTCTCCAGGTAGGCTACGTCGCCTGTTTCTTTAATATAGGATACGACTGTGTAGGGAAGCCATACTACGACATCGGCTTTGCCTATCACGCCGGTTTGATAAACTAAATCCCAGGCCCCTTCTGTTTCCGAAAACCCGCTGACAGCATGGCCCGATTTATACTGATATTGCAATATCCTTTCCATCTTCCTTCTCGCGACATCAAGCTCTAAAGAAAGGAGCCCTTCACTATCTTGGGCTGTGTCGCGGTAACCAAGCCCGCCTTCTACTCCGTGATATTGTGAAGTCCCGCGCCAATGTGTTATGGCGCATAACTGATATTTGCCCCACATATTAACCATAAGATTAAATTCAGGGTCGGGTGTGCAAACCTTTATCTGCTCAACAATTTTGTCCCAATGCTTTACTATTTTACCGAGCTCTTCTTTGGCGCCTTTTACATTATTGTACTTTTTCAGATAGCCCGGTATCTTATCTTTATCATCCGTAGAGCCCATCACTACGACAAATTGTTTCTCTTCTCCGGGCTTCAGGGTCAAATCGGACTCGAAGACACCTATCATATCCTCGCCCCTGACAAAACTATTAGCGCACTTGCCGTCCTCCATAATTGCTTTGGGATGCTGGATGTCGTTGTATATACCTAAAAACTGGTCTTTTCTGGTGTCGTATCTTTTTATCGGCAGGCCCGTGGAAAAGAAACTGTAGGTTCTTTTCTGTTCTCTTCTGAACGGATGTTTAAACGCAATTATTGCCTTGCTTTTCTTATCAAAGTCCGCCTGGTTATAAAGCATTATGATGTTCCTGTAGCAAGCCTCTAATTCTATATCGCCGGCCACAAATTCAACATACGGGAATAGTTTTAGATTCTTTTTCTTTTTGTCTTCGTTCTTTATCTTCACAATCCACATTTCGACCGGATCATGCAAAGATACTAAATACGTGATCTCTGATGATACCTTGTTATATTTGCTTTGAATTTTCGTGTAGCCGAATCCGTGGGTACACTGCCAGAAATCGAGTTTCTTTTTTAACGGCTGCCAGTTGCATGACCACACCTTATTTGAATCTTCGTCCCTTATGAAGAGATACCGGCCTGGCCTGTCCGTCTGAATATGGTCGTAGCGCAAGATCCTGTTCGATTTAGGGTCTCTATAATAACTGTACCCTCCGCCCGTTTGCGAAACCAACGCGTGATACACGTCATTAAAAAGATAATTAAACCATGGCCTAGGGGTCTCGGGATCTTCAATTATGTATTCCCGGCCATCCTTGCTGAATTTTCCGTATTTCATTAATTTATCCTCCTCTGAAATCAGTTTTTATGGGCAAAAGACAAAACAAGCCTATTTTGATTGTAGAGTCTATAAGGACATCCTACCGCATTGTTTTGCTGGGGTTACATGTGAGTAAAGACCCTTCTTATAACTAGAGAAGCTGCGCCTAAGCATGCTGAGTCTCCACCAAGCCTGGCAGGAACTATTTTTACGGCATTCGCCATCTCTTCAAAAGCGTATTTCCTAACCATCTCTTTCACGCCATCTAAAAATATAGCGCCGCCTTGTTCTATCCCGCCGCCTATAACAACCAACGAGGGATTAAAAAGATTTATTAAGAACGCTATTTTTACTCCCAGCGTCCTTCCGGCATCTTCAAGCACTTTCATCGCCAACTCATCTTTATCTTTTGCCGCTTCGAAGATCGTATACATATCTATCTTTTCTAAGTCACCCTTGACCAGGCTCTTTATCCTTGACTCAACCCCTTTTAAGATAGCCTCTTTTGCATCATTTGCCATCCATATATCTTCTGTCCAAGGAGCTACGGGACATTTTTTACCTATCCAGCAAGGTACATGCTCTACTTCGGGTTCTTTTATGCTTGGTTCTCCGGCTGTGCCGCTTGCGCCGGCGTATATCTCTCCGTCTATTATTATACCGCACCCTACTCCTGAATGCATATAGAGCAATACTTTTATGTCGGCAGTATGCCCTAATCCCAGCGACCATTCGCCGTAGGCGGCAGCGGTGGCGTCATTCTCCAGATACGCCGGAATATTAAATTTCTGCTCTATAACGCTTGTAATCGGAACGTAAATGCTGACAGTACCCGCCGTAGAATGTATGGTCCCGGCTTCCTTATCAATTACGCCTGACGCGCCTATGCAAATCCCTTTTATTTTAAAGGTGTCGACTTGAGCTTTATCTATAACTTCATTTATAGCTTTTATGAGCGTCTGGACGACCTCTTCCTCTCCTTCTGTCGGGCGGCGCATAATGGTTTTTGCAAGAGGATTAGCTTCTAGATCCGTCAAGGTGGCGATTATTCGTTTGAGCCCGAGATCTACTCCTACTACATAGCCAAACTGCGGATTAAGCTCCACCATGGTGGGCCTTCTTCCGCCGCTTGAAATATCAAGCCCCTTCTCTGACACTAGGCCTTGCTCTATATAATTATTTACATAATTGGATACTGTTACGATATTTAATTTGGTAATCTTGGAGATATCGGTTCTTGAAATGGTTTTATTTCTTCTAATGGCTTCTAAAATCGAGAGATTCTTGCGAGCGTGGTCTGTTAGTACCTCATCGCTTAAATCCAAAGATGCCATCGCTGCACCTCCTATTATTTATATTATAATTTTTCTAAAACCATTATTAAATCTTATTAAATCTTATTCTATTCAAAATATAGCACATAGGTATGCTTTTGTCAACTATATATTCTTGAGGTTCAATAAGCGCAGCCCCTATTCATTGCCTCATTTTTTGTACTTCTTCCCTCGAGGCCGCTTCTTTATAGGCATCGCCTAAGGTCTTCCAAACAAGCAAAGGATCGTCGCTTGCGAGGCTGGTCATCATTTCTGTCCCGTAGAAACTCCATGCCGCTATATTACGTATGCCTTCTTTATAGGCGGTCTCCACCGCTAATCTTACGTTATTCTCCGTGCCATTTTTTATTCTGAAATTCAATATCCAGATCTGGGCTTCCTTTTTAAATTCATCGGATAGGGCTTTTATTTTTTTTGAGAAAGACGAAACACGCAGAGCCACCTCTTTTTCTGTGACACTCCTACTTGTAGGCCAATAAGGGTCCGTCCCTATGATATCCAAAGTCCTTATTTTTGCTATGGCAGACCAGTTCCTTATACCGCCCACGTGCCCTTCCAGAGGAAGAAAACAAAAGCTGTTCTTTACGTTACTCTTCGCCGCGTATGAGCTCATTTGTTCTATGAAATTTGCAACCGAGAATTCTTTAAAATCCTGAATATCCTTATTCATTTCTTTGGGAATTTCGTAACCGTATTTTTTCTTGAATAAAGCAGCACAGGAATCGCACCGACAGGACCATTTCGTTGTACCTATTTTCTCTTCAACATTCTCCTCGAAAATATAGAAATGCGGCTCGTCCCAAAAAATATTATTGGCACCTATTTCTACGGCCGCATCTATCCACTTTTGCATAAAAGACCTGAATTTATCGTTATTAAAACAGGCTGCGGGAATAGAATTGCCTTCTGCCGAGATTTGCCTTGCATCTAAATTTTTTGACACGAATTGAGAGTAGCTTTCTCCTCCGAAAACACCTCCGACGCCCCACGGATCGAGCCAGACCTCAAGGCCTGCGATCTTTGAGATCTCGACCAATTTCTGGATAGTGCCTTTGTAGAATTCCAGATCCTGCTCGGAAAAGGTGTGGACCACAAAATTGCAGTTATTCCTTTTTATTTCTTCCATGTCCTCTTGCATGTGCTTGAGTCTGGACCTTGCGAAGTAGCTAACGCCTGTTTTCATATTTTCTCCTAACTAATTCCAATGGATGATTACAGTGATTATTTGTTTATAAAAATATACAAAAGAGATTACAGTGATAAAAACACAATCGCTGTAATCTGAATAACTCCTTATCAGTATAGGGAAATCACTGTAATCATATTTATATTTTTATTCCTCCAGATCAATCCACTCTGTCTTTGTCCTGCTCCAATCCTTGACCGAATGACCTCTTTCTTCAAAAAAACTTCTGATTTCATCCTCAGAGAGCTTAACGATATCCTCCAGGATCGGGATAAGAATGCTTAATACATTATCCGATATGACGGTCCTTCTGCAGATATGTCCCATGTAAGGGGCCTGGGAAACCGTGATAGGATATCCCCTATACGAAAGCAGGTGGAGCATTACGTGTATATCGCTCGCCCCGTCGCCGACATATATTATACGGTCATGCGGAACTTTTTCTCTGTCTTTTAACATGTCTACCGTCGCTACTTTAGCGTGAGCGGCGTTCGTTCTTTCCACATCTATGATCGTTTCATTTTTACCATATGTAAATTTTGTGCCAAAGATATGGTCATGGGGCAACATACCTTTTAACGCCTCGTCCACTATTTCCTGAGGGGCTGCCGAAACCACGTAAGAACTGAATGTGAAATCTCCTATCCCGTCATTTAGTATCTTAAAAAGTTCCGGGATATTCTTCTTTAACTTTATCTCCCTGCCTACTTCATATAGAAGTTTTTTATTCACCTTGCCGATAAAATCTTTATCTCTTGTTAACAAATATGTAAGTTCGCCGCCTAGCTGGACAATATTCCGGCGTCTGATCTCCTCTATCTTGGCATAAAAATCCTGTACGGAAATCCCGAGCTTTGCGCAAAGAAGTTCGCCGTTATCCTCAACACTTAGAGTTTTATCAAAATCCGACACAAACAAATATTTCTTTTTCATTTTACCCTCGACCTGTTTCTATTAACCTTTATATTTTACATCTTTCCAGTCCATTTTTTCAATCTCTTTCAGTATAGCTATTACCGTTAGAACGCAGAGTATGAGTGCTATTATACCTCTTAAGTACATACCCATGATGAGCCAACCCAACCCAAAGAGCGCTGCGTAAATACTCACTACAGTCAAAACCCAGCTATATATTTCAGGCGTGCCTACATGAAATTTTTCCACGTCTTTACACCTCATGGCCACAGGCCCCCACCATCCGGCCGGTCTCACTCTTCTATAAAATTTTTCCAAGTGTTCCATCGGTTCAGGCGGCGTTAAAAAGGCTACAATAATAGAAACCCCTGTGCAAAAAACGAGCGTTATAACAAGCCTTATCGGATAGTAGTCGTCCGTATTCAGCACGGGCACTCTTAAAAGGGCAAGTGAAATAAAAATAGTCGACGCCAAAGACGCTATCTCGACCCAAACGTTTACCCTCCACCAATACCAGCGCAACAGTATCACAAAGGATGTTCCCATCATAAGGGCTGTGATAAAAAGCCAGGCCGAATAAATAGAATTCATAGCGAGGCAGGCAAATCCCGCGAGCGCCGTCATAAAAACTATTGAGAGCCTCGATATCCACACGTAATGCCTCTCGGAAGCATTTCTTACGAAAAATCTTTTATAAAGATCGTTTACGATATACGACGCCCCCCAGTTTATATGCGTGACCACCGTCGACATGAACGCCGCTAAAAACGCCGAGATCATCAAACCGCGCAACCCGTTAGGGAGGAATTTTATCATCATCATGGGATAAGCAGTTTCCGGATCTTTGATATTAGGGAAATATATCAATGACGCGAGGCCCACGATTATCCAGGGCCATGGCCTCACCGCGTAGTGCGCGAAATTATACCAAAGAACGGCTAAAAGCGAATGTTTCTCATTTTTACAGGAAAATAACCTCTGCGCCAGAAAACCGCCGCCCTCTCCCCCTCCCCACCACTGCACCAGCATGAAAATCAGAAATGTTATTATAGCAAGGCTGGACGACTGAAAATTGGGAAATACGTTAACGAGCTGAGAAGAATCCACGACACTTGACTGAAGCGGCATGGTATTTGCGAGTTTTGCGGCGGCTACAGATTTTGTAATAAGCGCCGAAGGCCCTCCGACATCAGCGAGAATTATACCTGCCAATATTATACATCCTCCCATCGCCAATATAAACTGAAAAAAATCTGTCGCTATAACGCCCCAGAGACCCGAGAAAAAAATATAGACCAAGGCGATAAGAACCAGGGTCCATGTTGAAAACACTTTAGGCCAACCTAAGAGAACGTGTACGATCTTGTACATCGCTAATATCACCCATCCGAGCACTACAGAATTCCAGAATATAGAACGGTAGCACGCATAAAAAGACCTTAAAAACGCTGCCGGCTTCCCGTAATACCTGGCTTCCAGAAGTTCTGCGTCCGTAATAAGATCCGCCCGGCGCCAAAGCCTCGCATAAAAGAAAACACATAAAACCCCGCCCATGACACCGCTCCACCAGTACCAATTCCCCTGTAACCCTTTCGTCCTCACGATTGCGGCTATTGCAAGCGGAGTATCTGCGGCAAAACTTGTAGCGACTATCGAGGTACCGGCAAGCCACCAGTTCACTTCTCTGCCGGCTACAAAATATTCCAATATTCCTTTCGAGCCTGTCTTTGTGAAATAGAGGCCGATACCGATAGAGATCAGCATATAGAGAATGATAATGCCCCAATCTAATCCTGATAATGTCATTAACATAGCCGCTGTGTCCTTTTATGCCGTAAACAAATTACAGCGATTACCCTTTCGAATAACCGCTGTAGCTTGTTCTTGATATCTGAATATTTCTTTTAATGATCCCATTCCATCTTATCGATAAGCCTCACTATGAGCCTAATGGTAACGAAGCTGATTATCATAGAGATCGTGCCGCGCCAATATTTGCCCATGACAAGCCAGCCTAATCCGAAAAGTGCCGCGTAGATACTAATCACAGTCAATAACCAGTTCACCGCTTCGGGCCAGCCTAAATGAAGTTTCTTCACATCCTTGCAACGTTCGGCGATATGACCCCACCAGCCACCGGGACGCACTCGTCTGAAGAATTTCTCGAGGTGGTCGTCGGGTTCGGGCGGCGTTAAAAATGCCACAAGAAGAGAAAGCCCGGTGCATGCGAAAAGTGTGATCACAAGCCTTATTGGATAATACTCGTCCGTCCACAAACGCGGCATGCCGACAAACTTGCTGAAAGAAGGCTGTAAAAGCAGGATCGAAATAACAGCGCTGGAGATTAAAGACGTGATTTCGGACCAGACGTTGATCCTCCACCAATACCAGCGCAAAAGCACGATAGCGCTTGTACCGACCATAAGCGACATAATAAAAAGCCACGCGGAATAAATAGAGGTCATCATCATGCACGCGGTTCCTGCTAGGCACGTCATCAAAATAATGGCTACCCTGGACATAAAAAGATAATGCTTCTCCGTCCCTTTCTTAAATAAAAATCTTTTGTAAATGTCGTTAACAAGATATGACGCGCCCCAGTTTATATGCGTGACCGTGCACGACATAAACGCCGCAAAAAACGCGGCGACCATCATCCCCCTCAAGCCGTTCGGCAAGAATTTGATCATCATGCAAGGGAAGGCTGTTTCAGGGTCGGCAAGATTAGGAAAATATATCACTGACCCAAGCCCTACTATGATCCAGGGCCACGGCCGTATTGCGTAGTGCGCGAAATTAAACCATAATACGGCGTAAAGAGAATGTTTTTCGTTCTTACATGAAAATAATCTCTGGGCTAAAAATCCGCCGCCTTCGCCTCCGCCCCACCACTGCACAAGAATGAAAACCAAAAATGTTATAACGGCAAGGGTCGATGATTCCACGTTGGGAAAGATGCTGGCAAGCTGGGATCCGTCAGCAATATTTGACTGGAGATGTGCGCCTTGTAGGGCGTTCGCTGCGGCAACGGACTTTTCGACCAATGCTGCAGGCCCTCCTGTTTTGACCAGGACTATACCGGCGAGTATTATACAACCGGTCATTGCCAATATAAACTGGAAAAAATCTGTCGCGAGAACACCCCATAATCCAGAGAATGAAATATATATAACAGCGATGGAAATCAAGCTCCACGTTGTCAAGACCTTTGGCCATCCCAAAAGCACGTGGACAACTTTATACATAGCAAGAATTACCCACCCGAGCACGACCGAGTTCCAAAATATAGAGCGATAAGCGGCGTGAAAACCTCTTAAGAATGCTGCGGGTTTACCGTGATACCTTATTTCCATGAATTCTGCGTCGGTTATCAATTTCGCCCTGCGCCAAAGACGCGCGTAAAAAAATACGCATAAAACCCCGCCCATAACGCCACTCCACCAGTACCAGTTACCCTGGAGCCCTCGCGTTCTCACGATCGCGGAAATCGCAAGCGGTGTGTCTGCTGCGAAACTTGTGGCAACGATTGAAGTCCCAGCTAAAAGCCAATGCACCTCCCGTCCCGCGACAAAATAATCTACAATACTCTTTGAACCCTTTTTTGTAAAATACATACCTATGGAGACAGAGATGAGCATGTAGCCTATAATAATAGCCCAATCTACTTTTGAAAGAACCATCAAGAAACCGTCCATAGCACCTCTCTTTCTTTATTTTTTATAACCTTTTATATGATAATTAGTTATAAAATTGTTTGATTATTATAGCATTTTCTTTAAAATTGAAGCAAGTAAAAAAATAAAAAAGTAGTGTCAAGATAATTGGACGCTTTCGTGTTTAGGTTCTTCGATCAATGTAAATATGTACTTAGGTCCATCCGCACGATTTTCATC
>PEWV01000007.1:2290-4133 GCA_002780005.1 Candidatus Aquitaenariimonas noxiae | reverse complement strand
AGAATCGTAAGGATGCCGAGAGAGCATACATGCTCTATCATCTTATGCTTATTACTGGGTTAAGGATATCAGAGGCGTTAAGCCTTAATGTTGAACATGCCAGCAGAGCCAAGTTAGAGATAAAGGTTAAAGGATGGACCAAAAAAGGCGAGACGAAGGATAGGTTTAAGGCCGTGTATTTCCCAAAAGCCCTGCAAAAGCATTTGAAAGAGTATTTAAGAGTGAAAGCGAAAAGAGGGGAGAGCCTTGCGCCGGAAGCGCCTTTGTTTGTTTCCAGAAATAGCGCCAGAATTAGCCCGCGCCAGGTGCAAAGGGATTTTAAGAAATGGGTAAAAGAGAGCGGTATTGAATCAAATCTCTCGCCACATGCCTTGAGACATACCGTAGGAACAAGACTTTTAAAGGAATTCAAAAACGCTAAGTTGGTTCAGCGATATTTAGGACATTCAGATGTGGCGACGACGTTGAGATATTATGTTGATGTGTTCCCGGAAGATTTAGAGGAAGCGGCAGAGATGTTGGCGGAAAAGTGACAGAATATTTTGTAAAATATGCTAATTTGGAAGCATAAACATGGAATGGGAAACTCTTGATAAATTAATCGATGAGCTTGAATCTATGATTGATTTAAAAACTGGCCGAGGGTTCAGCGGAGTGGTGACTGTCTTTGTCCCAACAAGCGTAACTTGGGGGGATATTTGGGCAAAAGCAGCAGAGATTCAAAATGGGTTCAAGGGTATACGTTATCCGACAAAGGTTCAAAGAGAGGAAGCATGGCAACGCTTCAACTCCTTACGGGATGACGCTTCAAGACTAGGTAAGGATGAGCGGGATTCTCTTCGATGGAGGTCAGGATCCCTTAAATCCGAAATACTAAGTAAGGTCGAATCTGCAAGACCTGACACTTTCTTTGGTTCCCATTTGGTAAATATTGAAGAAATGAAGGCTCTAAGCGGTGTGTTGCACGAGTCCGGCGAGATACTTAATGAACATAAGAAAGAGATGCTGGGCGAGCATAAGCAAGAATGTTTCGAGGCAATTCAACGGATGAGAGAAGTTCACGATGTTTGGTGGGACAAATTCAAAGAAGAGAAATCCAAAAGACATGACGATTTTCAGGCCAGAGTCAGAAGAAACCTTGAGGCAAACCATGAACGACATCGCAAGGCTACCGATGCACTTGAACATTGCCGGGCTAAAGCCGACGAACTTCGATCCCAAATTGCTTCTGCTTGGAATGATGATTGGGCTGATCGCGCTGAAGGTTGGCTCTCGAAGCTAGAAGACAAAATTGCAGACATCGAACGCTCGATCGAACAGATTGAAGACTGGATTAGAGAAGACGAAAGTAAACTCCAATAATGTCGCAGTGACAGTTAACATTAGCTAAAAGATTGTATTGATATACATTGTGCATTCTGCGAAAATATAACCGGACCAATAACAGATGATATAGTTGTAACAGAAGGGTAGAGTGATAAATTTATGAATGTCTGGATTTGGACTTTGGTGATTTTGGGAGTTGGATACTTGTTTAATGCTTTTCGTGTAATTGGACCAAACGAGATGGCAGTACGAGTTTTTTTGGGTTTACCCCATCGTGTTGAAAAATACGGTTTAAAATTTATTGTATGGCCATTTGAACAATTGGTGATTTATCCGACTAAGGTGCAACAGTACGAATTTCCTGATTTTGAAATAGTTACTTCCGTAGGAGAATATCTTAGTCATCATTATGAAAAGGCAGTGATTACAATTGAAAGACCGACTCTTTACTTCCAGTGGCCTATTACTGATAAGGGTCTCATCCGCGCCTATAAAAAGTTACCTGAACCAAGGAAGA
>PEWV01000007.1:0-2260 GCA_002780005.1 Candidatus Aquitaenariimonas noxiae | reverse complement strand
TCGTAACTAACACAATGCGGTCTGTTTGTAGTGTATTGACATGGCAGGAATTGTGTGAAGATCCCCAGGTAATTTATAAAGAAGTCATTAGAAGGCTCCAAGACCCAGAGAGCGGGGAGGTTAATCCATTTTTTCGCGGTGGTATTAAGCCATTAAGTGTTGAGATAAAAGACATCAAACTACCTCCTGAATTAGCTACAGTTATCAATCTACCAGCAGCGGCTATATTCCGTAAGAAGGAAACCATTATTGCGGCGGAAGCCGAGGCTGCACGAATAGCAACTGTTGGCAAAGGCGAAGCTGATGCACGACGAGCAGTTTTCGATGCTATTCGCAAAGGAGAACTACCGAAAGAGGCGTTGCTCACGCTTCGTGAAATGGCAAAAGGTAAGGGCACAACGTTCGCAATGCTTCCTCCTGAAATTTTGCAGGTTTTTCAGGGTGTTTTAGGTCAGCAAACTACCCCGGATGGACTGTCCAAGTGGTTCTTAGGATTATTGTCTGAACCAGACTTTCGAGAGAAACTACAGAAGCTACTAAAGAAGCGTTTCGATGAAGATAGCGGGGGACCTTAAGGTAATATAACAAGTTAGGAAGGAATCAACACATGACATTTATACTTGTGTTTCTTTGGTTTCTATCGGCTCTAATGATAGCAACGGCAGCAACTCGGCTTTATGAAAAAGCATCTGATGATATAAAACAAATATTCCGTGGATGTGGTGGCAAAAAGGGAGTTTTCTTTATAGTTTTTTTTAGTGTTTTTGCATTAGTTGCTATTGTGGGATCTGTATTGCATCCAAGTGCCAAAGTATCAGGTGGTAAAGTCCACTCAATTGGTATAAGTTCGGAACCAACAGTTAAACCATTGCAAACAATACGACCCACAGAAACCACAGGGACAGTTATTACTTCTGAAGCACCACCCATTGTAAAAAAACCAGAACCGTCAATTACTCCTGTAGAAAATAAAGGTAAAGTTCGTCCACTAGAAGCACCACCTGAAATTACCCGGCCCCCGTCTAAAAAAGATAGGAAATAGAGGAGGTTATTCATGAGTTGCATACAATCAAATAGAATTTATTCAAAAGCACTGTTTTTAGTTTTCACGTTAGCCTTACTGATTTTTACTACTTCTCTCGCACCTGCGCAGGAAGAACAGGGTGAGACTATTTATGAGCCTGGTGCGGCATTGTTGGAAATCTTTAAGACGGATTCTATTGATAAAGTCTCAGATTTAGTACCCGTTATCAGAACACTTTGGAAACGTGACCTTGCTTGCACATATTCGGGATCATGGGATCAGAAAGGAAACGCTTGGTTTGTTATGTTTGGGGCAAATTCTTTTTTTGTTGTTACGTTTCTTGTTCCTGAACGTTATGCTGAGATTGGGCTTGAGAATCCATACGTTGCTCGATTCTCATTTTATTATGAAGTAAAACAATCCGGTAAGTACGGCTTCAACATTTGGCATGGTCGTAACGCTTGCAGGTTGGTAATTGGGAATTCTATTGTTGTGGAAAATTCTTCCATTCGTGATAATTCATCAACCATGCAAGGAGTGTGCAAGCTTGAAAAGGGTTTTCATCGCGTTGAATTTTGGCTTGTTTCGAGTCTAAGTGCCTACAGAAACGATGATGCATACTTTATGATAAAGGTTTTAAGTCCGGATGCTTTTGACGCCGAGCTTATTACAAAGGACAAGTTGCTTATGAAACCTGCCAAGCCCCCTAAACCTTGATATGATGATACAAAGGGAGAGGGTGGTATGTCGCAAAAGGATTAGTTTTGCGACGTTGGGACAGGGAATCAAGCGTAAAACAAGGGGAAAATAAGGCGGATTTTTGAACTTTTGCGACATTCAAAAGGAATTGAATGGTGAAAAGATGGCTCTTTCTCATAGTTGGGCTTTTGGTTTTGCCTTCTTTGGCGCGGGCGGACTTGGCTGCCGACCGGTACTCTGGAGCCTTGGCGAAAGAGGAAGCTGAAGGCGCAAGCGCTTCAGCGGAAAAAGATAATTTTGTTATCAGCGGTTATACTGAAATAGGAGAGAAGTCGACGGCTGAAGATTACGAGGAAGAAGATACTGATGACGATTACACTTATCGCAACTATCATCTTAAGTTTGGGCAGAAAGTATCTGACCGGCTAAGTTACGATATCGGGTCGTTTATCTATGACAAGGATTATGACACTAAAGATTCTTTAGATAATATCTCCAGGATATTTAAGACGAACTGGTCTTATTATATCAGGAAGC
>PEWV01000029.1 GCA_002780005.1 Candidatus Aquitaenariimonas noxiae | reverse complement strand
CCGTAACCGTTACCATCCCCATAAGCATCATCGGATTCGATCACAAATGACACCTCTTTTTCTTCTTTTGTAACGACTTCAACACTTTTTACATACCATGCCCCTGAAGCGTCCTTGGCTAAAAATACCTCGACCCATACAGGCACAAAAGCGGCTGTCATTATATCTATTGCGCCAAACCATTCCTCTATGCTCAAATTGTTCCCAAAACCATCTATAAAAGCAGCTTGTCCGAGCATGTCAGCTGTTAACTTTATGCCTGATATTTCCAGCTCCAGATTATCTTTATCAACATCAGTTATCCGTCCTTGTATATAATTTGTAGTATCTATAATTCCGCTTTCAAGACAGGTGATCTCTTTGACTATCCATGTATTAGTATCCGGATCCGAGAGGATCATGCTTAGATTCACTTTTGTGGCAAGCCCCTTCCTGCTGTTAGTATTGAAAATATTTCTCAATGCATCCAGAGTTGTGATGCTTCCGTTCTGAGCTTTTATTGTTACATAATCTGGGACATCGAACTCTATGCCGTTTATAACCAGTTTTTTATCTGCAATATTTATACTATTTATCACTCCGGCAACTATGTAATTGACCATGTTCCCATTTTCCAAAGTAGGATTGGCCGCGTTATCGGTAAACGAGAAAGTTAATCTGGTCAGGTTGCCGTTTTCCGTAACAAAACCTGCTCTCATTTCCTTATGTTGCTTTTGGAGTTTGTCTGCTATTGCCTTGAACTGGTCTATCGTCATAGAATTCCCCAAGTAATCATATATCTTCGTCTTGTCAGATATGGTATATTTAAGCCCCATAAGCGTGGTTATATCATTGTCTTTTATTGATTCAATCGGGGTGTTTATGTAATACGTTTCATTAACGAATGTCTGCATATCAGAAGACGGTGCCGGCGCATTAAATAAGATATTACCCTCCATTATTAAGCTTGGGCCGTTCGCGGCCTTTAGGTCCATCAAGTTTCTTACCTTGTAAGCATTGCCTGCAGAGTCATACAGTAAGCAGTCTAAGCCCAAAACAATATAATAATCGGCCATTAATTTCCCGTTTTTGTAAGTTTTGATGCTGAACTTTAAGGCAACTACAGGAGTGGAGGGATCGTCGTATACTTGATATATATTCTCTGTTGTCCACTCTTGCTCTGTCTTCACAAAGCTAAGCCTATACATATTCGTGCTGTCAAGGATAATTCTGACGACTTGGTTGGTATCATCTATAAGGGCTGTAACAACAAGAGACGGGATCCGTTCCAAATACTGGGCCTGGTTTGCCGCATATTGAGACATATTATACGTTGTTCCGCCGATAGTGATTTTTCCTGTCTCCGAACTTATTTGCTCGGCCTTGCCTGTGATGTATGTATGAACATATAACGAATCAGACCCCATTAGCATATATTTTGAACCAGGGGCAGCCCAGCCAGGGTAAAAATATGCCGAACCTGTATTTCGGGTCGTGTTGTAATAAATTCTAACCGCTGTTCGTAAACTATGCTGGCTGCTTGCCCTAATATACTCTATATTATCGCTAAGATTTGCGGCAGTATTGGATATTGGGATTATTTTGCCGTTCAGTCTCAAGCCTGCCCTGCCATCACCTATATCAGATATAATATCTGCTTCGCTGTTTATAAAGCCGTATATATAACTTGCGCCTTGAGCGCTTGTGACAATAAACTCCTGGTCTTCAGGGTTTACTGGCTCACCTTCGCCTTCAGGAATATAAGCATTAGCATCATTCGCCAGATTTACCAAACCATCATATACGCTATATATATCTACCTCATCCGCTACCCAGCCTGTAGAAGTTTTAACCATTGATACGCCTAATTTCAGGATATAACTGTCAAGAGTATCGGGATATTTAGCGTTCATATATTTCCAGAAATCGCATAATCCCTGTAAACTATCAGTTCTTCTGAGCACGTTTTTGTACATTGTCTTGGTGCCGCCTTCCCCATCCGGCATTTGTACTTCTATGCTCTCTATCCATCTTATCGGATTGTTGATGACAATATCGCGAGAGAGATCTATCTGAACAGGCACCCCGGCAATAGTAATGGTACCCGTACTTCCTGATATATTAATATCTGTTATCGTGCCGAGGAAATAATTTGTTTTCTGAGAAGCAGCATTTGTGATCCTCAAACTTTTTACCTTCCAGCTGTCCCCATCTTTGACAAATGTAACTCTGGCCTCTGTAATATTTAGATTGGCTTCATCCGTGCAAATAAGATCCTTCAACTTTTTGGCGTCTATCCTTGTTTCGTCCCTATCTATGATTATAACTGGCGAGTTCCCGTCAAACGCAATCTTTGATCCGTTAAGGGTTATATCGCCATCACCGTCTATGGCAAGGAGCCCTTTAGCTATACCGACGGCATCCTGTCTATATGTAAGGACTATCTTGTATGCCTTCCAGTCACTACCTTCCTTATCGCAAATAACGCTTAAATAAGCTTCATTGCCTGAGGGCGGCGATGAGACCAGATTTTTAAGCTGCGTAAGATTTATGCGTTCGCCTGTGTTGTTGTAAATAAATGACCTGTTCGGGTCATCTATTGTCACCTTGACCCTGATGCCGGATACGGTAACATAACCATTATTATCATCTGTCACCTCTATGTCGCTTGCTTCAACCGTTCCTTTTGTGTACTTATCGTATAATACGCGGCCCTGTATTATTCTTACGGCATCTGCGATCGGGCTTGTAGCCTGCTGCCTCAAGACAGCCTGGATCGTCAGGCCTAATTGCTTCTGGAAATATTCGGTATATATCTTTATGAATTCATCGCGTGTTATGCTTTGACCATTTGCATCATAATACAGCGTATTTGGATCAACCAGAATATTTAAACCTTGCAGGTCCAGCGAACGCAGGACTTGCTGGCTTTCCTCTGTGGCAGTCTCGATCTCTGTTATCTCACCTGTTATTGTGACAGGTTGTATATTGTTAGGATCGGCCCTGAAATATTGTATATCGAGCGCGTACCACTCGCTGCCTACCCGCTTATAGGTGCCTTGCACGAACACCCTGTCTCCAAACCGTTTGGCAGTCGCGAACTCTTCTTTGGCTATAGAGGCTGTGACCTGTTTGCCGTCATTATTAAAGATGCGGGCAAGGTCAAGCGAGACCTCTACGCCGTTTATAAGGAATTCATTATCTTCGACGCTTACGCCAAAAAGTTCGGCCGTGAAAGAGCCTATTTCCATATCGTAATTATCATATTTGCTGACCAGGTCGCCTATGAGCTTTCTTCTTATATCCATCAATGTGTTGTAAGCCTTGCGTTCGTAGCTGTCAAACTTCAGAACGTTCTCTAATGTCCCATCGGGCGCTACCTTATCTACTTCGGTCGCTGCTAAAAGCGCTACCTGTATCTCGCCCAGCCCTTCATTATATATATTCTGCACGGCATTCGCTATATCTTGGAGATATTCGGTCTTTAATTGTGTGGCAAGCATCATGGTCGCCTGATACTGGTCTGATATATTCTGCATCTGGGCCTGGTAATTTTCCTGCACCTTTATCCTCTGTTCGGTAAGTTCGTTCATGCTGTCTATAAAATTACCGTTTGCTCCGGTAATACCGTTTTCACCGTACATATCCGTTTTCATGACTTCTTTTACCCTGTCATAGGCGGCCTTTATACTATTCATATAAGCTGGATTGACAGTGCCCCAGTCACTAGGGAATCCTGCGGTATTAACTATTTGATCTATTTTCTGCTCGAAAACGTCTATATAACTATTAAGGGCATCCAGATTAGTAGTATTAAAGCTTGTGATAAGCGGATCTATCAATGTCGCAAGCGATGACGGCATATCATAGCCTGGGTCTATATATATCCTGGCGAGTTCTTGCTGTTTTCTTGCGTAGTCGCCAAGTATGCCCTGTAGAGATGTAAGATACCATCTCTTCAGGTTTGCCTCTGAGACCTCAAGCTCATACATGGCCTTCTGATAATTATAAAGGGCATCTGCCTCCTGCCTTGCCTTTATTTCGTCAGCCTTTAATTTGTTCTCATTAAATATCTCCTGAGCGTGCTGATTTAAAAGGATGGTAGTCTGGGTAATGACAGCCGGCAATTCGCTATTGTAGAAATCACTTATAAGGTCATATTTCTTCTCATCAAAAGTCTTCATAGTTTGACATATGTTCCAGTCTCTATTGTATAATGCGTCTGATATATAATTCCTGCTCAGGCCATAA
>PEWV01000050.1 GCA_002780005.1 Candidatus Aquitaenariimonas noxiae | reverse complement strand
TTTGATAAAATCTATTTTCGTCTCTTTAACCAAGCTAAGCATGCGTAGGGATTTCAGCCAACCCATATGTAATAAAAATTCGAATATGGCCCTGGTCACCACGATAGCGGTAAACATGCTGGCGATAAGACCTATGATTAGAGTAACAGCAAAACCTCTTATCGGCCCCGTTCCGAATTGGAACAAGAAAAAGGCCGCGATCAAAGTCGTGAGGTTGGAATCAAAAATAGCGCTGAACGCCCTGTCATAACCGTTAGCGATGGCGGTTCTTAAAGGTCTTCCTGTTTTTAATTCTTCTCTTATTCTTTCATTGATTAGAACGTTGGCGTCAACAGCCATACCTAAAGACAACGCAATACCTGCTATGCCTGGAAGCGTCAGTGTCGCGGATACTCCGGGGAATAGGACAGGCAAAAGCCCCAATCCTCCTAAGATCATAATTAAGTTCAAGAAAAGTGCTATGTCACTTATAAGCCCAGTCAAAAGGTAATAGACTGCCATAAAAAGAAAAATGTAAGCAAGGCCAATAAGGCTGGCTTTAAAACCTTTGTTTATTGAATCCTGCCCTAATAATGGGCCAACAGTTCTTTCTTCTTCTATTTCCATTGGAGCGGGCAGGGCGCCTATCCTCAATACAAGCGCTAAGTCCTGCGCCTCCTGCATGCCGAACCTGCCGCTTATTACGGCCTCGCCCGAAGGAATAGGCTCTCTTATGCTGGGAGCCGATTGAACCTTTCCGTCCAGAACAATGGCTAATCTTTTACCGACGTTGCTTGCCGTGATCTCAGAGAATTTTCTCGCACCTTCGGGATTGAATTTTAAACTAACTACGGGTTCGTTAAAACCGCTCTGGCTGAACTGCACAGAGGCATCCACCAAGCTGTCACCTGTCAAAACCGCCTGTTTTTCCAAAAGGACAGGTTCGCTGTTTTCTTCAGTATACTTTAGCTCATAGCCTTCAGGCGCAGTCCCATCCAGTGCCTGTTTTATTTTTTCTGCGTCGGATGAAACCAGCTTGAACTCAAGCATTGCTGTCTTCCCGATTATATCTATGGCGCGGCTCCTGTCTGTGACCCCTGGCAGCTGTACAACTATTTCATCAACACCTTGTTTCTGGATAGAGGTCTCCCTCACGCCAAACTGGTCAATCCTGTTCCTTATTATTTCGACTGCCCTGTCCGTAGCGTCGAGTTTGGCCTTATCGGTCAATTTGCTTGTATCGACTTTAAGCAAAAGATGCATCCCGCCCTGTAAATCCAGGCCAAGATTTATCCTCTTATTCACTGGAAAGGCAAAGTATGCGCATACACCCAGCACAACTGCAATTATGCCAATTTTATACCAAAGTTGTTTTTCCATTAGTTCGTTCTCCTTTCTTACGGCTATATTATCTAATATCGCGAATACTACGGTTAATTCTTAAGGTACTATTATATACAAATAATAACCAAAACGACAACCTATTTTTTATTGATCCTCTTTTCTATCTTTGCCCAGGTATCGCGCAATGTCACTGTACGATTAAAAACAGGCCTGCCCGGTGCGGAGTCTTTTAAGTCTACGCAAAAATAGCCAAGACGCTCAAATTGGTACCGGTCAAGCGGTTTTGCGTTCTTAATAGCTGGTTCTATTCGGGCTGATCTTATCACTTCAAGCGAGTTCTTGTTGTAGTTTACTTTAAAATCCTCGCCCCCGGAAACATCCTCGGGGTTTGACTTCGTAAACAACCGTTCATATAGCCTGACCTCCGATTCAACGGCATGGAGCGCCGATACCCAGTGGAGCGTCGCTTTTACCTTTCTCGCGTCGGGCGCATCGCCGCCGCGCGTCGCCGGGTCGTATGTGCAGTGAAGCTCGATCGGCTCGCCTGTGTTTTTATCCTTAACTACATTAACGCACTTTATGAAATAGGCGTAGCGCAGCCGCACTTCCCGGCCTGGGCTAAGCCTGAAAAATTCCTTTGGGGGATTTTCTCGAAAATCATCCCGTTCGATATACAACTCGCGAGAAAACGGCGCCTTTCTAGTGCCCATAGACGCGTCCTCCGGATTGTTGATCGCATCAAGCTCTTCTATTTTGCCATCGGGATAATTCGTGATAACAATTTTAAGCGGCCGCAACACGGCCATCACGCGAGGCGCTGCCTTATTAAGGTGATCGCGCACGGCATTCTCGAGTACTGTAACGTCAATCGTGCTGTTGAATTTCGCCATACCTATTCCGTCGCAGAAATTCCGTATCGCCTCTGGCGGATAGCCTCGCCGCCTTAGCCCGGCTATCGTGGGCATGCGCGGGTCATCCCATCCTGACACAAAGCCTTTTTCCACCAATTCCAATAGCTTTCTTTTGCTCAAAACCGTATAGTCCATATTAAGCCTGGCAAATTCTATCTGCTGCGGGTGATAGGCTCCCAAGGCATCGAGCACCCAATCATAAAGCGGGCGGTTGTTCTCAAATTCAAGGGTGCATATGGAATGGGTTATGCGTTCTATCGAATCGCTTATACAATGGGTAAAATCGTACATGGGATAAATACACCATTTATTACCTGTCCTGTGATGCGAGGCGTCTTTTATAATACGGTAAATAACAGGGTCGCGCATATTAATATTCGGCGAGGACATGTCTATCTTCGCGCGTAAAACCCTTGAGCCGTTGTCAAATTCTCCGTTTTTCATACGCATAAAAAGATCAAGATTTTCTTCCACGCTTCTGTTGCGATACGGGCTTTCCTTCCCGGGCTTTGTCAGGGTGCCGCGATATTCCCTGATCTGGTCCGCATTTAAATCGCACACATAGGCCTTGCCTTTATTTATAAGATCAAGCGCGCATTCGTATAACTGCGGAAAATAATCGGAGGCGTAATAGAGGCGATCGCCCCATTTAAGCCCCAGCCAGCTTACATCCTCCTTTATAGATTCAACGTATTCGAGCTCCTCTTTTGTCGGATTTGTATCGTCAAAACGAAGGTTGCAGAGGCCGCCGTACTGGGAGGCGATACCGAAAT
This sequence comes from Candidatus Aquitaenariimonas noxiae, assembly GCA_002780005.1. GTDB lineage: Bacteria > Omnitrophota > Gorgyraeia > Aquitaenariimonadales > Aquitaenariimonadaceae > Aquitaenariimonas > Aquitaenariimonas noxiae. Next base: position 1,249 of record PEWV01000050.1, on the reverse strand, counting down.
TCAGGTATATTGCCTTCGCGTGGCCGATATGCAAATACCCATTAGGTTCGGGCGGGAATCTTGTATGAACCTTGCCGCCGTATTTATTTGTCTTTAGATCCTCATCTATAATCTCAGTGATAAAATTTGGTTTCATATTTTCTATTATTTGGGTTCGGGGTGTATTGTAATATCGGCGTTTGCGATAAATTTATGGATGGCGCTTTCTATTTCCTCCGTAAGATTATGCACAGCCTGTAACGTCAGGTTTCCGTTAACATGTATATGTAGATCGATAAAACACTCGTGACCAATCGAGCGGACACGAACATTATGGCAATCTATTATATTTGGCAAGGTCTCTACGATACTGATGATTTTTCTGTCAATACCCTTCGGCGCCGCGTCAAGCAGCGCGTCAATGGTGCGCATGCCTAATCTTATACTGACCTGGATCATTATCAGTCCTACAAAGATCGCGGCGATCGTGTCTGCATAGTGCAAAAACTCGTAACCTTTAAGCCATTCGCTTAGTTTCACGCAAAAAAGCCCTAAAATTACCACTGCGGAACTCCAGACATCCGTACTGAAATGCAGCGCATCGGCCTCCAGCGCTTGGCTTTTAAACTTCTTTGCCGCGTCGTACAACATCTTGGATCTGGATATGTCAATAAATATTGATGTAGCCATCACGATAAATGACCACACGTTGACCTCGATTTCGATCCTTCCCGACATAATACGCCTAATGGCCTCGGAGATGATCCAAAAACAGGTAACCAATAAAAGAATGGTTTCAAAAAAAGCTGAAATATTCTCTATCTTACCATGGCCGTAATGATGTTCGCGGTCTGCCGGTTTGCCTGATTTATTTACAGCAAATGCGGTCACAGCCGCAGCGATCAAATCCAGCCCGGAATGCGCTGCCTCGGCCAATATACCCAGGCTTCCCGTAACTAAACCGACAACGATCTTAAATCCGGTAAGACAAAAAGCCGCGATGACAGAGTTGGTCGCCGCATGCTGTTTTTCATTTAAAGCCGATGCCCTTAATTTTCCTTTTAATTCCATCATGGGTATTATACAAATTCCTCTTTAAGCAAAATTTGACCCTTCGACGCGCTCGCTACGCTCGCTTGCTCAGGGCTATAGTGAACGAGGCCGCCTTTGGCGGCCGAGTCGAACTATGGCTGCCCAGCCAGGTCTTCTTCGCCCCGCTATAGTCAACGTTATGGTATGGGGCTTCGAAGAACCTTTACCAGCATCTAAT
>PEWV01000030.1 GCA_002780005.1 Candidatus Aquitaenariimonas noxiae | reverse complement strand
CATTGCATCAGTGGCGGGTGAGTTATGCCCATCCCCGATTTCTGACCAGTCAAAAAGCGTTAAGAAATTTTGACTGAACGAAGGGCGGGCAGAAACAGGACAGCAAAGGTGCACTTGAGCCGCTCACCCCTATTGCTACCATTAAGGGCACCTGACGGTACTAGCTGCAGAGTAAGGAGCTACTGAGGATAATCTTGATTATTTCACTTCGATGACGTTACCCGGGAATGCGAAAAACCTGGCGCCTAAATGGTGAATGGTCTTTGCCCCGCTTTTTTCCACAAGCAGCCGGTTATTCTTAAAAAATGACTTCTCGGCCCAGGCGCACAAGATTTCGGCCAGAAAGATATTATATTCGACGGCAAGGTCCTTTCTCAATAATTTACATTCCAGGTGGGCCACGCACTCTTTAATTAACGGCGGTTTTACCTTTGACGCCGCGATAGGGGTCAGGCCGAATTCCTTGAATTTGTCTATATTTTTGCCTGACACGCTGCCGCATTGAATAACTTTTTTAAGGAGCGACTTACCCGGTATATTTATGACAAACTCACCGGTATTTTTTATGCATTCGAAAGAGTAATTGTCGTCCCCTATCACGCACGCCACTTTTGGCGGGTCGAAATCTACAGGCATATTCCAGGCAACAGTGCATATATTTGGCCTGCCTTTATAAAAGGAGCTCACCAAAATCACGGGGCCGTGATTCACGAGCCTGTTTGCTTTCTTCAGCGGAACTTTTATTTTCATATAGCCTCCTTAATTAGTAGCTAGGGGTTGGCAGTTAGGGATTAGGGACTAGGAAATGTCCTAAGTCTAAAAATCCATGTCAAAACCAATAAAAGAACTACACCTAAAATGATTATAAACTTCTCTGGCCTATTTAAATATAATATAACCTGTCTTTTTACTGACAAGCCTAAAAAAGAATTTATTACCGCTGTTATAAAGACAAAAAATAATAAAATCCCGGCGGGATTATAAAAAAAGGCTTCTTTAAAAGAAAGCTTGAATGAACTGATCAGGCTATGTGTAAAACCGCAAAATAAACAAGGCAATCCTGTAAATCTTTTGAATAGGCAAAGTGGCCCTGATATGAGAGGCTCAACGCGCTCGGATGGAAAAAGAAAGCCTAAAAAGAAGAGAGCCGTAACAATAATAATAAATAAGGCTTGGTATAATAGGGTCTTATTTTGAGATTGTTTTATTAGTATTTTCACTTGTAATGAAATAAAAATAGGTGGAGCTTTTTCTCCACCCTGACTACTACCTACTTACCCCTATCTACTAACTTAAATACTAAATTTCGTCGGCCTTGTTCCATAAATTTCGCCGAATAATCTGGCTGTTATAAGCCAAAGCCAAAAATATATGAATGGCGCAAGACAAAAGGTAACAGACGCTATCAAGCCTATCGCGGCATTTATAAGCGTTACCATAAGATAGTCGCTAAATTTGGATTTGAACTCTTCTAATACCTCTTTTAACTTCAACGCTTCCTTAATCGTCCCCTTATCCAGATACCTGCATAAGCTTATATTAGCCGCAGGCGGGATCAGGATCAATGCCGCGATTAATATGGGAAATAATAGAAGGCTCAGGCATCCTATTACAGGTATAATGCTTATTAAGATGCCTATAAGCCATATAATACATATTATTAAAGCATATGCTAAAACGATTATAAAAACGGTTAGGCCGTCTTTAAATAATGCGCCGAAATCTTCCCACTCGGGGAGCCGCGCCTCTTTGCCTTCCTTAGCGTCTTTTAATACCTTAAGCACGTAACCAAAAACGATAAAATTAACCACAGGTATTATCGCCAACACACCGCCAATAAGCATCTTGATTATCCAATTTTTATCTTTGAAGGCAAATTTGAAGACATTCTCTATGTCAGCTACCATGTTTTCCCCTTTATTAATTTAGATTATAACCATAAATAATTTCTTTGTCAAGATGATAAAAAAATACCCCTGCACCACAATGGTGCAGGGGTATTTGGACCACCCTACCAAAACTTCGATGGAAGTTAGAAACTTACCTTCATGCTGCCAACGAGGTCAGCGGCTGTGTCATCCTGGCCATTTGGAAAATATGAACCAGGTATGAACCATGCTGCTAACAAGCCAAAAGTAACGTCTTCGGTGTAGTTATATGTCAATGCAAAATCAAGTTCGTCACCGAGGTCAGCTTTGGTGTTTGCAGGATCCGACTTTTGAGCCTGGATGAAATGAGCATATTCCGCGTCAAACGTCACGTTCTCTGTAGGCTTTAACTGGCCCGTTACGATAATCTGGTGTTCGTTTGACATTCCAGAATCCTGATCAGGGTTTTGTTCGTAGTTGTAGAAAGCAGAGTCTGTCCTGAAATTCGTCCGATAATAGATGTTCTGGAATTCACGTATGGCTGAAAAAGTCTTACCTCTAAATACAGGATTCCAACCGCGCCAGTCACCCGAATCGGTAAATTTATCATTCTCTTCACCTGAATAATAAACATACTCTAATCCGAGTTTCGGCGTCCATTTCACGTTCGGCCATCTGTATTCACCACTTAAATCCGTGGCCCATGCGTGTCTGTCTCTCTCTATGAACGGTTTGTCTACGCCTGTCGCTTGGGCGAAATCACCAAATTGATAGGCACCTTCCGCTCCGATTGTCATGTCAGCAATAGGATCAAAGCTTCCGCGGAGACCGATCGTATCGGTTTCGTTGGACTCGTTCAAAGCAACAACATCCGATCTGTCAAAAAGACCAACATAGTATGCTTCTACTTCGCCTTTATAGCTGTCAAACTTATAACCAACGTTTGCAATATAGAGATCGACGTCATCGTTCTTGCCTATCGGGTCGTAACTCTCGTTCGAGTTTTCTTCGATCTTGGAGTAAACTAGATCGATCGTCCAAGGATTGTAGTCTAACGTTGCCCTGATAGCATCAAAGGAGTTGATAACAGTGTATTCGTTAGCTGCGATCGTTGCGGACGGGTCTCTCTGCTTCGCGCCGACTATGAAACCCTGGCCAAACCATAGATCCTGGCGGCCGATGGTCACTGTCAATGGCGAATAAAGAATTTCCTTTAGTCTTACATATGCCAGGTCTACCAGGACGTCTAAGGTGTTCACTGATGCTGTGTAATCTGATCCGACTTCCGGATCATCCCAGTCTCTCTGGTTAATCATTCTGATGCATGTTGACACGTTATCTGTCAAGTCTGCATCTACCTGAACTTCTGCAGCTGACTGAAACCAGTTCTGCGACGCAGCCTCTACGCCTATTAGCCCTGGTGCTAGATCGTCATTTGAGCCTAAATCATAGTTGTTGCGCCAGATTGTATACATAGTCAGGTCACCGCTGACTTTCACGTTTTGTACTTCTGCACTTGCGACTGCCGCAAAGCTAACTACTAGTGCCAAAGCACAAATAGCTGTTAATAATTTCATTTCGTTACCTCCTTAAAGGTAGTAAATCGTTTATCTATTTTCTCGAGGGCTATAGCTTATTTTTTCTCTATAGTAGCCTCTTTATTATTTCCTATATATATCCATACCCATAGTGTGATAGCTCCTGACCGGTCTTTTTTCCTCCCTCCTTCCTCGGTCTGATTGAAGTTATCTATGGTGGTATAGCCTGAACTAACTTTTTATATTCGCTAACTTACAACTCTTAGCAAGTATATCACAAAACAAAGGTTTGTCAAGAAATTTTTATAATTTTATCTTTTTATGCTTCTTAACAAATCACGGGAATTCTTGAATACATCATTAATTTCTTTACCCACTAAGCCTAATTTTGACAAAAAACTAACCGCCTTTCCGTATGTTAATAGGCCTTCTTCGCAGTGGGAATCCGTATTAAGAATCAATTTGGCGCCTGTTTCCCTCGCTAGCTTCACAAGATGCCTATTAGTCTTAAGGTGGCTTTTTTTAGTTGTGATCTCCAGATACACCCCCATCTTCTTTGCCAATGATACATCTCCCTTAGTTATCAAGCCCGGATGGGCGAGTATGTCAACGCCGGCTTTAATAGCTTCCCTGTTTGTCCCCTTTATAACAGGCTCTGAAACGGTCTCCCCGTGACATATGACTATTTTCGCGCCCAGCTTTCTTGCAAGCTTAGTTAATGGTTTTATCTCTTCCACGGGAACATGGGTCAATTCAGCCCCGGGAACAACTTCTATGTCCCAGTAGCGGTTAAGCACCGTGGCTGCCTTTGCGATTCTTGGAACGACAAAATCTATATTTGAGGAATCCACGTGATCGCAAATCCCGATAGCCTTGTAGCCTTTCTGGTAGGCCCGTCTTACAAGCTCGCTCGGGATCAACTCTCCGTCGCTAAAAAATGTATGCGTATGAAAATCTATTATTTTTCTTTCCATATTAATGCCTCCGGCACAACTTTTCCATTCAGCTCCTTCCTTTTTTAGGAAGGGGGTGACAGCGAACGA
>PEWV01000039.1 GCA_002780005.1 Candidatus Aquitaenariimonas noxiae | reverse complement strand
AAACCAAAAAGGCGAAGTCGCATATATACATTCAAAAGACCATAAGAAACTCCAGAAACTTATGGCCATGAATATACTGCCGGGGATGGAAATAACCTTGATTCAGAGTTTTCCTTCTTATGTTTTCCAAATCGGTCAGTCGCAGTTTGCTATAGATAAGGAATTAGCTGAAAATATTTTTGTACGGTCAAAAAATTCAATGTATAATATAAGAAAATAAGGAAAGCAGTAGAATCTATGGGAGGTAAAAGATGAAAATAATCCTCAGTTTAATTTTAGTTAGCGTTATATTATCATACTCTGACTATTCTTACGGTGATGGTGATCATATGCATAAAGAAGTTATGCAGGTTGAGCAAAACGCGGGGATCTGTCCTGTCCTGCACGAACCTGCTTCAAAAGAGTATTCTTATGTTTATGAAGGCAAGACTTATTATTTTTGTTGCGCAATGTGTGTAGAAGAATTTAAAAAGGATCCGCAAAAGTATATTTCTAAGATTAAAGAGATAAAGTCAGAAGCATACCAATTCGGATTCTCCCCGGATCCCGTAGTAGTTAAAAAGGGCGATATAGTGAAACTGGTGATAACCTCGCGCGATGTCACACATGGAGTATATATAAAGGAATATGGCATAAATGTTACTGTTACGAAGCAAGAGGCAAAAAAGATAGAGTTCTTCGCTGATAAAGCAGGCAAGTTTGATATCGTCTGTTCTGTGTATTGCGGGAAAGGCCATTCAAGCATGAAGGGCAAGTTAATTGTGGAAGAATGATTAAGTTCCTAAAAGACAGCAAGAATCTGGTAATTATTCTTTTGGGCTTGCTTTTTGCCATAAAGGCCCCGCAAGAAGGTTTTAGGTTTGCTATTTGGGTAATAAGCGGGGTATTATTATGTTCCATCTTGGATTTACTTATAAATAATCGGTTCTTTAAAAAGGCAATTTTCCCCAACAGTGCGATTATTAGCGGTTTTATCATTTCGGGTATCTTAGACTATCGCCAGCCCTGGTTTATCCTTGCCATTTTTTCTACTCTCGCCATACTTTCAAAACATATTATTAGCTTTAAGCATAAGCACATTTTTAACCCCGCAAATTTTAGCCTCTTTACGGCCACGCTTTTTAAAATACCGCTCACCTGGAACATAGAGTCGAATATCTTTTTAATCATAATCTTTGGGTTATATTTTGCTTATACTTATAGAAAGTTTTCTCATATCTTAGGTTTTTTGAGCTTTTTTATGGGCCTGTTTTTTATTTCCGGCATTAATCCTCTTAGGATTATAAGCTGGTTTTTTCTCTTCATTATGCTTATTGAACCAAAGACCTCCGGATACGATAGGTTAAAAGGTTTTATCTTCGGCTCAATAGCTGGCATAGCCTCTTTTTTAATTTTTAGGTTTATGCCAAGATACGATATGTTTGTTTCCTCTTTGTTTCTTGCAAATTTATTCAATCCGGCTCTTGAAAAATATTTGTACGCTTCTTAAACATCCCTTGTTGGAAATCTAAAGCTAATACTTAGGTGGTCGGGTAGGCTTAATTCAAAAATTTCCTTCATATGTTTTCCAAATTGGGCAATCTCAGTTTGCAATAGATAAAGAATTGACGGAGTGTATTTTTGTACGGTTAACAATAACATAAGGACATAACAAAAAATTTAACATAGCCTAAAAGCCTTCACTGGTTGTCGCAAGTGGTGAAGGTTTTCTTCTTGACAAACTAGTAAAGATAATATATACTTTACTATGTTGATAGACATACTTAAGTAGACGGTGATAAAATGAGGATTTCAGCCGAGAGTGAATATTCTTGCAGGGCGCTTTTAGAATTAGCTTTAAACTGGCCAGGCCGGGCGCTGATTCAGGTGTCTGCGATAGCCAAGAGACAAGATATCCCGATTAAATATCTGGAGCAGATTCTAATTCAGCTAAAAAGCGCAGGGCTAGTAGAAAGCGTGAGAGGCAAACAAGGAGGATATAGACTGGCAAAGGCGCCTCGCGAAATAAGCTTAGGCGAAGTGATGCGTAAGATTAAAGGCCCTCTTTTACAATTGGCGGATACTGCAACTCAGAAAAAATCCGTATTTACGGCTATTTGGAAAGAGGTAGAGGGGGCTATGGTTAAGGTGTTGGATAAAGTCAATTTTGAAGATATAGCTAATAAAGCCAAGAGTACGGAGGGCGCTATGGTTTATCAGATTTAATTTTTTTTGCTTATAATATATAAATATCATTTATATGTAATATCTTAACTATATTTATATGTAAAGGGGGGATAGTAAAAATGAGCTTGCTCGATAACAAGGATGATTTAAAGGAGTTGGTGGAGGCTCTGAATTTTAAAGAAAAGGTAGGCAGATCTTTAGCCCTGATAGATGCGGCCTATAAAAAATACGGTGAGGGGTTGGTTGTGGCCAATAGCTTAGGAAAAGATTCAGTGACGGTCTGGGACTTGGCCAAGAAGGTTAGTCCAAAAATCCGCGGATTTATAGTTACCACAAGATTTAAGCCGAAAGAGACTGTCCAATTTATGCAGGAGATAGTAGCTCGGTATCCAGAGATAAAGGTTTACAAAAGCGATGTTAAAATTCCTGATAAACTTTATGAAACCGACCCTGATAAGTGCTGCGACATATTAAAAGTAGAACCCACAAGAAGGGCTATAGAAGAAATGAATGTAACATGCTGGGTTACTGGGCTGCGTTGCACAGAGGGAAGGACGCGCACAGATTTTAAAGAGGTTGAGGAGCGGGATAAGGGGCTGATTAAGCTAAACCCTATTCTCATCTGGAAAGAACGGGAAGTTTGGCAATATTTGGCTCTCTACGGAGTAAAGGTAAATCCACTTTATGGCAAAGGCTATAGGTCCTTGGGGTGCCTTCCTTGCACAAAGATCACCACTGATGAAAATGAACGTGCCGGACGCTGGATTGGCACGAGTAAATGCGGGGGTGAATGCGGGATACATACCCGGCCGCTGAAGAATGTGGCTGGCGATGGGATTTGAGGTGGGAAATTGATTGAGATATTACTTCTTATAATCATTTCTATATTTTGGGCAATGAACATGGGGGCCTCAGGCTTAGCGGTTTCATTTGCTCCTAGTGTAGGTAGTAACATTATTAAAAAGAATAGAGCTGTAGTTTTTTTTACTATATTTGTGATTATAGGGGCCTTGCTTGTAGGGGGAAGAGTTGCAAAGACATTAAGCAGTAAAATTATCGCTCCAGAACTTATTACTCAACCAGTGGTATTGGTGATTCTTTTTTCGGCCTGTATCGCATTATTTTTGGCGAATATTCTTAAGATACCACAGTCGACAAGTATAATTATCGTTAGTTCTTTTGTGGGGGCAGGGCTTTATTTCAAATCTTTAAATTTTTCTCTGATCAGATATTTGATTTTCGTCTGGGTCGGCATATCTGCCCTATCATATTTTCTTACTTATTTTATTGCACGCAAGATTTATCCGCCTCGGCAGAAGAATTTAAGATTCTATGAAAAATTTTTCTGCCATGAGGCTAAGCTTAAAAAGTGGACACTTTTCACTGACTTCTATAGCGCATTTGGAATTGGCACTAATAATGTAGCTAATGTCGTAGGGCCTCTTATGGCGGCAAATATAGTAAGTCCAAGCGTAGGTTTTTTAGTTTTTTCCCTGCTCTTTGGTTTTGGGGGTCTTATCTTAGGCAAAGGAGTGCTCAATACCGTAAGTAAAGAGATAGTTCCCTTGGGTACGATATCGGCCTCAATCGTCTCATTGGTAGTCAGTACTTTTATTATTGCATGTTCGCTTTTAGGCCTTCCGGCGCCTTATGTTCAGTTTTCCTCTTTGTCGATTCTGGCAATACATACTGCGAAGGAAGAGAAAAACCATAGTGAGACACTATTTCATCCTATAACCAAGAAAATACTGAAGGTTTGGGTGCTAACGCCTATATTAAGTATAATAATTTGTTATTCTATACTTTTACTTTTGGGGGTTAAAAGATGATCTCTATTACCGAAGATTTGGTTAAACAGATGGTAGAGCATTCTAAAAAGGAATTTCCTAATGAGGCATGCGGCATATTGTCAGGTAGCCAAGGAAGAATTGCGAGAGTTTATGGGATGACAAACTCCGACAAGAGTCCTGAGACTTTTTTCATGGACGCCAGGGAACAATTAAAAGTGATGAAGGAGATAAGAAACAAGGGCGAGGAAATAATTGGGATATACCATTCGCATGTGGCGAGCGAGGCTTATCCTTCAAACCATGATGTGGAGCTTGCCTTGTATCCTGAAGTATCATATGTAATTATCTCCCTAAAAGATAATAAGAATCCGTCGGTCAGGTCATTCAAAATCGTAGAAGGAAAGATTACTGAGGAGGAGCTAAAGATAGAATGAGTATTGTAGTTATTGGCACAAATCATAAGTTTAGTTCGCTTGAAGTAAGGGAAAGACTCGCCTTTTCTAAAAGAGGGCGTGAAAAGGCGCTTCAGTTGCTCAAAGAAAGCCCTATTCTTAAAGGAGTGGTTATCCTTTCTACTTGCAACAGAGTGGAATTATATGCCAGTGTGGAGGATGTGAAATCTGGTGTGGAAGAATTGCAGAGTTTTCTTTCGCAATTTTATGAGATTAACAAAGGAACGGTCATTCCTTGCCTATATATTTATGACAATAAAGAAGCAATCAGGCATTTATTTTTGGTTGCCTGTGGATTGGATTCATTAATTCTGGGAGAGACTCAGATTTTAGGACAACTGAAGTCCGCATTTATAGAAGCAAGAAACTTCGGCTTTACAGATAGGTATTTAGATACGACCTTTAACGCCGCCATAGCTCATGCAAAAAGGATTCACCGGGAGACAGCGATTTCTGAAGGTAAGGTATCTATTGGAAGCTCGACAATAGATTTTATCAAAGAAAAACTAGGCGGCCTTTCCGACAAGACCATTATAATTATAGGAGCCGGGAAGGTCACGGAACTGGTTTTAGAATATTTAAAAGATGAGAAACCAAGGGTTGTGTTCGTATCTAATAGGACCTTTGATAAAGCAAAAGAGCTCGCCTCCAGGATCGGCCAGAGTGCGGTACGTTTTGATAAACTACCTCAGCTCGTAACGCAAGCAGACATTATCATTAGTGCAACAACAAGCCCGCATTTTATCATAAAGAAAGAAACCTTAAGGCACGCCATTTCTCGGAAGTTGCTTATTGTGGATTTAGCTATGCCAAGAGATGTGGACCCGAAGGTGCAGGAGATAGAAAATGTTGAATTATTTAATTTAACGGACTTAAGTTTTATTGTGCAAAAGAATTTAGAGAAGAAGCGGCTTGAAGCAGAAAGAATAGAAAAACTAATAAATCAAGAGGTAGCTTTATTATGGCGAAAACTTACCGCATTGGAACCAGAACTAGCCCTCTCGCTTTAAAGCAGGTTGAGGAGATTTTGCTGGCTTTAAGAAGGTTTTATCCTGATTTTAAAACGGAGATTATAGGCATAGATACTTATGGCGATAAAGATAAGGTTACGCCCATATCGCAGATAGAGGGGACAGATTTTTTTACAAGAGAGATAGACGAAGCTCTTCTGAAAGACAAGGTTGATTTTGCTGTCCATAGCGCAAAAGATTTACCCGATACGGTAAAAGAGGGGTTGGTTGTAGCGGCACAAACCAAATCCATAGATCCCTACGACGCCTTGGTATCCAGAAATGGTTTGAAACTAGCGGAGCTTCCCCAGGGGGCAAGGATCGGAACGAGTAGCATTCGACGTAAGACTCAATTGAGTAAATATAGAGATGATTTTGATATAGTTGGTATCCGAGGGAATATTGAAGAGCGTTTGGAAAAGTTAGACGCAGGCGATTTGGATGCGATTGTTATTGCCGCTTCGGGTCTAGTGCGTCTTGGGCTGGAAAAAAGAATAACAGAGAGAATTCCGCTTGAGATCATCAAGCCACACCCCTTACAGGGTGCGCTGGCAATAGTGACTCGCAGTGGTTCTGCAGAGGTTATTAAATTAGTCAGCGTTTTGGATGTAAGAAAAAATGGTTCCTTTGACCTAGAGGGCAGAATATTAGAAAAAATGGAAGGATACTTTGGCCCTGATACAAGACGTATTCATCACGCTTGGCAAGTCTTAAAATATGCAAAGGAGATATCGCAAAAAGAAGGTGGGGATAGTGGGGTAATCGCTGCCAGCGCAATATTGCACGATATCGGCATAAAGGAGTGTGAAAAGAAGTATAATTCTACCGGCGGTCAATTGCAGGAAAAAGAGGGCCCTCCCATAGCAAGAAGCATTCTCCGGGACTTGCATGTGAGTGAGGAGATTATCTCGGAGGTATGCCAGATAATCGCCAGTCACCATAGCCCCGGGGAAATTGATACATTAAATTTCAAAATACTATGGGATGCTGACTGGCTGGTTAACCTGAAAGACGAATACCATATTAAAGATAAGCAGAGATTAGTGGATATCATCGAAAAGACATTTTTGACAGAGACCGGAAAAATGAAAGCAAGGGGAATTTATATTAAAGATGGAAAAGAATAAAGTCTATTTTATAGGCGCAGGACCTGGAAAGCCTGATTTAATAACCGTAAGAGGATTGAATATCCTTAAAGAAGCGGATGTTGTTATTTATGATTATCTTGTGGATAGAAGGCTTCTGGAATACACAAAGGCCGGAGCAGAACTTATCTGCTGCGATAAAGTTGCGAAAAAAGGTAGATATTCTGATGGTTTCTTGATTCATCAGGAAAAGATAAGCAACCTGGTTATTAAAAAGGTCAAGGAAGGCAAAAGGGTGGTGCGGCTTAAAAACGGAGATGTTTCTATCTTTAGCCGCCTTTCCCAGGAGTTAGAAGTATTAGTTAGAAACAAGATAGATTTTGAGTTAGTGCCAGGGGTTACTGCTGCCAGTGGCGCGGCCAGTTTCGCAGGGATACCGCTTACTGATAGGAGATTTGCTTCTACTTGCGCTTTTGTTACTGGGCATGAGGATACAAAGAAAAAAACAAGCAGTATTGATTGGATGGCCTTAAGTAAAATCGGGACAGTTGTGTTTTATATGGCAGTAGAAAACCTGCCGGAAATAGTCAAGGAGTTAATTAAGGCAGGCAAACCAAAGGACACTGGTTGTGCGATAATCCAGAATGCGACTCTTGCAACACAAAAGGTTTTAAGCGCAAACTTAGAAGATATTGTGAAGAGGGCTAAAAGAGAAAGAATTAGGCCACCCGCAATAATTATTGTTGGAGATGTCGTAAAGTTGAGGAAGCGATTTAATTGGTTAAGGAAGAATAAAAAGATTCTTTTTACCGGATTGTCTAAGGAGAGGTTTTTCATAAAGGGCTCATATTTTCATCTACCTCTGATCAAGATAGAGCCAATGGATGATTACGGAGAATTTGATAATTACCTAAAGAATATCAGTGATTATGACTGGGTTATTTTTGCCAGCCGTTATAGCGCGGAGTATTTTTTCAAAAGGTTAGAATCTGTTGGATTTGATTCAAGGACGCTGAACGGAATAAAGATTGCGGCTGTGGGGAATTCTACCAAAAATCGCCTCTTGGATTTTGGAATTAAGGCAGATTTAGTGCCTCAAAAAGAATCGTCAAAGGGATTGATAGAAGAATTTAAGAAGATAGACTTAAAGAGTAAGAAAATATTTCTTCCCCGTTCAGATATTTCTGACAAGGGGCTGGAAAATGAACTAAAAAGATTAGGGGCAAGGGTTACTTCGAGCTTCGCTTACAGGAATGTTGTGCCTGATGATTTGCCTGATCTGGATTTGAGGAATTTTAACGAGATTATTTTTACCAGCCCTTCTACAGTAAGGAATTTTAAGAAAAGATATAAAAGAGTGCCAAAGAAAGTTAAGATTCGTTCTATCGGAGATATGACTTTGCGGGAGATAAAAAGATGCAAGTTACAAGGTTAAGAAGATTAAGGCGTAATGCTAATTTAAGGGATTGGATAAGTCAAACCCAACTTAGCCCCAAGGATATTATTTTGCCATATTTCGTGGTTGAAGGGAGGAACGTAAAAAAAGAAATAAAGTCCATGCTCGGTGTATATCATTTTTCAATCGATAATCTACTTAGAGATATATCAAAGATAAAAGGACTAAGATCTATACTTTTATTCGGTATTCCTAATGCCAAGGATGAGATAGGAGGCCAGGCATATAGAGATGATGGCATTGTGCAAAAGGCAATAAGAGCAATAAAGAGGGAATTCAGAAAACTGATTGTAATTACAGATGTGTGTCTATGCGGATATACCACTCATGGACATTGCGGAATAGCCATAGGTAATAAAATACTTAATGATGAGACCATTAAAGTATTGGCTAAGGCTGCGCTTTCCCATGCCAGGGCAGGCGCGGATCTTGTTGCGCCTTCAGCAATGATGGATGGCCAGGTTAGGGCGATAAGAGAGATGCTCGATAAGAATGGATTTGGTGATACAGGCATTTTAGCCTATTCAGCAAAATACGCTTCTAACTTTTACGGGCCCTTTAGGGAGGCTTTAGATTCTGCTCCACAGTTTGGCGACAGGAAATCTTACCAGATGGATTATAGAAATAGCAATGAGGCTTTAAGAGAGATAAAACAGGATATCGACGAAGGGGCTGACATTGTTATGGTAAAGCCGGCTTTAGTTTATTTAGATATTATTTATCGCGCAAAGCAGAAGTTTGATGTGCCTATCGCCGCATATAATGTTAGCGGAGAATACAGCATGATAAAGAAATTGGCAGGTGGAGATAAAATCGAAGAGAAGGATCTTGTATTTGAGATCCTTACCTCCATTAAAAGAGCCGGAGCAGATCTGATTATATCTTATTTTGGCAAAGAGGTATTAAGATGGTTGGTATAGAGATAGCTAAAAGTCTATTTGATGAGGCAAGGAAATTTATTCCCGGAGGAGTAAATAGCCCGGTGCGTTCATTCCGGGCAGTAGGCGGATACCCGGTTTTCATAAAGCAAGGTAAGGGTTCGAAGATTTATGGCGAATGCGATAAGGAATTTATTGACTACTGCATGAGCTGGGGAGTCTTAATTTTAGGGCACGCGAACCCCAAAGTTACCGCAGCGTTGTTAGAAACTATAAAGCAAGGCACAAGCTTTGGGACAGCTACAAGACTCGAAATAGAATTAGCAAAACTCATTGTGGAGGCCTTTCCTTCTATCGAACAAATAAGACTTACCAATTCCGGCACCGAGGCGGTAATGGGAGCGATCAGGCTTGCCAGAGCTTATACGAAAAAAGACAAGATAATAAAATTTGAAGGCGCATACCACGGCCATGCGGATTATCTTTTAGTGAAAGCCGGCTCAGGCCAGGCAACATTGGGTATTCCAGCCAGCGCAGGGGTGCCAAAAGATTTTATTAAACACACATTAGTTCTCCCTTATAACGATATAGAGAAAGTTAAGGAGACAGTAAAAAAATATCAAAAGGACCTGGCAGCGGTCATTGTAGAGCCGGTGCTGGCAAACTGCGGTGTAGTTTTGCCAGAAGAAGGATTTTTGCAATCATTGAGAAAGATTGCGGATAAATACAATATCGTTCTTATCTTTGATGAAGTTATTACAGGATTCAGGCTTTCATATACCGGAGCGCAAGGATATTTTAAGGTAAAGCCGGATTTGACCTGTTTAGGCAAGATTATCGGAGGAGGGTTACCTGTGGGTGCTTTCGGAGGGAAGAAAGAGATAATGCAGCTACTGGCTCCGGAGGGCCCGGTTTATCAGGCAGGAACGCTCTCAGGAAACCCCATAGCAGTTAGCGCAGGCATAGCGACATTGAATATACTAAAAAAAGATAACCCCTATCCAGTTTTAGAAAAAAGGACAAAAAAGTTTTGCGGAAAAATAGAAGAAAAGGCATCGGATTCCAAGATAAAACTCAAGATTAATCATATTGGTTCAATATTTAGCCTGTTTTTTAGTGACAAGAAAGTCATGGATTTTAGCTCGGCTAAGACGCAAGACGTAAGATTGTTTAAGAAATTCTTCCACAGTTTACTAAAAAGCGGTGTCTATTTTTCTCCTTCGGCGTTTGAGGCAAATTTCCTTTCTACAGCGCATAGCGTCCAGGATTTAGACAGAACTTTAGAATTTATAGGAACAGCACTAAAGGACTTAAGGAGGTAGTGAAATGTCAATCACAATTTTTGTAAACGGAAAAAAAGAAGAAATTGCAAACCCTCTGACTATTCAGGGTTTGTTAGATGTAAAGAAAATCAGGCCAGAGGTAGTTACTGTAGAGTTAAATGGAGAGATTATCGCAAAAGATAAATATGGGGCTACAGTCTTGAAATCCGAAGATAAATTAGAGTTTGTTTATTACATGGGAGGGGGTATGCCTTTTTCTGATCGGATAGCAAATAATGTTATGGAATTGATTGGGCAAACACCGATGGTTCGGCTTAACCATATAGCTGGTGAGGATTCAGCCGAGATCTTGGCTAAACTAGAGATGTTTAACCCCGGCGGCAGCGTA
This sequence comes from Candidatus Aquitaenariimonas noxiae, assembly GCA_002780005.1. GTDB lineage: Bacteria > Omnitrophota > Gorgyraeia > Aquitaenariimonadales > Aquitaenariimonadaceae > Aquitaenariimonas > Aquitaenariimonas noxiae. The sequence continues at coordinate 5,516 of PEWV01000039.1, read as the reverse complement.
AAGGATAGAATCTGCTTAGCTATGATTGAGGACGCGGAAAATAAGGGGTTTCTTAAAGATGGCTTCACGATTATTGAACCGACGAGCGGTAATACAGGGATTGGCTTAGCTATGATCGCCGCTATTAAAGGGTACAAGTGCATACTGACTATGCCTGAAACGATGAGTCTAGAGAGAATCTATATACTCAAATCTTACGGCGCAGAGGTTGTGCTTACTTCTGGAACCGAAGGTATGAAGGGGTCTATCAAAAAGGCAGAGGAGCTCTTAAAGAAGATTCCAAACAGTTACATGCCTCAACAGTTTAAGAATGAGGCTAATCCTGAAATTCACAGAAGGACAACAGCGCAGGAGATCTTGAGAGTTACAGATGGTAAGGTTGATGCCTTTATTGCGGGTGTGGGTACGGGTGGAACAATAACTGGAGTAGGAGAGGTTCTGAAGAAGAAAAATCCGAAAATAAAAATAATCGCAGTTGAACCCAAAGCAAGCGCAGTTCTTTCCGGGAAAGAACCTGGGCCGCATAAGATTCAGGGTATTGGCGCAGGCTTCGTTCCCGATATTTTGAATAGGGAGATTATCGATGAAATAATTACTGTTGAAGATAATGAAGCATTTAGCACTTCACGCAAGCTGGCTAGGGAAGAAGGGTTATTCGTAGGGATCTCAGCCGGAGCTGCTGCCTCGGTAGCGTTAAAGGTGGCTCGTGACTTAGGCAAAGGTAAGACCGTTGTCGTGATATTGCCTGATACAGGAGAAAGATACTTTTCTATGCAGCAATATTTTGAGGCATAAGAGGAATTCTCATGCAAAAGAAAAACTATAGTGATGCCGAACTGCAGGGGTTAAGGACAGGCGGCATTATAAAGCAGAAGCAGAAGGATTATTTTATCCTGCGCACCCGCATTCCCGGAGGCTATTTAAAGGCAGATATTTTAAAGAAGTATTCTGCGATAGCTAAGAAATACGGCCGGGACTATGTTCATGTATCTACTCGGCAGGGGATTGAAATTCCCTGGATTCATATAAAGAATATTCTAAAGCTGCTAAAGGATCTGAAGAAATCCGGTATTTTAAGGGGCGCCTGCGGTCCGCGCTCAAGAAATCTAATTGCTTGTCCCGGTTCGAGCGTATGCCGATTCGGGTTTGTAGACACAGAACAGCTCGCCCAAAAATTGGATCGCGTAGCTTTTGGAAAAAACGTCCCGAAAAAATTCAAAGTGGCAATCAGCGGTTGTCTTAATTCCTGCGCCAAGCCGCAGGAAAACGACCTTGGTTTTCTGGCGCAAGGAGAGCCTGAGGTGGATTTGGGTAAATGCATCGGTTGTACTTTATGCGCGAAGGTGTGCGAAAAAGTCTGCGGCCGGGGGAAGAGAGAGCCCGCTATTGTTATGGATAAAAATAAACGGCCGGTATACAGAAAAGAAAACTGCTTTTTTGAAGGAGATTGCATCCGAGTCTGTCCGGTCAATGCCTGGAAGCTGAAGAAAACCGGTTTTGCCGTTTACATCGGCGGAAAAGTAGGCCGTTTCCCAAAATTCGGGATAAAGATAGCTGATTTTATCGGTGAAAAAGATATTCCTAAGATTATCAAAAATACAATCCATTGCTATAACAGAATTGCAGAAAAGGGAGAAAGATTCGTAGAGGCTTTAGAAAGACAAAATCTGGAAGAAATAAAGAGAGAAATTCTATGAGCAATATTAAGATTGACCAATACATGGATTTAAAGGGGGTGCCTTGCCCGCTTAACTTTGTTAAGACAAAATTGACGTTAGAAGGTATGGAGGCAGGTTCGATATTAGAAGTTGTATTGGATGACGGTGAACCTGTTATTAATGTGACGGCAAGCGTCAAAGAGGAAGGCCACCAAATTCTCAAGGTAGAAAAAATAGCCGAACATTGGAAATTAGTTATTAAGAAAGTATGAGGTGAAGACATGAGTTATGTAAAAGGATTAAAGTGCAGGGAGTGCGGCAGGGAGTATCCCAAAGAGCCATTATATGTATGCGAATACTGTTTTGGGCCGCTGGAAGCGGTTTATGACTATGAAAGAATAAAGAAGAAGTTGACCAAAGAGTTAATAGAATCGCGGCCTGAAAATCTTTGGCGCTATAAAGAGCTTTTACCTTTGGATGGAGAACAAACTTGCGGCTTAAATTCAGGGTTTACTCCGTTAATCAGGGCAAGGAATTTAGAAAAGGCGCTGGGAGTAAAAGAGCTTTATATAAAAGATGATTCTGTATGCCACCCTACCCTTTCTTTTAAAGACAGAGTGGTTAGTGTGGCTTTATCCAAGGCTAAGGAATTCGGATTTAATACAGTCGCTTGCGCATCTACCGGGAATCTAGCTAATTCAGTTGCTGCGCAAGCAGCCGTAGCTGGCTTAAAAAGATATATCTTTATTCCCGCTAACCTTGAGCTGGGCAAGGTTGTGGGGGCGCTTATTTATAATCCCATCTTAGTAGCGGTGGAAGGCAATTACGATCAGGTAAACAGGCTTTGCTCTGAGATTGCGACAATTTACAAATGGGCATTTGTGAATATCAATATCAGGCCTTATTATGCAGAGGGTTCAAAGACTTACGGGTATGAGATTGCAGAGCAATTGGGCTGGAAAGCGCCTAAACATATAATCGTCCCTTGCGCCGGAGGTTCACTCATTACCAAAATCTGGAAAGGCCTAAAAGAATTTAAAGCCCTTGGATTGATTGATAGGCTTCAGACAAAAATCTATGCTGCCCAGGCAACCGGATGCTCTCCCATAGTGACGGCGATAAAGGAAAACGCAGAGATCATCAAACCCGTTAAGCCTAATACCATCGCCAAGTCTTTGGCCATAGGAAATCCTGCTGATGGAGTGTATGCCTTGGCAACTGTAAAAGAAACAGGAGGCTGGGCAGAAGATGTCTCTGACGATGAAATTGTTGAGGCGATAAAACTTTTAGCTGTAACCGAAGGAATTTTTACTGAAACAGCCGGAGGTGTTACCTTGGGTGTTGCCAAAAAACTAATTGAGCAGGGCAGGATCCCTAAAGATGAGTCAATTGTCGTAAGTATCACTGGCAACGGTTTAAAGACGCAGGAGGCTGTGGTTGAAAAAATTGGCAAACCCATAAAGATAAAACCCAACATAGCGCATTTCGAGGAGAGCGTGAAAATATAGACACCCGGCGCTGATCGGAATTGCGCCGGTGTTGTGTTGGTACACAAGGAGGCCTTAATATGGCAGTTAAAGTAATGATTCCTACACCGCTTCAGAAGCTGACCAAGAATCAAGCAGATGTTGAAGCAAATGGATCCAACATCAGAGAGTTGATTGATGATTTGGAGAAGAACTTTCCGGGTTTAAAGGAAAGAATATGCGATGAAACCGGGAAAGTCCGCAGGTTTATCAATATCTACGTAAATGAGGAAGACGTGCGCTTTCTGAAACAGGACAGTACTTCGCTAAAAGATGGCGATGAAGTATCTATAATCCCGGCAATAGCAGGAGGGAGATAATGGAATTACGAGAAGACCAAATTGAAAGATATTCCAGACAAATAATTCTGCCAAATGTAGGCGGGAAAGGACAGGAGAAATTACTTGCCGCAAAAGTTCTAATAATAGGCGCGGGCGGCCTCGGTTCTCCGGCGGCCTTATATTTAGCTTCTGCCGGCATCGGGACGATTGGCATTGTTGATTCAGATAAAGTTGAACTTAACAACCTGCAGAGGCAGATTATCCACTCAGTAAAAGAGGTGGGCAGGCCAAAGGTAGAATCTGCCCGTGATAGAATTAATGCGATTAATGAAGATGTAAAGGTGATTATTTATAATCTTAGGGTTACTTCTGAGAATATTTTGGATATTATAAAAGATTATGACATTGTTGTAGATGGTTCGGATAATTTCCCCACAAGATATTTAGTAAACGATGCCTGTGTATTATCGAAAAAACCTTTATCCCATGGGGGGATATTCAGATTTGACGGCCAGGCAATTACGATTATACCCGGCGAGAGCGCATGTTACAGATGTCTTTTTCCTGAGCCGCCTCCTCCGGGGCTTGTGCCGAGTTGTCAAGAAGCAGGGATTCTGGGTGCGGTTGCAGGCGTAATAGGAGTAATTCAGGCAAATGAGGTGTTGAAATTCGTTTTGGGCACAGGCGAACTTTTGACGGGGAAGCTTTTGGTATTTAATGCGCTCGATTCATCTTTTCGTAAGGTGAAAGTCACCAAGGATCCCAAGTGTCCAATCTGCGGAGAAAATCCAAGTATAACAAAATTGATAGATTATGTAGAGTTTTGCAGTCTACGAAAAAAGGAGGAGTGAGTTATGGCAAAGAAAATGGTGCATTTAGTATTTCCCCAAAGGTTAATTAAGAAGCCTGTGATTTATACTATGGCAAAGAAGTACAATGTAATACCGAATATCCGTCGGGCAAATATTACGGAAACAGTAGGTGAGGTTACTCTGGAATTAAGCGGCACAAAAGAGAATCTGGAGAAGGGAAGAAAATATTTGGAACGACAGGACGTAAAGGTTGAGCCTATCATTGGGGATATCGTCGAGTAATTAGTTTCAATTCATTTGACAATACCATTTATATATGATATAAAAACCTCTGATTGAAGAAAAAGAGGAGGTTTAAGATGGAATGTGGATATAAGGAACCGGTTTATACTATTGGCATAGTTTCCAAGTCTTTAAAAGTTTGCCCGGCTACACTTAGGATCTGGGAGAGAAAAGGATTAATTAAACCTACACGTTTAGGGAAGAATAGGTTTTATTCGAAGTGTGACATGGATAGGCTCGAGCACATAAAAGAATTGCTGCAAAAAAAGCACATTAACATAGAAGGGGTAAGACAGATATTAGATACAACTCAATGCTGGGAAGTAAAGAAATGCAAACCAAAGGAACGGGAAGTCTGCAGTGTTTACCTGAAGTATGGCAAACGTTCATAACTTTGCAAGAGAAACTACAATATGATGCGTTCATTTTTCATAATTATAATATTACTGTTTCTAATTGCTACACCTTTTGTGCAGAATAGCCAGAGGGCAATCGCGATTCTTGAGAAAGTAGGATTGGAGCACCGTCTCAATCATATACCAGCCCAGCTGTCTGGTGGTGAAAAACAAAGAGTTGCCATTGCCAGAGCTTTGGTTATTTCATCAAAACTGCTTCTCGCGGATGAACCGACAGAAAATTTAGATACCAAGAGCTCCCAAGAAATAATAGATATTTTTAAACAACTCAATAAAGAACAGAACTTGACAATTTTTGTTGTTACACATAACCCAAAGCTAGGTTTTCAAGCCTCAAAAATAATTTATCTGCAGGATGGACGAATAGTTCAGGCAAACAGCTAAAACCTTAAGGGAATAATCAAGAAGAATTAAGACAAAAATTTTCTGTATAATAGTTCTCGCTTTTTGGTCTCTAAAAATGTTAAAAACACCTTTTATAAATCCTTCGATTTTTCTCAGGACAAGTTTTCTCGCCGCCAATATAAAATAAATAAGAATT
>PEWV01000072.1:30085-38451 GCA_002780005.1 Candidatus Aquitaenariimonas noxiae | reverse complement strand
TTCTGACCAGTCAAAAAGCGTTAAGAAATTTTGACTGAACGAAGGGCAGGCAAAAACAGGACATGGAACCGTGGACCTTCTATTGCTGCCATTAAGGTTTTCGGGTATTTGACGGTACAGCTGCAGAGCAAGAGGTTACTTGGTTGGTGCTGGTTAGGCGTGCTTAAGGAATTCCATTGCCTTTCTGTAGTTCTCGAGGTCTTGCTGCAATTGTACGCTAGGATGCTCTATTGCCGGCAGGTCTATTACGAATATCTTAGTAGTCTCTTGATTGATTATAGCCCTTACGACTCCGGCCACTGCCCCATATGCGGAAAACATGCTGCCTGGTTGAGGGATCTGCGGTATGCCGACATATATGCCTTCGCCGGCGGTTGTTAGTTCTTCGACGCGCGCGCTTATGTCCTCGGTCGGCAGTTCCAGCCTGCCGATATCTTTATTGCTGATACCCCTGGCGCGTAATTTTCGTTTAAGGATTTCTGTCCTCTCCTGCCTTATCATGCCCCGATCAAAAAGTTCGACGGCTTCCACTAGGGGCAAATTAAGTCTTTCTATGGCTGCTTTCTCGGCCGGATCGGTTGTCTCGACAATAACGGCAAATCTAGCTACCTCTCTACCCCCGAAAGTAGTTTTTTGGCTCGAAAGGGCTTGAAGCGCTTCTCTCACGCCGATCTCGTTCATTATCATGCCGGCCGGAAGGATAAGCCCTATTCGCCCTTCTGAAGTTTCAGCTATTGTTTCGGCAGCTGCTATGCTTCTTAAAACCTGCTCATTCCCATCTTCTAATCGTATCTCTGTCCTTTCTCTGGTGGCAACCGCAAGCGCCGTTGTCTCGTCTGTTATCTCTATTTCCTCGACGGGCGCTGTAACGCCTGTAGCGGCGCGCGGATATTCTCTCGCCGCTTGCGCTAACTCCGGAGTCGGATGCTTGATAGAACAGTACTCGCTCGGGATCCTGTATAATCTTCCCCTTCCTTCCAGAGGTTTTCTCATTAAAGCGTATCTCGAGTAAACGCCGCTGGCTACGCTTTCAGGGGTAGTTGTGCCGCTATAAGCCAGCAGTTGCTCTATGGCGCTCGCAAAGACTCCGGCTACGGACAGCACTCCGTCTTCGCCGGGAAGTGTTGCCACAAAAATCATCGCGGGACTGTTCATTGTGTAATCAATGTCCTCCCCTGGCCTGACAGGATTTCCCATTATAGCGGTGAAATACAACCGCCCGCTACGGTCGCCTCCGGTCTGGACGCCGTATTCCGCGCTTAGCCTTCCTAGGCGTTCTGAGGTAAGAGACGAGCCGGGCCGGCCCGGGTTGACAATTTCAACAGAAGCTACAAGAGGAAGGTGGAGAGATTCCACAGCTCTTTTTTGCGCCTCATCTGCGGCATCGACTATAATAACAAATGTCTCGGTCCCCATCGAAGTCGGAGTGGCAAGTATCTCCAAAAATTCTCTTACGCCTATATTATTCAGAATAAAATCCGCCGGCACTATAAAAGAAACGGGGTGCGCGCCATAAAATGGCTGCTCTCTCCATATAAAACCCCAGCTTTTAGGATAAAAACGTATATCATCGACTATCCGTCTCAGTCTTGTCACGTTATCATCTTCTGTCGCAACTCCCGGAATATATTTATCCGTTTGAGCCATACTGTCTGCTGCGTCGAGAGTCCTCTCATGTGCGATCGATATTGCCGCTTCGGAATAGTATTTCCCTCTTTCTAAGGCCTTCACTGCCCCATCCAGACCGCCTTTATACATAACATCCAGATCCGTAACTAAAAATTTCTTATCTTTTTCAGAATACATTATATTCGAAGGCTTCGGATCGCCTATATAAACATCGCCGTAAACGGCCATTTTCATAACTGCCTCTGCTCCTGAGGCCGAGGCTTCGTTAAACTCTTCGCTGGTAATGTCATCATACAGCATTTCTTCAAGCGTTGGCCCGTCTATAAATTCGCATGACAAAACGGCAACATTAGGAATGACTGTGTGGCGCTTCCAGTAACCCGGATGGTCTGTAACTAAAACCCAGGATTTCCCTCTGCCATTAAATGCATCGCCTTCATGCGTATATTGCGCGAATGTTACGTCTCCGAACTGCGGGACGACTTTATCTCTTAACCTTGACAGGTCTTCCCATTTCCTTGCCAGGTGACGCATATTTTCGCCAAGTTCAAATTCTGTATTGCATAAATACCCCTCTTCTTCGGCAAATCCCTCTACCGGCATATCTTGTTTACATACACCCATCACTACGGTGAATTCTCTCCCGTCTTTTATCGTGAAGGTAACTTTATAATTTTTCTTATTTCCTCCTCCTCCGATAAATTCTATTCTCGCGCCGGTTATATCGGCGTGCGCTATTCTTTCTTTGTGTATATTGCGTATTGTGTTCTCGACGTATCGGCTATCTTCCCGGATCGTTCTTGTCAAGTGTACCAGGTCTTCTTGTATATCGGCGTTCGCGAAAAGGATCCTCACCCTTTCCATCTCTATTGCAGGCAAAAGATCGGCTCGCACAGCCGCTGCTCTTTCCAACTGTCTCAGCGCTGAATTTCTGAGATAGGAACATTCGTAGTACCTGAAGGATATGAGCTGATCTATTTCTCTTCGCCCCAACCTTTTCCCTTCGTTCTCGTAAATGTCGCTGCTCACCCTGCCGATAAGGGGCCAGTCTTCTATCCTTCTATCTGCGTTTCTTTCGCTTCGGATCACCTGTTCTTCGTCACTATAAATTTGAGGGGCCAGGTCTGCGAGTGAAAAATCAAAACTTGCGGTTTCCAATATCATGTCTTTTAAATAAGCTAGCTCTTCCCTGTCAACTCGATATATTCTCTCCCGCACTTCTCCTATATTCGCATTTGTTAAACACGCGATCCTTCGCGTTACGTATTCTCTGTTTATAAATTCTTTCAAGTTTAGACCTAGAGGCGTTTGCCCGCGCCGGATCCGCCCGTTCTCAAGGTCCGCTGCCATGTCAGGATTAAAGATTTTTGTGGTAAGAAGGACTATTTCTTCGTGCCTGAGGCCTGATTTTTCCAGGGCTTCGTGGAGGACATACTCTAAGATCAAATTCCTCCAGCCGCCTATTTCCTTTTTGAAAAGGAACTCCACTAAATCCACTGCCAGCGCACTGTCTGAGCCTAAATAATACTTATCCGGCTCGTTAACGATAGAATTAAACCACCTAAAATTAACACCGGGATGCTTAAGCATTTCGAGAAAAGCTTCGTCTTCAAGCGCGCCTCGCTCGCGTTCTGTAAGCCTGGTCTGATCCATTTCTTTTAAGGTTTTACCGATCAGCCATTCGCATGCGTCTGCCACATTCTCGACGGTTTGCGCGTGTTTGAGCCTTACCAAATCACTCTTTTTATTTATATTTTCATCTATCGCTTGCACTTCTGTCTCGGTTAAGCCGGCATATATTTTTCCGCCTTTGCTATCAACTTCGCCGGCCAATTCTTCGGAGTTAGTGCCGAACCTTTTAACCACGCTAAGCCCTTCGCCTTTGGTGGGCACAAAACATAGGATAGTTCCTAATGGCCTATATGCAAACTCTGCACCTGTCTCTGACGTTGGATACGCAGCCGCAGGGGCAACCAGTTCATGGCCTATGATATCAACTTGGACGTCCGGGCCTCCGCCACTCAATATTAAATTTTTCGCGCCCAATCGCAATCCGACCCGTGCCATTTCTTCTGCAGTAACCTCAGGCCGCTCGTCAGAATTGCCTGCTAAACCAAAATAAATAAGATTCCCTGCTTCATCACATCCGAAAGCGGTAAACGGAACTCTTAAGCCGCGCCGCCAGTTTACCTGGCGGCCGCTTATAATAGGCTGGTTTTCGCCGGCAAACTCTATTCTGTCTGATACATCATTGCCGTCCTGGATCAAGGGCGGACCTGCAATCGCTAGTTGAATATCGCTTATATCCTCGCGCGGCACGCCATTGTCTATATGCACAACCTGCATGCCGACTTTACCGGCATCAAAAACAAAAAAGTAGAACTCACCATCCGGCTCTATCAGTTCTGTTTGGTGTATGCCTGGGGCTGTTTTTTTGATAAGTTGGCCGTTCTCAATAACAATCGTAGTCGGCATCCAAAAGCCGGCTTGCGTAGCAGGGGCAATCAAAATTGCATTTTCCCTTTCTTCCGGTGACAATACGGCGTCTGTTTGCCTTGCCTCTGGGACCGAGATCCCGGGTAATGCCATATATTCCTTGCCGTGCGCTGCGGCAAATTTCCTCGCAACCGCATGCGTATTGAAATTGTATCCCACCACATTGGGATTCAGCAAAAGCATGACGTCAACTGCTTCCCTTTCCGCAATAACCGCAAGCCCGCGCGCTGCGCTGTCTTCTGTCGCAAACGCAAGAGGAATAACCTGCGCCCCTGGAATATTGGGGATTGCTTCGCGTTCCCCTATCATTATTCCTTCGACGGGTTTCGCCAGTACGCGTAACCACGTGCCTATTTTTCTTGAGCCGGGTTCTGTTTCCGCCCTTTGAGATCCTGGATGCGCCAGCGCAGCAACACTTTCAACAAGCTCGCCATGCGCCATTGCCTTGGCCACGACCTGGGCGCTCCCGGCGATCATAAGCGCGTCTTTTGCTCCTAATCGTACCATGGCTGAAGCGACTTCTCTTGCGTACAGTTCAGGCTGTGCTCGCGGGTCCCCTGCTATGGCAAGATAGAGAAGCCTTCCATCCTCTGCGCGCCCTATGGCGGCGAACGCGGCAGTAGTAGTTCCCGGATCCCAGCTAACATCGCAAGGTCTTAAAACAGGCTGGTTTTCGCCGGAAAAATGTAGAAGATCTGATATGTCTTTTCCGTCTTGTACTAGCGGCGGGCCTGATATGGCGAGTTTGATATGGTTGATATCCGTAGTGGGAATACCGTCCTTGATATTCACTACCCTTAAACCCGTTTCTCCGGCATCTAAAACCATAAAATAAAAATCTCCGTCTAGCGGGACGGCCGAGTCCTGATATGAGCCCGGGCCGGTTTTTGTAATTAATACACTTTCCTGTATAATAGCCGTATTTCCTTTTATAAAATCTCCCAAATTGGCCGGACCTAACAAAACAAGTTTTTCCCTTTGGTCGTCTGTTAAGCTGCCTTCGACTTCATCAATTCGTTTACCAGGCCATGCTTGATCGTCTGCATTAGCGTCGTATTCACGCACACCTTCGCAAACCGCAACGTCTATGTCCACATACTCCGGGTTTATAAGCACCACAAACCCTTTGGCAAATCTTCCTTCTCTGGAGAATCTGATAGGAGCTTCTCTTACGCCGGCAGCGATCTCGACAGGGGCGCCTGCTACTAGCGACTTGGTAACCCTGTCTATAGCATCCAAAAATTCCTGTCTTGCAAACGGTTTGGGCACAACAGCTTCAAAAGCCAATCCCTGCAGCGCCTGGTCTAATGTTTGCTGTTCTTCCGAATTTAAATTCCTGCTTGGCGGAAGGTCTTTTACTTCTTTTATTCGCGCAATATGGGTAGGCGAAATATTTACAGTCAACACCACAGGTACGCCTTGCGCCCTAAATTCATCAAGCAGCGCTGCGCCATTCTCTGTTCTGGCAAATTCGGAATCTGCTATTACTGCGGAAAAATCCAGCCCTAACCGTTCTCTTACGTGTCTTGCAGTACCTGCGCCAGCCCACCAGACAATATATCCCTCCCCCTCAAGGATCGCCTTCATTATACCCCCAAACAGACGCTTTCCCACTACATCGTTCTCTATTACAAGAATTTCTTTCCCTGTCCAGCCGCTTTCTGCCCAATCCCTGAATTGATCAGGCCTTCGTTCCTCCATCGGGACTACTTCTGAAATCATTAGCGTCGGATGTATGGGCGCCACTCCACGATAACCCAGCCTGCTCTCGAAAGTTTGAATGCCTACTTCATTGTACGGCAGTAAATAGGCTAGTATTTCGTGTCTTAGTATTTTTTTAAGTTCCTGATCTGATCGCCCAATGTATTTAGCATCGATGTATATACCTTTTTTGCCGGCATGACCTCCAAAACCTTCTATGCCCCTAACAAACCGTATAAAACTAAGGGTATGACCCGCAACCGCATCTCTCAGGCCGTATATAACCCTGTCTCGCCTTGAAAGATACCATTTATTTAGAAGCTCTTTTATCTTATTGGAAAATATGACTTCTTCTTCAGGCTGGCCGTCAACTAACACTTCAGAGTGGTAGACTTCGACATTGCTCAAGTCTTCGGCTATGCCTTCCACAAGGCGGGTAACGCGTTCATATAGCGCCCGATCGCTATCTATACTTATGTGCTCTGCTTTGGCTATTTGTTCGTCCTGGGCTGTCTCATGGACTTCATGGTCATAATCGCGTCTGGCAGTAACAATCCTTGTCCCGCTGTCTACAAAAAACCTCTTCCCGCTTCTTAACACTACTTCAAAGACTTCGCCTTCGCCAAGCAAGCCTTCCCTGTCATTATATAAACGCGTGCGGTCGCTTATTGAGACAACTTCGCTACCCACGCCCGCCCCTCTACCCAATCTTATATCCGCGACGATCCGTCTGGCGTCTCTATTTCCTGAAAGCCACCTTCTTAATTCCTGAAGGGTTGCGCGATTTGTTGCCGCGATATCCTGCCCGGCTGCCAAGGCAGCATCTCTGCGTGTTCTGATCGTAGACAGAATATATCTTGCGACAACATCACCTTCTGAAGGGCCGTGAATTTCATGATTGGGGGCTAGGTTTTCAAATACTAATTTTGAAGAAGTATCAGCGCAAGGGCTTTGTTGGAGAGAAAAAATGGCGATTATTATCGCGAGAGTTGATATTATTAACAGGCGTTTTAGTTTCATATATACCATTTAACTTTTTAATATTTTAACATCATATAGTACTAATAAGGATATCATATTGTTTTAATAATGTCAAGGTAGTAATCTAGCTTTTTTAAATGCTAAATTGAGAAACTATATGCTAACACCTCAAAATCTTATGAAATGTGTATATTGACTCCACTTTCTGCAAAAAAACGCACATAATATGGTATATCATAGTCAAAAATGACTATTTTGAATTGTTTTGCTCCATTTAAATTTTAAATTATAACTTTTGGTATATTGAGTGGTGTTAGCGGAATTGCGCTGAGAATTTTTGGGCGAGCAATTCTCTAATCTTTGAATGCAGTTGGTCTACTTCCTGATCGGTAAGAGTTTTATTCTTATCCTGGTAAACGATAGAAATTGATAATCCTTTTTTGTCTTTCGGTATCTGTTCGCCGTTATATTCATCAAAGATCTCGGCTTTTATGATCGACTGAACGCCTGAATTCCTTATAGCCGAGATTATCTCGCTAGATAAGACATTTTTGTCCAATACAATAGAAACGTCTCTTATGACAAACGGAAATCTTGGAAGCGGCTGGAAAGCTTTGCCAAGCCTTGCCGCAGAGGCAATCTCTTCCATATTTAATTCCGCTATATACACATCTTGCTTTAAGCCGAATTTGGCAAGAATTTCTTTCTCAAGTTTCCCGGCTGACCCAATCGTTTTGTCGCCTATTTTTAAAACAGCTGATTCTCCCTTTGATAAATACGGAACGTCGCCTTTGCAGAATCCAGGATTTTCTACGCCAAGTCCCTGGAGAAACATTTCTATGACTCCTTTTAAATCAAAAAAATCCAACTTCCTTTTTTGTCTCCAGTTCTCCTCGGCGTTACCGGTCATTGCAATCGTTAAATTAAGGCTTTCTTTAAAAACTTCTTTTTCCTTGCCATATATATTCCCCAATTCAAAAAATTTCAGCGAATTGATTTTTCTATTTATATTCCATAAAACCGTATTGAGCATTCCCGGAACAATAGAAGGCCTCATAACTTCCTGTTCCGCGCTAAGTGGATTTGCCACGCTTATAACATTTACATTATCAGGGCGCAATTTGGATAAGAGATTTCTGCTTATAAGGCTATACGTGATAATTTCGTAGAGGCCGCTTGCGGTCAGAAGTTCTCTTGTTATGTCTTGAATCGTTCGCGCCTGCGTTTTTCTGGAAATCTGGCTTACCATTTCCGGAATGGTAGAAGGAACTTTTTCGTATCCGTAGATCCTGGCTGCTTCCTCGATTAGGTCCACCTCATATTTTAGGTCACGCCTAAAAGACGGTATCTCGATTTTTAGTTTGTTGCCTGAGCCGCGCGTTTCAAATCCCAAGGATTTAAATATCGCGTTTGATTCGGCGTTCGAAATTTCACACCCTAATAACTTGGAGGCATATTTGACATCATATGATATTTTTGTGGGTTTATATTTTATATCGTTCTTGTCGATCAGGATTCCTTCTTTTCCGCCTGCGAGTTCGTTTATTAATAAGGTTGCC
>PEWV01000072.1:0-30059 GCA_002780005.1 Candidatus Aquitaenariimonas noxiae | reverse complement strand
TGTATCTACGCCCCGTTCGAATCTATAGCTTGATTCTGAAGAAATTCCCAATTTGCGCGATGTAAGTCTGACAGAAATAGGGTCAAAATAGGCGCTTTCTAAAAGAATATTTTTTGTAGAACCCGTAACCTCGGTATTTAATCCGCCCATAACGCCGGCAACCGCGATAGGCCTTTTCTCGTCCGCTATTATCAGCATGTCCGGCGACAACTCTCTTTTAACGCCGTCTATAGTAATTATATTTTCGCCTTTCTTGGCGTTTCTGACAACGATCTTTCTGCCTTCTATCTTGTCGTAATCGAACGCGTGCATAGGCTGGCCGGTTTCGAATAGGCAAAAATTTGTTATATCAACTATATTATTAACCGGGCGCAGGCCTACGCTTTTCAACCTCTCCTCGAGCCATGCAGGAGAATTTCCAACCGCAACGTTTGAGATAATCCTGCCGCTATACCGCGGGCACAGTTCTTTAGCCTGGACTTCTATGGCTATAGGCAAACCTTTGTCGACGGTCTCGCCAATAATTGTTGTCTTTGGTAATTTTAAGTCTTCGCCGGTTATTGCCGCAACTTCGCGGGCAAGTCCGATCATGCTGAGGCAGTCGGACCTGTTCGGCGTTATCTCCACTTCAAAAATACAATCTTCTTTCTTTTTATCTATTGATTTGATCTCTGAGCCGGCCATGGTCAAAAGGTGCGCGAGCTCCTCCGGAGGGGCTTTTATATCAACATATTCTTTTAACCACTTGTACGTGATCTGCATTAGAATTGCCTTAAAAATCTAAGATCATTCTCGAAAAACAGTCTTATATCATCGATGCCGTATTTAAGCATCGTTATCCGCTCTATTCCCATGCCGAACGCAAACCCGCTCCACGCCTTGGGATCATATCCTACCGTCTCGTAAACTTTTGGGTTTATCATTCCGGCGCCCAGTATCTCGAGCCATCCCTTGTTGCCGCAGACCCTGCAGCCTTTACCGCCGCAAATTATGCAGGAGATATCAATTTCGACGCTTGGTTCTGTAAAAGGGAAAAAGTGCGGTCTGAAACGCATCTTTGTCTCCGGTCCGAACATCTCTCTTGAGAATTGCGTCAAAACCCCTTTAAGATCTGAAAACCGTATATTTTTATTTATCATGAATCCTTCCATCTGGTGGAACATGAAGGAATGGGATGCGTCAACGGCGTCCGGCCTGAATACCCGGCCTGAGCTCAAGACTTGAAGCGGCGGTTTTTCTTTTTCCATTATTCTTATTTGTGCCGTTGAGGTGTGGCTTCTTAAAAGGCGTCTTGAGCCCGGTCTTGTTTTTTCCGGGGAATCGAGATAAAAGGTATCGAAGACGTCGCGTGACGGATGGTCAAGCGGTATGTTAAGCGCCTTAAAATTGTAGAATTCCGTTTCTATCTCTGGACTTTCGACAATGCGAAAACCCAAACCGATAAAAATTTCGTTTATTTCATTAATTGTTTTTATTAAAGGGTGAATGCGGCCTATCTCGGGCCTGGCTCCCGGGAGGGTAAAATCTATACCTTCCTCTTTCGTTTTTTCTTTCTCGAGTCGGCGGGCCTTTTCCTGGAATACCGCAGTTGCGTTTATTTTTAAAGAATTAGCAAGTGGGCCGACCTTCCGTTTTTCTTCGACGGACATGCCCCCAAGACTAGAAAGGATCTCAGAGATCAGGCCTTTCCTGCCGAGATATTTTATCCTGACCTGCTCAAGGCCGTCTCTATTCTTGGCGGATTCCACTTCTTTGAGCATCTCGTTTTCTATATTCTTGATCTTGTCTTCCATGTTCACCGGCTTTAGGCGCCTTGCGCTACTTCAACCAGTTTCTTGAACGCCTTCTTGTCGTTCACAGCCAGCTCGGCCAGGCTTTTTCTGTCAAGCGTGACCTTTGCCTTTTTCAGGCCGTTCACGAACTTTGAATACGATAGATCGTGCATCCTGCAGGCTGCGTTTATCCTGGCGATCCAAAGCGTCCTGAACAATCCTTTTTTGGCTTTTCTGTCGCGAAAACTATACGAGAGGCCTTTTTGAACGCTCTCTCTCGCCGTGCGGTAAAGCTTACGCCTCCCGCCCACCTGGCCTTTCGCCATTTTTAAAAATTTCTTCCTTCGTCTTCTTGACGCAGGAGTATACTTGGCTTTCGTCATTGTTTCCTCCCTCTCATCCGTATGGTAATAATTTTTTCATGATTGCTACTTCGGTAGAATGCACAAGCGTAGACTGCCTAAGCTTCATCTTTCTTTTTCTGGATTTGCTGGTCAATATATGGCCTTTTCCGGCGTGTCCGCGCTTGAACTTGCCGCTTTTTAAAGCCCTTATCCTCTTAGCGGCCGATTTGTTAGTCTTCATTTTAGGCATATTTTTCCCTTTCATTAATCATTATTTTGCTCTAAGAACCATCGTCAAGCGATTTCCTTCGAGATTGGGGGTCTCTTCGATTTCGCCTATGCCCAAAAGGTCTTTGGCGAGCCTGTCCAGAACGGCTCTCCCCAGATCCAGATGCTCCATCTGCCTGCCCCTGAACCAGACTGTAACCTTTGTCTTATCCCCTCTCTCTAAAAATCGTTTCAGATGATCGAGTTTTGTTTGATAGTCATGCGCTTCTATATTTGGCCCCATTTTTATCTCTTTTAAGTGGATAACCTTTTGTTTCTTTTTAGCTTCTCTTTCCTTCTTTTCCTGTTCGTATTTATACTTGCTATAGTCCATTATCCTGCAAACTGGCGGCGTAACAGTAGGCGCCACTTCCACTAAATCGAGCCGGACCTGTCTTGCTATTTTCAGGGCATCCTCCGGGTTCATAATACCTAATTGCTTTCCCTCGTGGTCAATCACCCGTATCTTGCTTACTCTAATTCGCTCGTTTATCCTTGCGGTTTTATTCGTTTTCGTAAACTATCACCTCCTTATCGGTTATCGTTTATTTTCTATTTTTTCTTTCAGTTCTTTTATATAATCCTCGAGCTTTATCGCGCCTTTTATGACCTGGCCGTTCCTCCTGACAGAAACGCTCCCGCTTTCTACTTCCCTGTCACCCAATACGACAATTTCTGGGATCTTCTCGGCTTCAGCATCTCTAATTTTATAATTAATAGTGTCGTCGCCTAAATATACGCTTGTCCTTAAGCCTTCTTTTTCGAGCTTCTCTTTTGTCTTCCCGGCGAATTCCATTTGTCTTTCGGATTTGCTCGATATCGGTATTATCGCGACCTGCACTGGCGCCAGCCACAACGGGAAATTCCCTCCGTAATGTTCTATTAAAGCGCCTATGAACCGCTCAAGGCTCCCCAAAATAACCCTGTGAAGCATGATAGGCCTATACTCTTTCCCGTCTTTCCCGACATAGGTGAGCCCGAACCTTTCTGGCAGGTTGAAATCGCACTGGATAGTGGCGCATTGCCATTCTCTTTTCAACGCGTCTTTTAATTTTATATCTATCTTTGGCCCGTAAAAGGCACCTTCGCCCTCGTTTACCTTATACTCTATACCTTTTCTTTTTAAAGCGCTCTCGAGCACATTCTGCGCCTCTTCCCAATTTTCTGGCGCGCCTATGTATTTGGGCGGCCGCGTGCTTATCTCGACGGCAAATTCTTCAAAACCGAAAATTTTTAAGACATCGATCACAAAATCTATTACCGATACGACTTCGTCCTGAAGTTGCTCTCTTAAGCAAAATATATGCGCATCGTCCTGCGTAAAACCTCTGACGCGCAACAATCCATGCAAGACTCCTGATTTTTCATTTCTGTAAACAGTGCCTAATTCAAAATATCTTATCGGAAGTTCTTTATAGCTCCTCTTTTTGGAGCCGTAGACAAGTATGTGCCCGGGACAGTTCATAGGTTTTACGGCGTATTCGTCATTTTCGATCTTAAATGTATACATATTTTCTTTGTAATACCCATAATGGCCGCTCTTAATCCATATATTACTTCGCATTATGTGAGGCCCTATCACAATTTCGTAACCCCTCTTTAAGTGTTCTTTTCTGATAAAGTCCTCTATTACCATACGAAGTATGGCACCCTTCGGATGATACACAATAAGCCCTGGGCCTACATCATCGTAATATATATTGAAAAGTTCGAGCTCTTTTCCGAGTTTTCTATGGTCTCTTTTTTTAGCTTCTTCTATATTTTGAAGGTGCACTTCGAGTTCTTTTTTGCTTTCGAACGCCGTACCGTATATCCGCTGAAGCATTGGGTTAACCTCGCTTCCGCGCCAATAAGCCCCTGCGATGCTCAAAAGCTTAAAGGCCTTTATCTCTCCGGTTGAGTTAATATGCGGCCCCTTGCAGAGATCAATGAAATCCCCCTCTTTATATATGCTTACCTCAGCATTCGGGATTTCTTCTATTAATTCTAATTTGTATTTTTCATTCATTTTTTTAAAAAGATCCGCGGCCTCTTTTTTCTTCAGTATCTTTTTTTCGAATTTCAGATTCTTCGCTATGATCTCTTTCATTTTTTCTTCTATTTTACCCAGATCATCGGGGGTAAATGGTTCTGTTCTATCAAAATCATAGTAAAAGCCGTCCTCTATAGACGGACCTATCCCGAGCTTGCACTCCGGGTATAATTCTTTTACGGCGTGCGCCATTACGTGCGATGTGCTATGTCTTAATGTGTCGAGATTCATTGTGTTTTTCCTTATAATTATAATCTAAAGCTGTTCTACTTCGCGCCTAAACAGTTAACCTATGGTAAGGCGCTTCGTAGGAACATTCTGCTCCGCTTGTCATTCCTGCGAAGCCATGGGCGAAAGCGCCATGGCGAAACAGAATGGTGGGCGCAATAGGACTCGAACCTATGACCTCCACGATGTCAACGTGGCGCGCTAACCAACTGCGCCATGCGCCCTGTAAAAATCTGCGGCTTTGAGCTTATCTTGATTTGTGCTACTATAACCGCTTTACCCTTACTATAACCGTTACGCTACGAAGTTCTCAGTGGCCTTGATTTTTTTAAGGGGGAAACTACGTTTTCCCCTTAATATTCCCCTTTCCTTCATAGAAGCGAAAAATTCTTCGGGAAACTGAGCTATGCGCCCTTCGCTACTATCTAAGGTAAAACTGTTCTGCTTCGCTCTTATGCACGCTGACTATGGTATGAGCTACGCAGAAACATTCTGCTTCATTTGTCATTCCTGCGAAGCTCGAACACGAAAGTGTTCGAGCGAAGCAGAATGGTGGGCGAAGAGGGAGTTGAACCCTCATGACCTTGCGGCCAATGGATTTTAAGTCCATCGTGTATGCCATTCCACCACTCGCCCGTTATTAGCAAATTGCTTATAGCAAATAGCTAATGGTCGCCTATTTGCCATTTGCTACATGCCATTTGCTATTTATGGAGGTGGCGGTGGGAGTTGCACCCACGCATCACGGTTTTGCAGACCGTTCCCTTAGCTACTTGGGTACGCCACCGTCATGACCCCACTTGTGCAATCTTTCTATTTTATCAATAAGCCGTTGCGCAATATCTTTTTTTCTGGAAACCGCGGGCTTTTCTATTCCCCCGGCCTTGTTAACAATAAAAACTCTTATGTCCTTGTCCCCGAAGGGGTCGTGCGTTTTGTCTAAACGGTTTACAACTATTAAATCCAGGTTTTTCTTTCTTAGTTTTTCTTTTGCGTTCGCTAAGGCATTTGTAGTCTCAATGGAAAAACCAACCAAAATGCGTTTTCCTTTTTTCTTTCCGGCGATCGCTAATATATCTGGCGTAGGCTCAAGGATAAGCCTTAACTCTTTGCCGGCCCTTTTTATTTTTTCTTTTTTAAGCCTCGCCACGCGCCAGTCGCTGACAGCGGCTGACATAAAAAGACAATCCGCTTTTTTCAAATAAAGAAGTGTCGCCTTCTTTAATTCTTCGACGCTTACTATTTTAATGAACTTGACGCCTTCGGGCGGTTTAATATTAACGGGGCCGCTTATCAATGTTACATTGTGCCCGCTTTTTTTAGCGGCTTTTGCTATTTCATACCCCATTACGCCCGTGGAACGATTAGAAAGAAACCTGACCGGGTCTATCATTTCCTGGGTAGGCCCTGCCGTAATTAAAATATTTAGGCATTTTTTCCTGTTTTTAACCTTCACTTAAGTAATCTTTTGGCTGCTTCAAGAATGTCTTCTACCTTAGCCATGTGCCCCATGCCTTCCCTGCCGCACGCCAAGCGTCCTTTTATCGGGCCCACAAATTCATACCCGCTTTCTTTTAGTCTTTTTATGTTTTCCTGCACGAACTTGTTTTTATACATATTATCATTCATTGCCGGGGCTATCAGTATTTTTGCCTTTGTGGAAATAATAGTGCATGTCAAGAGATCGTCGCATATACCGTTTGCTAGTTTTCCCAAAATATTGGCTGAGCACGGCGCTATCAAAACCAGGTTGGCCTTATCGGCTAAGGATGTATGAACGGGCGACCATTCCAAAGGAGCCTCGAACATATCGGAAAACACTTTATTACAAGACAGGCTCTGAAGCGTAAGAGGCGTTATGAAATGGCTCGCCTCTCCGGTCATAACAACCGTCACATTCATGCCCATGCGCCGCAGTCCGCTAGTAATGTCACCTGCTTTGTACGCGGCTATGCTTCCGGTAACCCCAAGTATAATTTCTTTTTTCATTTGGCCTGCTATTTCTTCTCTTTTTCGACGGGATTTTTGAAAGAAATCTTGCCCTCGGCTATTTCTCTCATCGCCACGGTCGAAAGTTTCTCGTTGGCGCTCAAGCCTTCAACCAGCTTGCCGGCGCCTTTGTTGAGCTCTACCGCTCTTTTCGCAGTTAATACAACCAGCTTATAAATACTTCCTGTTTTATCCAGCAAATCTGCCATCGGTACATATACCATATTTCACACCGCCTGTCTTTTTAATTTATTTTTTTCATCCGATACGATCTCCCTTAGTTCCGCAACGGCATTCTTTATACTGTCATTCATCACAACATAATCATATAATTTTGCCTGCGCCATTTCGCGTTTAGCGATGGCAAGCCGTTTTTTTACGTCCTTGAGCTTGTCAGTGCCCCTTCCTCGAAGCCTTTTCTTTAAGTCTGCAATTGAAGGAGGCATCAGAAATACATGCACGCTTTCGGGGATCAGTTTTCTGATATTCTTTGCGCCTTTTACGTCTATCGCCAAAAGAATGTCTTTGCCGTCATTGACTGTTTTTTTGACAAACCTTCGCGGCGTTCCGTAAAAATTCCCGAAATTGCTCGCCCACTCCAAGAGCTCGCCTTTTTTTCTCATTTTAAAAAATTCTTTTCTAGAGACAAAAAAATAATCCTTTCCGTCCATTTCATTATCTCTAGGAGGGCGAGTGGTAACCGAACGCGAACAGGTAAGATTAGGAAAAATTGAAAGCAGTTTTTTGCTTATAGTGGTCTTACCGCAACCGCTCGGCGCCGAAATCACAAGTAACAAACCCTTTTTCCTAAGACGCCTGGGCACCATTTATCCTTTGTGCCAATGTTCTTGGTTCGCTCGAGCTAAGTATTATATGATCGCTATCGGTTATGATAACACTTCTTGTTTTGCGGCCGTTTGTCGCGTCTACGATCTTGTTCGAACGCCTGGCTTCATTTATTAAACGTTTTATAGGTTTTGGTTCTGCCGCGGTTAACGCCACGACCCTTTCGGCCATAACCGCATTATCAAACCCTAGATTAAGAAGTTTTGCCTTAATCTTTGTCACTCTATATTTTTAACCTGCTCTCTGATTTTTTCTATCTCGCTTTTTACCTGTATGACCGCCTGCGATATTTTAAAATCGCTTGCCTTGGAACCTATCGTATTTATTTCTCTGTGAAGTTCCTGCGCTATAAAATCTAATTTTTTCCCGATTTCGCCGTTAGACTGCAAACATGTTCTGAAGCTTTTCGTGTGGCTCTTTATCCTTACGATTTCCTCTTGTATGTCGCAATTTTTGGCAAAGATGGCCACTTCTGTTTCGAGCCTTGCCTTATCAAGTTCCTTGCCGTTTGAGAGGTCTTTTACCCTTTTGGCTAGTCTCGTTTTATACTGCTCTAAATTTATGACTGCCCTGCTTTTTATAGAGACAAGGGCTGTTTCTATATTCTTGACTCTTTTCTTCAGGTCTTTGCCCAGGATCTCTCCTTCTCGTATCCTGTCCTGCACAAGTTTATCTAAGGCGCCTTCTATGGCTTTTTTAAGAAGCGGCCAAAGTACATTTTCTTCTTTTTCCTCCATCTTATACCCGACAAGGCCCGGGCAGGATAACATGTTTTCAAGCCTTATTTCACCCTGCAGTTTAAGGAGTTTTTTCAGCTTGTTTAATTCGCCATGATAACGTTTGGCGATTTTCTCGTCTATCGCTATTCTGTCCTCTTTTTTTATTCTCTCGTCATATATTACATTAATATTGACCTTCCCTCTTTTTACGCTTCTTTTTATTGTATTCCGGACCCTGTCCTCGAATATATAAAGTTGTTCGGGAAATTTGTCTGTTATATCAAAGAACCTGTTGTTAAGCGTCCGTATTTCAACTTTCAGTTTGCCGAATTTGCTTTGAGCTGCCGCTTGGCCAAAGCCTGTCATGCTCTTTATCAAGTAAACTCCTTTTAAAGCTACGCCCAGACCCTTTTTTCTTGTGTGTCTTTAATTATTTTTACAGGGTATAGACCTACTATTATTTCGTCCGGCTTGAACCAGAGTTTTATCTCTCGCTCCGCCTCGGCTTCGTTGGTGGAGGCATGAACGACATTCTCGTAGACACCTTTTGTGGTGATCCTCCCGTATGCCCCTCTGATAGAAACCGCGTCAGCCTCTTCGGGATTTGTCGCCCCTGTTAGATCTCTAACCTTTTTAATGGCATCTTCGCCCCAATATACCATAGCCATGACCTTCTGCTTATGATAATAACCCATGATATATTTTATGAGTTCATTAAAAAACGGTTTGTCTTTCAGTTGGCGGTAGTGCTCCTCGGCGAGTTCCTTGGAGACCTTAACGATCTTTGCCGCTATTATATCCAGCTTCGTCTCGGAAAGGCGAGTGAGTATATTGCCTGTTAAAGACTTCTTTAATCCATCTGGTTTTATTAGTACTAATGTCTGCTGAATCATTTAATATAATTACTATTTAAGTATATGCTATATATGATGTTAAGTTTATTGATATAAGATTATATATAAACAAAGGAGATTGTCAAGACTTTTTATAGCGATGGCGTATTTATTTCCTTACGATGTTCAGGATTCTTTCGAGGTCATCATTAGAATAATACTGGATCTCTATTTTGCCCCGTTTTTTCCCGTGGGATACCCTAACGCGCGTGCCGAATAGGTGCTGCAGTTCTTCTTCTATTGCGGATACGTTATGGTCCTTGGTTATGGCCCTTTTTGGCTGTTTCGAGGCGAATTTTTTAGCTAAAAGCTCGACCTGCCTGACAGAAAGGCCTTTTTTTATTACCAGTTGGCACAATTTTGTTTGGGCCTTTTCCCCGTCGATAGAAAGTATAGTCCTGGCATGCCCCATACTTATCGTCCCGTTAGACACATTATTTTGTATTTCCTTGGGAAGCAATAGGAGACGCATAAGATTTGTAATGGTACTTCTTTCTTTCCCAATTGTCTGCCCGATCTTTTCCTGCGTAAAATTAAATTCATCGCATAGCCGCTTGTACGCTTGGGCTTCTTCTATGGGGTTTAATTCCTCGCGCTGGATATTTTCGATCAATGAGAGCTCTAAGGCGTCTGAATCTTTCACCTGCCTTATTAGCGCCGGTATTTCATTCATACTAAGCGTCTTGACAGCCCTAAGGCGGCGTTCGCCTGATATCAGTTCATATCGTCCGTCACCGAGAGGCCTGACTATTATTGGCTGTATAACGCCCTTTTCTTTTATTGAAGCTATTAATTCTCTTAACTTTACTTCTGTAAACTTTTCACGCGGTTGATATGGAGACGGTAAAATATTATCGATTTTTAAATTGATCACATTTTCCTGTTTCTCTGAAGAGGTTGTTTGCGGTTCAGGTGTATCCGGAATTAATGCACTAAGTCCTCTGCCTAATCTCTTTTCCATATTCTTCTTCCTCCATTGTTATAACTTCTTTATTTACAAATGGTTGTGATTCTAAGCAAAGTATTTCTTTTACCAATTCATGATATTTTGCAGCCCCTATTGAGTTTTTATCATATAGAACTATGGGTTTTCCAAAGCCAGGAGCTTCTGTTAATTTAATGCTTCTCGGTATAATTGTTTTATAGACTTTTTCGCCGAAATGATTTTGTACCTCGCTGATAACTTCCTTGGCTAAATTGGTTCTCAAATCTGCCATAGTAAGAACTACACCTTCTATTTCTAATTTGTTATTTAGGTTCTTTTTCACTAGCTTTATAGTATTCATTAACTGGCTTAATCCTTCAAGGGCGTAGTATTCGCACTGTATCGGAATCATAACAGAATTGGCTGCGCACAATCCATTTAATGTGAGAAGGCCCAGCGACGGAGGACAATCAATTATTATAAAGTCATAGTCCTCCTTGACAGCATTAAGAGCTACTTTTAATTTATACTCGCGAGCCATAATACTAACCAGTTCGATTTCAGCGCCTGTAAGATTAATGTTAGCCGGCGCTAGAAAAAGGTTTGCTACTTGTGTCTGGACGATTATTTCTGCCATTTTTGAATGACCTAGCAAGGCGTGATAAATGCTTTTGTTGATTTTATACTTATTCACGCCCAGGCCGCTAGTGGCATTGCCTTGTGGATCAATATCGATAAGGAGTGTCTTTTTATTTTCTACTGCGAGATACGAGGAAATGCTTATGGCTGTGGTGGTTTTTGCGACTCCGCCTTTTTGATTACAAAGGACTATAACCTTGCTCATGCCTGATTTTGTTCCACGTGAAACATTATATGTAAATTAAGCGAATTTTCTTTTTAAGTGTACCACCAGAAATGACATCTGTCAAGGTTTTTTCAGCGTGACTCTAACTTTCGCAGGTTCTGCTCCTTCCATACCAAACAAGCCTTTTTGCTCTTCCCTTAGCACCTCTATTTTCACTTTGCTTTTTGGAACGCCAAGCGTTTTAAGGGCTATTTTTATCGCTTCATTAGTAGTTTTGGCTTCTATCTCTACGCTTCTTTCCATATTGATTACCTATTTGCCTTTCTAAGCATAAAGATTTGGGATGCGGTCATGACGATAGTATTTGTAAACCAGTAGAGAACTAATCCTGAAGGAAATTTATAGAATATGAAGCCAAACATTATTGGCATCATGACAGCCATCATTTTCTGTTGTTGGAGCTGTTGTTCTGTCATCCCGGCTTGGCTCTGGGGATGTGAAAATTTCTGCTGGAAAAACATTGTAATTGCCATAAGAATAGGTAAAAGATGGATGCTCGCACTTCCGAGCCTCACGACATCAGGCGCAGAAAGATCGGATATCCATAAAAACTTAGAGTTTTTCAATTCCACAAAATATATTAGGCCTTGGTATAGGGCGATAAATATAGGCATCTGCAAAAGCATAGGCAAACACCCTCCTAGAGGGTTTACCTTTTGCTCTTTGTAAAGCGACATGATTTCCTTGTTAAGTTTTTGCGGGTTTTTGCTATATTTATCCTGCAGCTGTTTTATCTGTGGCTGCAAAGCTTGGAGCTTACGCATAGATTGAAGGCTTTTATTAGTGAGCGGGTATAAGCAAATATTGATCGCCAGCGATAGTATTATTATCGCCAAACCCCAATTATGCGTTACCTTGTAAACGCCTCTTATGATGTATAAAAGAACTTCACTTATGCTTCCAAATATGCCGTAAGTAATGACTTCTTCAAGGCCCACCCCTAAAGAGGCTAAGCGTTTTGTATTTTTAGGCCCTGCATATAGTAAAAAAGTATTTATTGCCTTAGCGCCTGGCTCTATTGCGATTTCATTCATGCTAATTCCGGCTGCTATAACTTTATCATTATACTCTCTGACAATACCGGCATTAGCTAGACTCTTAGGTTTAAGGATCATAACAAAAAATTTATTTGTAACTCCAGCCCATTGAGTCTCTCCTGCATGGAGGAGACCATCTTTGCCTTTTGCGTTTTTATCCCTATGGATCTTGCTTCCGACTTTTGCGCTTGCCTCTACATATTGTTTATCTATATTATTTTTACATTCAATATCTACTCCTCCAATAACTTCATAATCGAATATCTGAAGCTGCGAGCTTGTGTTTTCGAATTCCAAATCTATATTTATAGTATCGTTTTCTGTGAAATTATATCTTTTTATTATCTTAATTCCTTGCGGTAAAAGAGTTGAGCATTCAATTGAATTCGCGTATTTTTTTACATCATACTTTAATATGTCTTGTGTGAGGCTTAGTTTATCACTATATAGGCTAAAGACGCCGCGTCCTGGCATTTCGCTGGCCATTATACTATACAATTCTTTATTGGCGCTGTCTCTATAATCCTTGAGTTCTATTTTCTTGATGCAACCGCCTATGTTACTTAATGTTATAAGAAACCTGTTCGTCTCGAAAAATGTTTTTTCTTCTTCTATTTTAGGCGATTCTATAATTTTATTTTCTTTAATTGTTTGATTTTCTACGATAGCTGTGTTGCTTGGTTGGTTTACAGGAGCGGTATTTGTTGCTGCAGGATAAAATGATACCATAAATTTTTGCCAAAATATAGCTACAAACATCGATAAAACAACAGCTATTATAACTCTTTTCTCCACTAACGTTCTCCTCTTTATTTTACTGGGTCATATCCGCCTGAACAATATGGATTACATCTAAAAAGCCGCCATACGATAAGAAATGCGCCTGCTATAATACCTTTTTTTTCTATAGCATTTATCGCGTATTCCGAACATGTTGGGTGAAACCTGCAATGCGGCGGCAGCGTTGCAGAAATGCTCTTCTGATAAAGTTTTATGAGTAAAATAAGTCCTTTTTTCATATTAGCATATTGCTCTTTTTAAAAGCGGCCATGAGATCTGTTTCTACCTGCTTGAGGCCGATTTTGGTTTTAGACGTTCCCCTTGGTTTTACTAGGATATCGAACCCTATTTTTAGCTTATTTTTATTCAGCCTATACGTTTCTCTTATTAACCGCTTTATCCTGTTGCGTTCTACACTTTTAGGGATTCGTCTCGAGCTTATAGAAATACCTACTCTGTTAAAGGAGAGGTTATTTGGCAATGTGCTTACAGTAAAAGAGGCGCCATATACAATCTTGGCCTTTTCTTTTAAAACCTTAAATCTTGGATTACCTTTAAGCCTTTCCTGCCTTTTAAGGGAGAGCGTTTTTCCCATGCTAGACGCTAAGTACTTTCTTGCCCTTTCTTCTGCGTCTTCTAAGCACAGCCCTGCCGTTTTTCGTTCTCATTCTCCTTCGGAAACCGTGCCTTCTCTTTCTTTTGAGATTTGATTTGCGTGTTAGGTTTTTTTTCACTATTAGTTCCCTTTCTTGGGTTGTAATATGCAGGTGAGATTATATCATAACTTTATTTTTAGTCAACATTTTTATTATTCCCCGTCGATTTCTTGTTTTATCGCTCCTCTAGTATTTACTTATATCGAAAAGGATATAAAATTTCCCTTGCGCGGTCGTAGGTTATAGTGTATAATGGCGATGCTTTTTTAGCTGGCGGCCTTTTGTCGTTTTAGTTTTTATTTTATTGAAAAAATCCTTTATTTTGGTATAATGCTTTCTGTTTGGTGCGTTGTTATGCTGATTTGAAGTTTATTTATGTTTTTATTTTGTTGTGGATAAGCTGTGTATAATTATTTTTTACCGTCGAGAATGTGCGTTTCCACATACTGTGGATAAGTCAGCGAGGCTGCGGCTCTAAAATGAAGCAGATAGACATAGAAACTTGGGACAAGGTAAAAGAGGTCTTGAAAAAAGAGCTGAACGACCAGGCCTACAGCGCTTGGATAGGGCCTACCAAATTAGTCTCCCTGGACGAAAGTTCGATCACTTTGAGCGTTCCGAACAAGTTCTTTAAAGACTGGCTCTTGGACCACTATTTGAGTCTTTTTGATTCGGCTATTAAAAATGTCTTTGGTAAAGAAATGGCCCTGAGTTTCAACTTTGAGGTCGATCTGGCTGGGGGGGGCCGCAAGGAATCTCCTAAAAAAGACATCGAAAAAGATATAAAGGCTGCTTTTACAAGGTTCGAAGAAGAAACGATATCGCCGAAAGTCGATGAGTTCGGGTTAAGCCCCAGATATACGTTCGAAAGCTTTGTTGTCGGCCCGGGTAACAGATTCGCCCACGCTGCGGCATTGGCCGTCAGCGAGTCCCCGGCAAGATCCTATAATCCTCTTTTTATATACGGCGGCGTCGGATTGGGGAAAACGCACCTTATGCAGGCCATAGTCCATTATATAGCCGTTCACCATGCTCATTTAAAAGCTTTATATATTACGAGCGAAAAATTCACAAATCAGCTGATAAATGCCATACAGACCAGGACAACGAGCCGGTTTCGCCAAATGTACAGGACCGTTGATGTCTTATTGATAGACGACATCCATTTTATCGCAGGCAAAGAGTCCACGCAGGAAGAGTTTTTCCATACCTTTAATGCCCTTTATGATGACCATAAGCAGATCCTGATCTCAAGCGACCGGCCGCCCAAGGATATTCCGGGTCTTGAAGAAAGGCTTGTGTCAAGATTCGGCTGGGGGCTTGTTACGGACATACAGCCTCCGGATTTCGAAACCAGGATAGCGATCTTAAAAAAGAAAGCCGAAAAAGAAACTATAACCGTACCGGATGACGTAATGTATTTTATCGCCGATAAAATAAAAACCAACATACGAGAGCTAGAAGGCGCGCTTATAAGGGTTGTGGCGTATTCTACATTTACCGGAGAAGAAATTAATCTTTCTCTTGTTAAAAAAACGCTCAAAGATATGGTAAGCGAGGAGAAAAAGGTCACAATAGAACTGATACAAAAGAAAGTGGCTGAATTTTTCAATATCAGGCTTTCCGATATGAGATCCAAAAGAAGGGGAAAGACCATCGCGTACCCAAGGCAGATAGCCATGTATTTATCAAGAGAGATGACCGGCCTTTCCTTGCCGGAGATAGGCAATTACTTTGGCGGCAGGGACCACACCACCATTATACATGCCCATAATAAAATAGGCGGCGAAGTTAAAAATGGTTCTGATGCTAAGCTTATTATAGAGAAAATTATAGCCCATATTAAAGGTGGGTGAGGGGTGCTTAGTTTGTGGGCGCTTTGAGTTATTTTGTGTTTTTGTTAGGTTTTACTTGTGTTGTGGATATATTGAAAAAGTTATTCCTTTATTTTTTTTACGGAACCGTGTTTTTTTATTAGTGTTATGTATATATTAACTTTTCCACAACCATATACTACTACGTCTACTAATTAAAGAGTTAAAGTACTAATAAAAAGAAGATAACAAAGGAGATTATAAAAAATGAAAATACAGGTGCAAAAAGAAGGGATCTCTAAAGCCCTACAAACAGTGCAAAACGCGATAAACCCAAGGGCTACACTGCCGATACTATCCAATATTTTAATACAAACCGAAGAGAAAAAAATCAAATTGACAGGAACAGACCTTGATATTGGTATATCTGTAATAATAGATGCTGACGTTCAAACACCAGGAGCTATTACAGTACCGGCAAAAAGATTTTCCGATATAATAAGGGAATTCTCAGAAGGCCTTATAGTAATAACAGCGAAAAAAAATAATATAGTGACAATAGAAAGCGAGAATACCTTATTTAAAATAATAGGGCTGCCGCAGGAGGAATTTCCAAAACTCCCGGAATTTCAAGAAAACCAATTTATTACATTGCCGCAAAGCATGTTAAAAAAAATGCTGAACATGACGTCTTTTTCGATGAGCAGGGATGAAACAAGGTATATATTAAACGGCACATTGTTCGCAATAAGAGAAGACAGTATATCGCTTGTAGCTACCGACGGGAGAAGACTTTCTTTAATAAAAAAACCATTCGAAACACCAAAAGGTCTGACCGCGAGATTTATAGTGCCCATTAAAACGGTAAACGAGCTAATAAGGACCCTGAAAGATGCGCAGGAAGACATGAAAATGCTGTACACCCAAAACCAAATACTATTCAATCTTGGGGAAACCACCATAATTTCCAGGTTAATAGAAGGAGAGTACCCGAACTACGAGCAGGTCATACCAAAAGAGGCGGACGACAAACTCGTGATAGATAGAGAAAAACTGCTTCTCGCGACAAAAAGGGCCTCCCTTATGACAACCCAGGATTCACTGGCTGTCCGACTCGATGTCTATAAAGAAAAGGTCGTCGTGTCAAAATCGACACCGGACATAGGCGAGTCAAAAGAAGAGTTAAAGGCCCAATATACCGGCGGGCAGCTTTCTATAGGCTTTAACCCCAATTACATTATAGATGTATTAAAAAATATAGATACCGAAACTATAGCGGTTGAACTCATGGGAACGGACAAGCCGGGAGTGATACGGCTTGGCGATGAATACACCTATGTAGTTTTACCGATGCAGCTTTCTTAAAAAGCCTAAGCGGGCCGGTAAAAGATGGAAAAGAAAAACCCTGAGCCGATAAAAAAGATCATAGACGTTCTCCTGGAAAATTTAAAAGACCAGAAAATATTAAAAGAAGACATAGTAAGAAAAGTGTGGGAAAAGGCGGTCGGCGTAAAGGCGCTAAAACATACCAAAGTGGCATCGCTAAAGAGCGGGAGGCTGGTAGTTGAAGTGGACGAATCCGCCTGGATATATCAACTCACGCTTAAAAAAAGTGAAATATTAAAGAAAATTAATAAACACCTAAAAGATGTTGACATAAAGGAAATACAGTTTAGAATAAGTAATCTTAGTTAGAGGAGAATGGGATGGCAAAGAAAAAGAAGGTACAGGAAGTAAAAGAGGCCAAGGAAATAAAAGAAAAAAGCGAGACCGAGAAGGCCGCAGATAAGGCCCAGGCGTCAAAGAAGTACGACGCGACAACCATCCAGGTCCTGGAAGGGGTCGAGGCCGTAAGGCTCAGACCGGCGATGTACATAGGCGACACGACCAGCAGGGGCTTGCACCACCTTGTTTATGAAGTTGTCGACAATTCGATAGACGAAGCGATGGCCGGGTATTGCCAGAATATAGATGTAATAGTACATACCGATAATAGCGTTTCCGTAATAGATGACGGTAGAGGAATACCCGTAGATATACATAAGACAGAAAAAAAACCCGCAGTAGAAGTTGTTTTGACGACACTCCACGCAGGCGGAAAGTTCGATCATCGCGTTTATAAAGTCGCAGGCGGGTTACACGGTGTCGGCGTCAGCGTAGTGAACGCCCTTTCCGAATGGTTAGAGGTAGAAGTAAAACGCGACGGAAAGATATATCACCAGGAGTACGAGAAGGGAAAAACAGCATCAAAGATCAAAGTTATAGGGACCAGCAAGAAGACAGGCACAAGAGTTACCTTTAAACCCGACAAGGAAATTTTCGGCCAGACGATAAATTTCAGCTTTGATACCTTATCGAACCGCCTGAGAGAACTCGCCTTTTTAAATAAGGAAATAAAAATATCTTTAAAAGACGAAAGAACGGATAAAGAAAGCGAGTTTAAATTCAAAGGCGGGATAATATCCTTTGTAGAGTATCTCAATAAGAATAAGAACCCAGTACATAATAAAGTGATCTATTTCTCGAGAGAAAAAGACAAGATCAACGTCGAAATAGCGCTTCAATACAATGATGGGTACGCGGAAAACATTTTTTCATTCGCGAATAATATAAATACGATCGAAGGCGGCTCTCACCTGACCGGGTTCAAATCAGCTTTGACGCGGACAGCGAACAACTACTGTAAGAAAAAGAATTTACTGAAAGACTCAAGCGGCTCATTATCCGGAGAGGATATAAGAGAAGGCTTAACCGCGGTTATAAATGTTAAACTGCCGAACCCCCAGTTTGAGGGGCAGACAAAAACAAAACTCGGGAATTCAGAAGTAGAAGGAATTGCCGAGGCCGTGGTAAACGAATGCCTAAGCGCATTTTTTGAAGAGAACCCTGGGGTCGCGAATAAAATAGTCGAAAAGAGCTTGCTGGCCGCAAGGGCTAGAGAAGCGGCGCGAAAGGCAAGAGAGCTTACGAGGCGTAAGGGAGCGCTTGAAGGCGGATCTTTACCCGGAAAGCTCTCGGACTGTTCGGAACGGGACCCGGCGCTATGCGAGATCTATCTCGTAGAAGGCGACTCGGCAGGCGGCTCCGCAAAAATGGGCAGAGACCGGAGGTATCAAGCCATACTGCCGTTAAAAGGTAAAATAATCAATTCGGAAAAGGCCAGGCTTGACAAAGTTTTAAGCAACGAAGAAATACAGACCATAATTACTGCTTTAGGGACAAGCGTTAGCCAGGAATTCAATATAGAGAACCTTAGATACCATAAAATCATAATAATGTGCGATGCCGATGTGGACGGCTCCCATATAAGAACGCTTCTTTTGACTTTTTTATACAGGCAAATGCCTGGACTTATAGAAAAAGGGCATATTTACATCGCCCAACCACCGCTGTATAAAATAAAGCGCGGGAAAAGGGAAGAGTATATAGAAACAGAAGAGGACATGAACAACCTCCTGTTAGAGCTGGGCAGCGAAGGCATGACGCTGACTTGTTTGAGAAAGAAAAAGACCTTTACAGACAAGCAGTTAAAGGCGATATTGGACATTTTGGTTGAAGTAGAAAGGTTTTCAGGGTCTATAGAGCGGCGTGGAGTGAAATTTCCAGAATATATAGCCGGAAGACATGGAAAAACCAAAAAATTGCCTCTTTTTAGGGTAAAAGTGGAGGAGAAATACGAATTTCTTCATAATGTAGATGAGTTGGCCGAGTATGTAGAAATAGAGCAAAAGAAGGGTAAAGGCAGAAAAAATAGTGAGGACGCCCAGGAAACGATAGAAGCCGTGCCGCACGAAAAGGCCAAAGAGATCGATCTGATAGAATTTTTCGAAGCGAGGGAGCTGGAAAAAATAATAATCAGCCTTGAGAAACTAGGAGTTGATATTACTGATTATGATATGGTAAAACCTGAGGACTCAAAGAAGAAAAAAGAGGCAAAACAGAAATCTTCCGAAAAACAGAATGCTATTTATAAGCTATCCTTCGAAAATGAAGAAAAACTGATATTCAGCCTCAGGGAACTCTTGGCCTTTGTCAAAGGGGTCGGCAAGCACGGCATGACCATTCAACGGTATAAAGGTCTCGGAGAAATGAACCCGGAACAGCTATGGGCAACCACGATGGATCCGGAAAGACGCACGGTGCTCCAGGTGACACTTGAAGACGCGGTCGAGGCTGACTCCATATTTACGGTGCTTATGGGCGACCAGGTGGAACCGCGAAGAGAATTTATAGAAAAACACGCGCACGAAGTGAGAAACCTTGATATATAATTTAGAAAAGGAGTTTAAGAAAGATGTACACGCGTAATGAAAAAGTAGTCCCGGTTTATATTGAAGAGGAAATGAAGGACTCGTACATAAGTTACGCCATGAGCGTAATCGTAGGAAGGGCGCTTCCGGACGTGAGAGACGGATTGAAGCCCGTGCACAGGAGGATCCTGTACGCGATGAGGGAGCTTAGCCTTGAATACAATAAGCCGTACAAGAAAAGCGCCAGGATCGTTGGAGAAGTTTTAGGTAAATACCATCCCCACGGCGACGCCTCCGTGTACGACGCCCTGGTGAGAATGGTCCAGGATTTTTCATTAAGATACCCGCTCGTGAACGGGCAAGGCAACTTTGGAAGTGTTGACGGTGATCCGGCGGCAGCTATGCGTTACACCGAAGCAAAAATGGCCCGCGTAGCCGATCTGATGCTTAAGGATATAGATAAGGAAACCGTTAAATTTGTACCTAATTTTGACGATTCCCTTACAGAGCCGTCTGTTTTGC
This sequence comes from Candidatus Aquitaenariimonas noxiae, assembly GCA_002780005.1. Classification (GTDB taxonomy): domain Bacteria; phylum Omnitrophota; class Gorgyraeia; order Aquitaenariimonadales; family Aquitaenariimonadaceae; genus Aquitaenariimonas; species Aquitaenariimonas noxiae. The sequence continues at coordinate 10,120 of PEWV01000072.1, read as the reverse complement.
CTGCGACGCTGCCGAATCTTTTAGTGAACGGGTCAAGCGGGATAGCGGTCGGCATGGCCACGAACATCCCGCCGCACAATGTCTCCGAGGTAGTAGACGGCGTGGTATTTTTGATCGACAACCCGGAAGCCGAAATAAAAGACCTGATGAAAAAGATCAAGGGCCCTGATTTCCCGACAGGCGGGATCATTTGCGGGATGGACGGCATAAAAGAAGCCTACATGACGGGCAGGGGCAGGCTAAAAGTGCATGCGAAGGCCGGTATTGAGGAAGGGAAAGGCGAGAAGGAATCGATAATCATAACAGAACTGCCATACCAAGTAAATAAAGCCAATTTAATAGAGACGATAGCCGATCTCGTAAGAGACAAAAAAGTAGAAGGCATAAGCGATGTCAGGGACGAGTCCGACAAAGACGGCATGAGAATAGTAGTAGATATAAAAAGGAATGATAACGCGCAGGTCGTTCTTAATCAACTCTTCAAACATACCCAGATGCAGGAAACTTTCGGCGTAATAATGCTCGCCTTGGTCGACGGGAGGCCAAAAGTTTTAAATCTTAAGGAGCTCTTGTCATTATACATAAAACACAGAAAAGACATCATAGTAAAAAGGACAAAATTTGATCTTACAAAAGCGCAGGACAGGGCGCACATACTGGAAGGTTTAAAGATAGCGATAAAACACTTGAACGCTATTATAAAAACCATAAGAGAATCCAAAAACCCCGAGGCGGCAAGACAGGCACTTGTTAAAAATTTTGACTTGAGCGAAAAACAAGCGCAGGCCATTTTGGAGATGCAGCTCCAGCGGCTCACAGCGCTTGAGCGCGACAAGATAGATGCTGAGTATCTGGAATTGATCAAAAAAATAGAGTATTACGAGTCTATTCTTAAAAGCGAGGCGAAAGTCCTTGAGATAATAAAAGAAGAAGTGCTTGAACTAAAGAAAACCTTCGGCGACGAGAGGCGGACAGAGATCATAGAAAAGATGCAGGAGTTCGAAATCGAAGATCTGATCGCCGAAGAGGACGTCGTTATTACCATAAGCCACCAAGGGTATATAAAGAGGCTGCCCGTGTCTTCTTACAGGAAACAAAAAAGAGGCGGAAAGGGCGTAACCGGCGCTGATAAAAAGGAAGAAGATTTCCTGGAGCATCTTTTTATAGCCTCGACCCATAATTACATACTATTCTTTACGGACAAAGGCAAGGTTTATTGGCTGAAGGTCCACGAGATCCCGCAGGCCGGCAGGCTTTCAAAAGGCAAGGCCATCATAAACACGCTGGCTTTAGAGCAAAACGAAAAGCTGAGTGCCTTTGCGCCTGTAAAAGAATTTGTAGAAGGGAAATATTTAGTTATGTCTACAAAAGAAGGCCTTATAAAAAAGACCTCTTTAAGCGCATTTAGCAACCCCAGAAAAGGCGGTATCATAGCTATAACGCTTGAAAAAGACGATAAATTGATAGGCGCCAAACTTACCGACGGCAAAGAAGATATTGTTCTTGCCACGAGATTAGGGAAGGCCATAAGATTTAACGAAAAACACGTAAGAGAAATGGGAAGGGGCGCTAAGGGAGTTAAAGGTATAAACTTAGCCAAGAAAGATTATCTCATCAGTATGGAAATCCCAAAGCCGGACGAAACGCTCCTGACAATAACAGAACTCGGTTTCGGGAAAAGAACAGAGATAAAAGATTATAGAGTTCAATCGCGCGCAGGCAAAGGGATAATAAACATAAAGATCACCAAGAAAAACGGCGAAGTGGTCGCCCTTAACACCGTCAAGGAAGACGACGAAATCATGCTTATTACCTCCGAAGGAATGCTTGTAAGGTGCCCTGTTAAAGAAATTCGTAAAGTAGGACGCTCAACGCAGGGCGTAAGAGTCATAAAGCTCGGAGCGAAAGATAAAGTTACCTCTATCGCCAAAGTTATGGCGAAAGAGGAAGAAGAGGAAGAAGAAGGCGGCGAAGCCGGCGCATAACTCGCCGCCATTCGCTGGGTACTATTTGCCATAAGCTATTTGCCAATTTGCGCGTCCCCATCGTCTAGCCTGGTCTAGGACATCAGATTTTTCCCGCCTAAACCAGACTTTTAAGCATTCATGTGCGGGACCCCGCACATGAGTTGTAAAAAGGAAGTATAGGCGGGGCGATCTGACGACGCGGGAGAAAATGTTGACATAATGTATTATGTCTATATAATACAAAGCACCAAGAATAACAGATATTATATTGGCAGTACGACAGGCATAGAGAAAAGGCTCGCAGAGCACAACAAAAATCAGGTGAAATTAACAAGACGCAAAGGTCCTTACGTTCTTGTGTATCGCGAGGGGTTGGGAACAAAAACAGAGGCTCTCAAACGAGAGCATGAGATAAAGAAATACAAGGGAAATAAAAGATTCCAGGAATTGGTAAACAAGTAACGCGTCCCCATCGTCTAGCCTGGTCTAGGACATCAGATTTTCGATCTGACGACGCGGGTTCGAATCCCGCTGGGGACGCCATTCTACTTCGCGCCTCGGAAGTTAACCGATGGTAAGGCGCTTCGTAGGAATACCAATGCACATCGTTTACATTCTTATAAGCGCAACTCACCCGAATAGATACTATATTGGCTATACCACGAATTTAAAAGATAGACTGATCCAACACAATACCAAAGATTCAGGCTATAGCAAAAGATATGCTCCTTGGCAAGTGGTAACATACATTACATTCAACGATAGCCATAATGCGTTAAAATTTGAAAAATATTTAAAAGCAGGCTCAGGCCAAGCCTTTCTAAAGAAACATCTATTACCTGAAAACAGCGCGAAGTAGAATGTCTCTACGAAGCCCATACCATAGATTACGGACGAAGGGCGAAGTAGGACATCAAGCAGTACATTAATCAAGGGGGTAATAACCTACCTATGAACCAAACAACCGGCACCTTATATATAGTCAGTACTCCTATCGGCAATCTGGCCGATATAACATTGAGAGCGATAGAAACCTTAAAAACAGTTGACCTGATAGCCGCAGAAGATACCCGGCACACAAAGATCCTCACATCTCATTACGATATAAAAACCCCTTTAACCAGTTTTTATGAATATAATAAGATCACCAAAGGCCCGTATTTAATAGACCAGCTTAAGAAGGGTAAAAATGTTGCGCTTGTATCCGATGCGGGCACGCCCGGTATATCAGACCCGGGTTATACAATAATAAGAGATGCTATTAATAACGGAATTAATATTATTCCTATACCAGGGCCTGCGGCACTTATCGCGGCATTAGTAATTTCAGGTAAGCCTACACACAGATTTTCATTCGAAGGATTCTTGCCTGTGAAAAGCGGCGCCAGGAAAAATAAACTTAAAAGTATTTCACAACACGAAACAACAACTATAATTTACGAATCGCCCCACAGGCTCTTAAAAACGCTTCAAGATATGCTGGAAGTGCTTGGCGACAGGAAGATCGTGTGCGCCAGGGAGCTCACTAAAAAATTCGAAGAGGTAAAAAGAGAAAAAATCAGCGAACTCATCGGTCATTTTACGAAAAATGAAATAAGAGGAGAATTTATTATAATATTTTAAAAAAGCACCAAATATTTCGATACCTGTTATTGCTAAAAAAGCTCATAACAGGTATTTTTTTAGCCACTTTGTTTAGTTTAAGATTTAAAAAAGTTAGATTATCAGCTTGACATAGTAGCATATCTGTGTTATATTTGATATGCTAAAGATGTTAATATAATAGAAGGTTAGAAGTTAGCCTGTAATCCTTTAAAGGAGAAAATGCATGAAAATTAGGAAGTTGCTCTTTAACTTTATAACAATTCTCACGATTATAACTTTCACAATTCCACCCGCTTCTTTCGCAGCATTAAGACCTATTAATACCCCAAACATATTAGCCTTAAATGATGAGCTTCATGGACCGCAACCGGCAGAAGTAATGAGCGCTGGTCAGGCCATCACATTGATCGGCTCTATTCTGGCGCAGATAGACGGAAGCAATATAGCCGAAGCTGATAGAGAAGCAGCAAAGGAAGCAATTATAGATTTACGCAGGGGGCTTACCGGAACCGATGAGACGAGGCAAAGATTGCTTGGATTGGGCGCAGATGCCGGACTAGCCAATGCCTGGGTATTGCAGGCTTCCGAGTCTGTTGCAATGGATATGGCCGGTGAGCCGACAAGAGAAGAGGCAAAAACCGCTTTAATAGTTGAAGACGATCCTGATATTGCTATGATATTAAAAGAAGCTTTAGAAGAAAGAGGCTATGAAGTAACAGTTCAACGTTCAGGCGAAGACGCCCTCGGAGAACTTGCAGCATATAGACCGACCTTAGTAATGACCGACCTTGGCCTAACGGATGGCAACACCGGCGAACAAGTTCTCCAAGCAGCTAAGTCGCAAAATATCCCGGCAATTTTGGTAACAGGTAGAGCTAGGGATTTAAATGCCACAGACAGGACACGGTTAGAAGCATTAGCCGAAGTTATTTTATCAAAACCGTTTGGTTTAGGAGAGTTAAGAGGAGCCATTGAAAGCGCAGAGGCTGCCGCACCGGCAGGGCCTGCCGTGGCAGCTGCGGACGCAGATGTATCATTTTATGCTCAGCTCACCGCGGAGCAGCGGCAACTGGTCGACGGGATGACTCCGGATGATATCGTAGTGCGCAATCTCTTGGCCGGCGTGATACGTGGCGGGGTCACAAGAGAAAATGCCATTGGAAACATAAGCGCATATCTATCTGTAGTACCAGCCGGAACAGATCGCGCTGAATTACAACAATTAGTAACTTCATGGGTAGATCGGGTAGAAAGCGAAGCAGGGGCAGATATGGCGAACGTCGTAACCTTAGCCGACGCATACCAGACTGCGCTTGACAGAATAGCCGCGGCAGAGGGGCTTTCGCATGTGGCATTACACCAGATAGTTAGAGACGCGGTGCCGCAGGAAATAGGCAGAGTGCGTCAGGCATTGAGTCTTCCCGCTATCTTAAGAATAGTTCAGGCTGAGCGCGCTACAGCGGCTGAGATGACAGTAGCTCTTGACGAAGCGTCTCAAGGATTGACAGAGCCCGAAAAAGAATTTGTCCGGTTAGCGTTGTTCGGCCCCAGCCAAGGAGGGTTAGGCACTAGAGTAAGAGATTGGTTGAAGTTCATGGTATGGGATGTGGAGAAATATGCCAGTGAAACCCTAAGACAAACATTAGTAAATGCGGAATTTTTTACCGCATTACCTGCAGATCAAAAAGAGGCTTTTGTAAGCGAAACGGCACGGTTGTTGGTAGAAAACTATAGATCCGCAATGGATTATTTGCTGGGAGATTTTCCGGCATATCCGAACGTGCGTTCAGATATAATGTCAGCAGTAATATCGCTATCAAGCTCTGCGCAAGAGTTTCATGTATATTTAGCCAGATTAGATAGATTGGCAAAAGCGATGAATGCTGCGATGAATGCTGAAGTGAAAAGGGAGCCTTTGGCTTGGTATTGGTACTCCCTCGGCATAGCGAGAATAAAAAAGGCATTAAGTTATGACAATGTCAGATTAGTATATCATCCAAGCGAGGGGCATATGGAAATGGTTGATGATGGAATGTATGCCACAGCAGGAGGCGACAGGCGGGACACATGGATTACAGATTCCCCAGAGTGGATTGAAATCATCCCGGTTACCGAAGGCCAGCCTACGCAGATTGCAAAGGGAGAAGCGCCGGCAAGCCCAAGAGACGGCTCAGCGGCATTTCTTAAAGGCGCGCTCCCAAGAGAGGCGGCAAAAAGAAATTTGCCTGGCCAAATAGTTATGGTAGGCGGAGAAGCTGCTGTAAAACCCACAAGAGCCAATCAAACGCCTGCCCCGCTTTTAGGAGAATTTATAGCAAATGTAGTTGGGCAAAGCCAAGGGTTGCGTGATTTGCTGGCAAATGGCGCCGCGATCAGGATCGCTGACAATTTAGGCGACGGGGCCACGACCACTGCAGGCGGCAGGGTAGTGCATATAGATAGATTCTTAGCAGAAGAACTCTCGGCGGGAAACGCGCCGATTGCGCTTCTCGACAATATTGTTTTAAAGAATGAACTAACCCATAGATTGATACAACCGCATTTGCAAAGGGCTCGTACCGCAGAAACAGATTTCGCAATTGAAGTTCTGGCTACTATGGAAGAATTAATTGGGGTTATAGGTCTAGGGGCGCAGGACAGAGATGCCATTGCGGCATGGATAAACACCTTGACCATTGATCAAAGAGCCAGAACATCGATCGATGAATTTTTCGCTCTGGCAGACAGGCTTCGCCGGTCAGGTGGTTTCTACACGAGGGCAGGTCTCACATCCATCGCCTTACATGTGGCTCAGGCGAACCGGGCCTTTGCCCAGTTCGCTGATATAAATAGAAGAAGAGAGCTCCCCGGGCTTATACTCGGGGTCTTGGGTAATATAGCGCAGCAACCGGATATCCCGGATGTGATCAGGGAAAAAATAGCGACCGCTATAGAGATCAACGCGCCTCCGGCCGATCCAATGGCATTTGTTACGGGGCGAACAGCGGCATGGGATCAGGCAACGCAAAATTTAGTCCCTGTTCCGGAAAATATCAGGGATCAGGTAGCGACGGATCTTGGGTCAAACACAACTCCTATCGGGCAACTATTAGGGAAGGTGGGAGGGTCCGCAGCAACTGTTACCGGCGAGACATTTCAATTTCAAGAGCCGGTTGACATAGGAACTATCTCAGAAGATGCCGTACGCAACAACGCCTCTTCTTCAAGTTTTGTTTTATTGGTAGGAGGCGAAGGTACGCGCATGATGGGGCAGCTTAGGAAAATGAGGGAAGCAGAAGAAGCAGACCTGCCGCAGCTGGCCAGAAGCATGGGTATTGATCCTGAAACTAACCCTGAAGATTACGCCGCGTTTGTCGCTTATGCGACCCGCCTGAAAGGAATGCTTGACGAAGAATTTAACATGCTAACTAAGCCGACAGTGCCGTTTATCGACGGCAAGAGCCCTTTACAGATAAACCTTGAGATCATAGCAGGTCTTAATAATAGACTTGGCGCTCAGATGCCGGTCGTCTTAATAGTAAGCGAGGCTACAAGGCCAAGCGTCGAAGCGATATTAACGGCAAACAATAATTTTGGCCTGCAAAACCTTTCAATAATACAGCAAGACACCAATCCTGTCGTGACCGACGCAACAGGGGAGTTTATGACGATAAACGACCGTCTTAGAAGGTCCCCTAACGGAACAGGCGGCGCGGCAGAAGCCATTACGCAAAAAATGGACTGGCTGCGGGGATTGAATGTTCAAAACATGACAATATTAAACGGCGACATGGTTACGCCGGAAGATTATATGATGGCGCTTATAGGCGCCGATCACGAGGCCGATACGGTAGCAATAGGTTTTGATTTTCCAAAAGACAAAGTCCAGTCGCCTGACGGCACAAGCAAGCATAAATCCGCATTTGGCACCTTTGTTACGATAACAGATCCCTTTACCGGGGAAAGCCGCCTCACATGCGTCGAGTATTCAGAACGCAAATACCATGAGGGCTTGGTTGAGGCTATCGAGGCGCAGGAACAACAAGAGGGCCAATACGTCTGCGCGATTGCAGGCGCGTACAGGTTCAGCCTTGACCTTCTTGATAGAGTAACAGGTACTCTCGAAGAACACGTAGCACCCGGTAAAGACGAAGAGATGGCTCTCCAGACAGATGGTAGTTATCTTAAAGTTACAAAATTCGAAAAATATATACCAGACATTGTAAATTTGAGCGACCGGCCGGTTATTCTAAAAGCCCAGAGCGATAGATTCGTTCCTTTGAAAAATCCTGCGATATTGATTGCGGAAAGCAGAAAAGGAGAAGCAGCCCTGGCAGCGGCCGCTCAAGCCGGAGCAGCAGGACAGGATTTCTACGCGTTGCTTGATAATGACCAGAAGGAGATCGTAGACAGTATTATCACCGGCAATGGGCTTCCGTCGACTCCCGCGATCCGGGAGATCTTAGCGCAGATAGTCCTTGGCGAGATCACTAACATGACCGATACCGCTACGGCGCGCGGCGCAGTATCATTACTTGTAGAGGCCGGTGTCGCAGAAGGGGTTGCGCAGACAGCGGCGCACGACGCTCAAGAGAAGGGCGTGTTGGATATAGTAAAGAAATTTACCGGAAGCCAAAACTACGTTGTAGCAAGAGAGTTCGGAGGCAATATCAATCCGACATTTATGCTTAAGGACACAACAACGAATGAAATAACCCTGGTCGAGCAGATGGTTAATGATACGATTTTTAGGACTCTTGACGTGGACAGAAATTTACAGCTTCAACGCCTAGGGATCGAGAGGGCAGCTCCTACGGGCCTTATAAACGAACATTGGTTATCTTTGAATTACTACGGGGTCCCGGGAACAGAGGGAGTTGTCAGCGGGTCGCAAAACCGTTTATTAGTAGGACCTACAGGTAGAAAGTGGAGGCTGTACCCGTTCCTGAAAGGAGAAGTATTCAGCAGATTCAGCGATATCCCGGCCGCCGAAAGAGCAGATGCCTCTCGCGTGCTCGGCAAGGCCATGGGAGAATTTTTGGTCATAACAGATCAAGTACCCGCCGAAGGGGAGAATGTACAGTGGGGAACGCCGCTTCCGGGATTTCATAATCATAGATATCATGCCAGGTATCTTGAAGCGATGCTTAACGGCGATGCCCGTTACAGAAGCTTAAGCCACGGAGACGATACAAGCGAGGCGCCTGTCGGCGATCCTGCCAGGGTTGTCGGTATAGGAAATGACCCCGAGAGCCTGGTAAAGTTCTACGGGGCTGGTGCGGCCGAGAGGGTAGCAGCGCTAGCGGCCAAATATAGAGAAAGGATCGGCTTGACCGAGAGCCAAGCATTGGGTGCTTTCGGCAGGGCGATAGTCCACAATGATACAAAAATAAACAACTTCGTTTTTATAAGGGACGCGGAAGGCAGAATCGCCTACGCGGTCCTGATCGATAACGATACAATACAGGAAGGCGACAGGCTTGACGATATAGGAGATGCTCTTCGTTCCGCCGGCAATCCTGCCGGGGAATCTCCGGCCAGCCTCGATGATATTTCAATCGACGTTGACGTTGTGACAGGGATCATAGACGGTTATGTGGATAAATTGCGCGAATACGCGGAATATAGAGGTGTTCCGTTTGACGCGGCGGAAGTCCGCAAACAGGCCTTCGAGGCCTTTAAGCTGTACTGCTGGGAGCTTGGATCAAGGTTCTTTGCCGATGCAATCGCAGTGTCCGGCACATCCGGGCAGGAACAGCCAAATAATTATTTTAAACTAAGCCCTGACGCGGCAGATTACAGGCCCGATATGAATCTATACAGGGGTGAGTCCCAGATGAGGGCTTTGGAGGAGATAGAAAAGATAGAACACGTCGCGCAAGGCTTAAGCACAGGCGACACCTTAAGGGAATTGAGCGCCAATCAGGCTGCGCACGGTGCAGAAATTGTCGCTCCATCCAACGAGATTATAATCCCGGCGGAGTATATCGACGAAGGCTACAGGGAAATGGTCATGTCTGGCAATCAATCGGCAGATATAAAAATAGTACCGCTTTCGGATGCGCTTGAGATGTTCAGAACAGACGAGCTGGAAGCCGGGAGGCAAAGGATTATGCTGTTAAGGCAGGAGGATTTAGACGCCAATCAGGATATCACGGATAAGGCTGAGTCGCGTCGGGGTCACAGACTTTTAGTGTTGCAGAATTATGACCCATTGCACTTGTCGACAGCTCTTGAACTGGCCCGTTCAATGGCGTCAGAGAACAGGGAATCTATCAAGGAAATATTAAGGATACTAAGGCGCGAAGAAATAAGCGCTGTTAGCGATGAAGATGTAGAAGCTTTTGCGACAGGAAAAGTCGCATTATTGAAGCTGCCGCCGGTTGCTAGGATTCTCATAGACGATATAGACAAAGCGAGAGAGGAACAAGCTCACTTCTTAGTGGCAGCGTAAAATCGGGGAAGGCTTAAAAAAAAGTGCTGTAATCGCAATACAATAATGTCCGGTTTTAACAAAGCAAGAATGTCCTGTTCCAAAGTTGCTATAATGATCCTTCTCAAAGGAGGAT
>PEWV01000034.1 GCA_002780005.1 Candidatus Aquitaenariimonas noxiae | reverse complement strand
CATGTGCGGGATCCCGCCATGTGTTGCGTAAAGTTATAAGCGGGAGAAATTTTGAAACTTCACTTTAAGGGCAGGCCAAAAACAGGAACCAAGAGCGCCTCTCGGTAGCTATTCCAAGTCAAACCAGATGGCATGCTTTACCACATATGGTAGCAACATGGGGTGAGCGGCGAAATTGACAATTTTTCCCAAATGTGGCTTTAGGACTTACGACGAGCGCCGGTAGGGGTGTCCTGAATGAATAGTGCCTAGGCGCGAGGAGTAAGTTCAAAGCCACGGGAAAAATTGTCTGAAGTCACGAACCCCTGTTGCTACCATCATAAAGATTCGAAGAAAACCCGAATTTTCCCATTTCCCCAAATAATCCTTGCTAAAACCCTATTTATTATATATACTTATATTTCATGAAAATTATATCAATTAAGCGGAGCGATCCTAAGTATCCCAAAAATCTAAGGGATACGTACGATCCGCCTGAAGTTCTTTATGTGAACGGCGAGTTGTTGCCGCAAGATGAAGCGGCAGTAGCACTTGTGGGGACAAGGCGGCCTACTTATTACGGCATGCAGGCCTGCGAGAAGCTTTCTTATGACCTGGCGCTCTACGGTATTACCATTGTAAGCGGCATGGCAAGGGGCATAGATACGGCCGCGCATAGAGGTGCCTTAAAGGCTGGCGGCAGGACAATAGCTGTTTTAGGCAGCGGTCACGATAATATATACCCCAAAGAAAATAAGAAATTATACGAAGAAATAACCAAAAGCGGCGCTGTTGTAAGCGAATTCCCGGATGATACACCTCCGTACAAATGGAATTTTCCTCAGAGAAACAGGGTCATAAGCGGCCTTTCGTTAGGTGTCGTGGTAATCGAGGCGCCTAAGAAGAGCGGGGCATTGATCACCGTAGATTTCGCCCTTGAACAAGGCAGAGAAGTTTTCGCGATGCCGGGCAAAGTAAATTCATTAGCGAGCGAGGGCACGCACCAGCTTATCAAAGACGGGGCAAAGCTCGTAGAGAATGCCAACGACATTATCGAGGAATTAGAGATAAAACTTAAAAAATTTCTTAAAGAAAATAAGACCAAAGAAAATAATTTATTGTTAGATGAAAAAGAGGAAGAGATATGCCGGTTTTTAACCGATGAACCGAAGCATATCGATGAGATAGCCCTGGAAAGCAAAATACCGGTGAATAAGGTATTAAGCGTTCTTACGCAGCTTGTAATAAAAAGAGTAGTGAAGGAGCTTCCGGGTAAGAAATTCATAGCACCTACAAGGAGATAAAATATCATGGCAAAAGGATTAGTTATTGTTGAATCGCCGGCAAAATCGCACACGATAGGAAAGATCCTGGGCGATGACTATGAGGTCATGGCGAGTCTTGGCCACCTCGTGGACCTGCCGATCGGAAAGGTAGGCATTGACTTCGAGAATAATTTCGAACCCACTTATGTGGTAATAAAAGACAGGAAGAAGATCCTGCTTCAATTGAAGAAGGCGGCGAAGGATAAGGAAGCCATATATCTTGCCGCTGACCCTGACAGGGAAGGTGAAGCGATAAGCTGGCATATTTCAAAACAGATAGGTGTCGGTAAGAAGATCTACAGGGTCCGGTTTTACGAGATCACAAAAGAAGCGGTTTTAGACGCGTTCAAGAACGCTGATGAGATTAACATGAATTTAGTGAACTCGCAGCAGGCTAGAAGGATCCTTGACAGGATAGTCGGGTACAAATTAAGCCCGCTTTTATGGAAAAAGGTCGGAAGAGGTTTAAGCGCCGGGAGGGTGCAATCTGTCGCGGTAAAGATAGTTGTTGACCGCGAAAAGGAAATTCAGGCATTTAAGGCTCAGGAGTATTGGGACATAGAAGCTGAATTGAGCAAGAAAGGCGCTAAACAAGAAGAAAGTTTTATCGCGAAGCTTGACAAGAAAGATCTGAAAAAAGTAGAGATAAAAAATAAAAAAGAGGCCGATGACCTTGTTGAAATATTAAAGAAGCAAACCTACGTTGTGAAAGATATCAAAGAAACAAAAAAGCACAGGAAACCTCCGGCCCCATTTACAACCAGCAAATTGCAGCAGGAGGCTTTTAATAAACTGCGTTATCCCGTGCACAGGACGATGAAGATCGCGCAGGAGCTTTATGAAGGCGTTGAATTGGGCAAGGGAAACCCGATCGGTTTGATCACTTATATGAGAACTGATTCCACGAAAGTAGCGAGCGTCGCTCAACAGGACGCCAAAAAATATATAATAGACAAATTCGGCAAAGAATATGCCCCTAAGATATTCAATGTCTACAAAGTGAAAAAAAACGCCCAGGAGGCGCACGAAGCCATAAGGCCCGCTCTGCCCTTGCACGAGCCCGAGGGAGTGAGGAATTTTTTAAGCGAAGACCAGTTTAAGCTTTATAAACTTATATGGGACCGTTTTTTGGCGAGCCAAATGAAAGAAGCCAGCCTTTTAGTGGTCACAGTTGATATTAAAGCAGGGGCATATACATTTCGGGCCAGCGGTACCACGGTGCTTTTTGACGGGTTTTTAAAAATTTATATAGAAGAAGATGAAGAAAACGGAAAAAAAGTTTTGCCAAAATTTTCTATAGATGAAGTTTTGGACTTATTAAAACTTGACCCATCCCAGCATTTTACAAAACCGCCGCCAAGATTTTCAGACGCGTCTTTAGTTAAAGTGCTGGAGGAGGAAGGCATAGGGAGGCCGTCGACATACGCGCCTATCATTTACACAATAATATCCAGGCATTATGTCGTGCGAGAAAAAGGATATCTGAGGCCGACTGACCTCGGGATGATAGTGACCGAACTTTTAGTAAAGCATTTTTCCGATATTATGGATCCTAAGTTTACCGCCAAAATGGAAGAAGAGCTGGATGACATAGAAGAGAGAAAGCAGGATAAGCTTAAAGTGTTAAATGACTTTTACGGACCCTTCAGCAAAGCCCTTGAAAAGGCAGCCGATAACATGAGAGATGTTAAGCATGAGATCGTAGAGACGAATGAGGTTTGCGAACTCTGCGGGAAGAAAATGGTCATTAAGTGGTCAAGGCGCGGGAGATTTTTGAGTTGCTCCGGTTATCCGGAATGCAAAGGCGCGAAATCCATATCCACGGGAATTAAATGCCCGGTCCCGAATTGCGGCGGAGAACTGGTTGAGCGGCGTTCCAAGAGAGGCATCTTTTACGGCTGTACCAAGTATCCGAAATGCACCCATATAACGAACAAGCTTCCAGAGCAGGAAAGCAACAATAGCGAAACAAATAACTCTGTTCCAGGCAGTAATAATGTATAGATATATCGATAAATTCATAACTTATCTTAAGGTTGAAAAAGAAGCGTCTAAGCATACAATTATAAACTACTCGATAGACCTGCAGGATTTTAACAAGTTTGTAAGTCCCGAAACATCCGACAAGTCAAAAGGTCCGGATGACTTTGACGTCGCGAAAGTGGATTATCTTCTTTTGAGAAAATACCTCGCGCATATAAAAGAGAAAGGTTTTGCGAAGCGGACCGTCGCGCGGAAGCTCGCGACCTTAAGATCTTTTTTCAAGTTTCTGTATCGAGAAGGGTACATAAAGGTCAATCCTATAACAAGCTTGTCCACGCCAAAACTTGACAAGAAACTTCCCGTCTTCCTTGACGAAAGAGATGCGGTCAGGCTTATAGAAGCGCCGAAAGGCAATGATGTCCAATCATTTCGGGACAGGGCGGTTCTGGAGACTCTCTATAGCACGGGCATGCGCGTAAGCGAACTTGTGGGCTTGAATTTGGAAAACATAGATTTTATAAGCGGTGTAGCTAAGGTATTCGGAAAAGGCAAAAAAGAACGCCTAGCGCCTATCGGCGATAAAGCAATAAAAGCTATCCGCGATTATTTGGATAAGAGAAAATCGACTTCAAGGGCTGTTTTTCTGAATAAGATGGGAGGCAGGATCTCTGATAGGGGCATAAGGCGAATAGTAGAAAAATATATTACCGCTATCAGCATGCGGGAGGGTGTTTCTCCGCATACGCTGAGGCATTCTTTCGCCACGCACCTTCTCAATCACGGCGCGGACCTGCGCAGCGTTCAGGAATTACTGGGCCATTCTAATCTTTCAACCACGCAGATATACACGCATATCACGACAGAGCGCTTAAGGGCGGTATACGATAAGGCGCATCCAAGGGCATGAAAAAGTCGCCACGTCACAAGGTCACAATGTCACCAGTAAAAGCTATCTGGTGTCTTGGTGACGTGGTGTCGTGGTGACCCGGCGTTTGACGTAAGCTTAGAGGTTAGGAACAGAATGTATATTCTTTACGATTTTGTATTCCTAGTTTTCGCTATAATTTATTTGCCGTATCTTTTCCTCACAAAGAGATACCATTCCAGGCTTATAGAGAGGCTTGGGGTTTTCAGCAGACATTTTTTCCGCAACCTTAGAGGGAAGCAATTGATCTGGCTCCATGCCGTAAGCGTAGGGGAAGTTATGGCGGCCTCGTCTTTCATAAAAGACTTCAAAAAAAACTTTCCGGGTCATAAACTTATTATTTCCACAGTCACCAAAACAGGAAACCAGGCCGCCGATTCAATTAAAGGCGAAAACGACGCCCTGATATATTTCCCCCTAGATCTAAGTTTTATAGTCAGAAGGTTGCTTGACAAGATCGAAGTTAAACTTTTTATAATTATGGAGACGGAATTATGGCCGAATATCGTAACGGAACTTTCAAAAAAGGGAATCCCCATAGTTCTTATGAATGGGCGACTCTCGGAGCGGTCTTTTAAGGCTTATGGCAGAGTTATGTTCTTATTAAAAAACGCTTTTAATAAGATCAACCTTTTTTGCATGCAGACAACAGGTGACGCTGACAGGCTTAAAAGGCTTGGCATCGCCGAAGACAAGATAAAAGTAACCGGTAATATGAAATATGATGTTGCGCAGGTTTCTCTTACTCCAGAAGAGAAGGCAAGGCTTAGGCTTTCTTTAGGCCTTGACGAGGATAAGAAGATGCTAATTGCCGGAAGCACGCATCACGGCGAGGATGAGATTATAGTAAAGGCTTATGTCAAGCTACTGAAAGAATTCCCAAGCTTAAGGCTATTGTTGGCCCCCAGACATGTAGGGAGGACCCCGGACATAGAAGAGATGGTTTTGCAGTACAGCCTAAAAAGCCAGCGTTTCGCTTTCTTGGGGAAAGGTTTCAATGAGGTAGAAGTTATTATCCTTAATGTCATGGGCAAGCTCCGCGATCTATACGCTGTATCCGATATTGTGCTTATGGGCGGAAGCCTTCTGCCGCGTTACGGCGGCCATAACCTTCTTGAACCGGCCGCATTTAAAAAACCTATCCTATTCGGTCCGCACATGTCGAATTTTAAAGATATGGCAGGTGAATTTTTAGCTCGCGGCGCTGCGGCGCAAGCTAAAAATGGAGAAGATATCGAAGAATTATGCAAAGAACTTATAACATCTCCTTTAAAAGCCGACAAAATGGGAGAGGCTGCCTTTGGTATAATAGAAAAAAATAGAGGCGCCACTTTAAAGAACTTTCAAAATATTATAGATATTCTGGTAGATTGAAAATGGAATCGATAAAAAGATTTTTTTATAACTTGATCACCGATAAAAACAAAAGTTTTTATTACCGTCCCCTTAAATTCATACTATGGGCCTTATCGCTTGTGTATTGGTTAGCGCTCTGGGCGAGAGACGCCGCTTATGCGGTAGGAATATTCAGGGCAAAAGTCTTAATCGGAGCCAAGGTTATAAGCGTGGGTAATATAACAGTAGGCGGCACAGGCAAGACTCCCATGACTGTGAAATTAGCGACTATTTTAAGGGGCAAAGGCAAAAAGGTCGCAGTGCTTACAAGAGGCTACGGCGAAGACGAATACAACATGTTAAAAAGTTATTTGGGGGACATGCCGGTTCTAAAAGGAAAGAATAGGGTGCGGAACGGCATAAAGGCGATTAAAAATCATAAAGTTGATACGTTAATATTAGATGACGGGATGCAGCATAAGAGATTGCATAAAGATATTAACATAATCATGATGGATACTAAAAATCCTTTCGGCAATGGTTATCTTTTGCCGAGGGGTATTTTAAGGGATAGGTTAAGCAGGATGAAAGAAGCTGATCTGTGTGTATTCACAAAAACGCCGGAAGACTTGTCTATCTTGTCAAGGCTTGAAGAGAGGGTAAGAAAAAATTCAGTAATAAGCAATATATTTTATACTTATCATAAACCTGTGTCGCTTTACGATATAGCCGGCAACAGGGAGGTTCCGCTCGATTTTTTAAAAAATAAAGAGATAGCCGTTCTTTCGGGTATAGCCGATCCTGAATATTTTAA
This sequence comes from Candidatus Aquitaenariimonas noxiae, assembly GCA_002780005.1. Lineage (GTDB taxonomy): Bacteria > Omnitrophota > Gorgyraeia > Aquitaenariimonadales > Aquitaenariimonadaceae > Aquitaenariimonas > Aquitaenariimonas noxiae. Next base: position 9,965 of record PEWV01000034.1, on the reverse strand, counting down.
AAGGCTGCTGGAAAGGTTAGGGGCAAAAATATCTTTGGAATTTTCTTTCATGGATCATCATAGCTATAAACAAAGGGAAGTGGATGGGATCCTTTCCGTCTGCGATAAGCGTGGTCTGAAAATAATTCTAACCACCGATAAAGACAAAGTGAAGTTGTGCAAATTTTTTATAGATAAACCGATAAAACTATTCTCGCTTGAAATAAAAATAGAATTTAGAAAAGGTGAAAATGACTTCGTTAATAGATTACTTGGGATATATACTCGTTAGTATCACAGGTTTCATTTTCAGGTTATTCCCGATCTCCGCGGATCTGTGGATCGCCAGGAGGCTGGGTGTAATTATATATTGGTTAGGCGGAAAGAGGAGAAGGATCGCCTATCTGAATATAAAGGCAGCAATGGGGAAAGATAGGTCCCCGCGGGAAATAAAAAGAATTATAAAGCGCGTATATCAAAATTTAACCCAAACCTTGGTAGAGGTTCTGACATTCCCGAGAATAGACAAGGCATACGTCGATAAATTTATAAAATTCGAAGGCATTGAGAACCTGAAAAAGGCCAAGGCTTCCGGCAAGGGTATAATATTTTTAACGGCTCATTACGGCGATTGGGAGCTCTTTAGCATTGCAGGCGGACTGATAGGATACCGCATGCTGGTATTGGCGCGAGAGCAGAAACACTCGCACTTGAACGGACTGATTAATAAATACAGGGAACTCACAGGAAGTAAAGTCATCAAAAAAGGCTTTGCCATAAAGGATATGTTGTTGGCCTTGAGGGATAACGAGATCATAGGAATGCTCGTTGACCAAGATGCCGGCAAGAAAGGTGTTTTTGTCGACTTTTTCGGGCGCAAGACTTCTTTTGCTCACGGCCCGATCAGTTTTGCCTTAAAAACAGACGCAACGGTGCTGCCTACATTTATCGTAAGAGAAAAGGGACCGTACCACAGGATAATAATAGAAAGGCCTATTCAGGTAGATAAAACCGAGAATCGCGAGAAAGACGTTGCGCACGGGTTGCAAAAGTTCGCAAAGACACTGGAGTTTTACATAAGGCAACGTCCCGAGCAGTGGCTTTGGGTCCATAAAAGATGGAAATCCACGCCTACAAGAAAAATACTCATCTTGAATGACGGCCGCGCCGGGCATCTAAACCAATCCATTGCCGTGGCGGAAATTATTCAGAAATACAGAAAAGATAATGGATTTCAATCGGACGATACGCAATATAAGGTGGTAGATGTGAATTTCAAAAACAGCGCTTCGCGATGTCTGTTCAATGCCGGCAGTGCTTTTTCCGCTCCATACTGTCAAGGCTGCGCTAAATGCCTAAAATTTTGCTTAACCAAGAAATCATACGAAAACATTATAGCGGAATATGCCGATATCGTAATATCTTGCGGCTCGTCGCTGGAAAAGGTAAATTTATTTCTCGCTAAGGAATTAAGAGCGAAGAATATAATTATTATGAAACCGTCGCTTTCCGGCCTCGGGAAATTCAAGCTGGTAATCGCGCCGCGGCATGATAGGTTAAAAGAAGGGAAGAATGTCATAATTACGGAAGGCGCGCCCAATCGCATGAATGAGAAAAAACTGAAATCGGACGGTATCGTTCTTGCCGGGAAGATCAATCTTCCAGGCAAGATCAGGATAGGCGTGCTGATCGGAGGCGACAGCCCGGAGTATAAGTTGCCCATAGATGTCGTAAATAAGGTTATAGACCAACTTATAAGCCTGGCAGGCGAAATAGATGCCGATCTTTTAGTTACCACTTCACGCAGGACACCGGAAGATGTAGACCAAATGCTTAAGGCCGGGTTAGGTTCGTACCCAAGATGTAGGCTTTTGGTAATTGCCAATGAAAAGAATATGGATGAGGCTGTCGGCGGAATACTGGGTCTGTGTCATGTAGTATTGGTAACGTGCGAAAGCATATCAATGATATCCGAGGCTAAGGCCGCCTTCAATTATACGCTTGTGCTGGAGCTCGAGAAGCGCAGGAAGGCACGCGCAAAGCACGAAATTTTCCTGGAGAATCTAGTTCTGGGAGGGTATATAGAAATGGTCAGGGCCGAAAATATCGCGCGTAAGGTTAAATATATTTTGGCAAAGAAACCCCAGATAAAAAAAATAGATGACAACGGTAAAGTATACGAAGCGGTAGGGAGAATATTATAATCCCGTTAGAACTCTTAATAAAACGGTTCTAATGGGTCAAAGTAACGAAAAAATGGTAATAAAACATTTAAGAATAAATAAACGTAATTTGGAGTTCTAACGGGATGAACGTGCTGCAGGTATTGCCAAGTCTGGATGAAGGCGGGGTTGAGACCGGGACTATAGATATAGCCCGCTTTTTAGTGCATAATGGCCATAAGGTCGTCGTAATTTCCAGCGGCGGGAAACTAGTAAAGAAATTAGACGAAATCGGCGCTCGTCATTATAGTCTCCCGGTCGGAAGGAAATCCCTATTTACGCTTATCTTAACAATACCAAAGATAGCCGACATTATAAGGAAGGAAAATATTCAAATAGTCCACGCCAGAAGCAGGGTTCCTGCCCTTGCAAGCTTTTTTGCCTCCAAGATAGCAAATGTCCCTTTTATTACCACGGCCCACGGTTATTATAAAAAACATATTATAAGCAGGGTCATGGGGTGGGGCAGGTTTGTTATAGTCGCAAGCAATGCTATGGGCTACCATATGATCAATAATTTTGGCACACCGCCGGAAAATATCAGACTTATCCCGCGCGGCGTTGATTTGAGCAAATTCCAATATAAAAGCCCGAAGGAAAGAAAATCAAGTCCGTTCACTATAGGCATGATTTCCAGGATCTCTCCCATTAAGGGCCATACGTATTTCATTCAGGCCATAGCGCAAGTCACAAGAAAAGTTCCGAACCTTAAAGTCATGATAATAGGCGGCGTCCAGAAGGGTAAAGAAAGCTATAATGAAGAACTTCAGCTTTTGGTGAAAAGATTAGGCCTGACCGAGACGATAAAATTTGATGGGCCGAGCGAGAATATCCCGCAACTTCTTTCAGAGATGAATATTCTAGTCTTGCCGTCCACGCAGCAGGAGGCGTTCGGCAGGGTAATTATAGAGGCCCAGGCAGTCGGCGTTCCAGTGGTGGCGACTTCGGTCGGAGGAATAGTGGATATAATTGATAACGGCCAAACAGGTATTTTGTGCTTTCCGGAAGACGCAAAAGATTTAGCTGACGCAATAATAAAATTAGCAAAAGATGCTGAACTGCAATATAAAATTGCCGAAAGCGCGAGGCGGGCGGTTGAAGAGAAATTTTCATTGGATAAAATGGCCTCGGCTACTTTAAAGCTATACGAGGAAGCGTTTAAGACAAAAAGAATTTTAATCATAAAATTAAGCGCCATCGGAGATGTGATTTTAAGTATTCCGTCATTGAGGGCTATAAGAAATAAATACAAAGAAGCGAATATAAAGGTCCTGGTGGGGCTTAGCGCAAAAGATATATTAAAGAATTGCCCTTATATCGACGGAATAATAGTTCATGACTACAAAGGAAAAGACAGGGGGCTCAAGGGCCTTATAAGGACATTATCCCTTCTGCGAAATATGAACTTTGATATTTCTATAGACCTTCAGAATAATAAAAGGAGCCATATTTTAGCCGCGGCGTCTTATATTCCGGTAAGGATAGGCTACAATAATAGAAAATTCAGTTTTCTTCTAAATCGCAAGACTAAAGAGCAGAATAAGGCCCTAGATCCCATATCCCATCAAGCCCAATTGCTCAGCATTTTAAAAATACCCATAGAGGACACTTCACTGGAATTGTGGCCTTCCAAATCCGACAAAGAATGGGCTAACAGGCTGTTGGAAGAAGCGTGGTACAGCAAGAGCCAGCTGCTTATAGGTATAAATGCAGGCGCGAGCGCCAAGTGGGTTACAAAAAGATGGCCTGTTAGTAACCTGGCTAAGCTCTCCGACATGCTGGCGAGCCAACTAGGCGCGCGTATATTGCTTACAGGCGCCAGGGAAGATGTTGAAATAGGCAAAAAGCTTTATAACTTATGTAAATGCCGTCCTATCATGGCGGTGGGAAGGTCTACTATATTACAACTTGCCTCCACAATAGCTAAATGTAATGTCTTTATCACCAGCGATAGCGCGCCTATGCATATAGCCGCGGCATGCAAAGTAAATTTCGTTGCCCTATTCGGCCCGACAGATCCGGCCAGGCATATGCCTGTCTGCAAGAAATGCGTAGTTATAAGAAAAAACATAAGATGCAGTCCATGCTACCGTTCAAAATGCTTAATAGGCCACAGGTGCATGACGCAAATCACCGTTGAGGAAGTGTTTGAGGCCGTGAAGAGTTTGATCGGCGAGGGTAAACTGCCGAAAGATCAGAAGTTAACGGATAGCGAGTAGCGTACAGCGAACAGCGGGATTAGGTCATAGCTCATAGGTCATAGGTGATAGGGCCGTCTAAGAGCTATCAGCTATGAGCTAAGAGCTAAACTGCTGCCGAATCTGGTGGCTTGGCGCTCTGGTGACATTGTAGGAGTGAAATGAAAATATTATTAGTTACCACTCATCTCGAATTTGGCGGTATTACAACGTATGTTGTTTCTCTGGCCAAGGCGCTTACAAAAAGAGGACATAGGGTTTTTGTGGCGTCCAGCGGAGGCGAGTTTGTAGAAAAACTTGAGCTGGCGTCCGTTCCTCATATAGAAATCCCTATCCGCACCAAATTCGAATTAAGCCCTAAAGTTTTTACTTCAGCGAGAATGCTGCACCGCTTCGTTACCCGTAGGGGGGTTGAAATTATCCATGCGCAAACGCGTGTTGCCCAGGTCGCATCAGCCATTATCTCAAAATATTCGCAGGTTCCGTATATATCAACGTGTCACGGTTTCTTTAAAGCAAGATTCGGCAGAAGATTATTCGGTTGCTGGGGGTATAAAACAATCGCTATAAGCGAGGCCGTGAGCGAGCATCTGGTTAATGATTTCAAAATTAAAAAATCTAACATTGAACTTATCTATAACGGCATAGATTTAGACCGTTTTAAGGATTACAACGATGACGAGAAAGAGTCTTTTAGAAAGAACCTAGGCATAAAAAAGGGCCCCCTCGTAGGCATTATAGCCAGGCTTTCATCCGTAAAAGGGCATAAATATTTGATCGAAGCCATGAAATACGTGATCGGCCAGATCCCCGATGCCCAGCTTTTGATAATAGGTGAGGGTGGCATAAAAGCCGACCTGGTAGAAATGACTAATAAATTTGGGATCAGTAGCAATGTTTATTTTTTTGATTCAATTGTGAATACAGCCGAGCCTTTGAGCGTTATGGATGTATTCGTATTGCCTTCAATACATGAAGGGTTGGGGTTATCCATCATGGAGGCGCTTGCCATGAAGAAAGCGGTTGTGGCTTCGGATGTCGGAGGCATCAATACGATCGTAAAAAATAATGTTACGGGCTTTCTTGTTCCTTCTCGTAACGCAAACGCCCTGGCAGAATCTATAATTAAACTTTTAAAAGACAGATCCCTGCGCGATAAGTTTGGCAGGGACGGTAGAAGGTTAATCGAAGAAAGTTTTCCTTTGGATCTAATGGCTGAAAAAACAGAAAAAGTTTATAAAGATGTCAAAGCGAATATTCATTTTTAATGTTAACTGGCTAGGGGACGTGCTTTTTTCAACAGCGCTCTTAAGAGCGCTGCGAACCGCTTATCCGGATAGTTTTATTGCCTGCGCGATACCGCCAAGGTGCCGTGAAATTTTGGAGTTAAATCCAGACCTGGACGAGATAATAATATACGATGAAAAGCTCGCGCATTCGTCAGTGTTGGGTAAGTTGAGATTTGTGTCAGAACTTAAAAAAAGAAAATTCGATACCGCATTTTTGCTGCATCGCTCGCTCACAAGGGCGCTTATTACATATCTCGCGGGCATAAGAGAGAGAATAGGTTATCACACGAAAAAAAGGGCCTTTTTCCTTACGAAGGCAATTGAACCTGATAAGGGCGAGGTTCACAGGGCGGATTATTTTTTAGGCCTGGCCAAGGCCATGGGCATAAAAGATGCAACAAGAAGCTATAGGTTTTTTATAAAAGAGGATGACAGGGGCTACATCAAAAAACTGCTGGCTGCAAAGGGCATCAAAGAAAATGATCGCGTTGCTGTCATAAATGCCGGTGGAAATTGGGAGCCTAAAAGATGGCCTAAGGAAAATTTTGTAGAACTTGCCGATGATCTGATAAAAGAATTTGGGCTGAAGATTATCATATCGGGTGAGGCCAAGGATGAGGGGTTAGGCGAGTTTATAGTATCGCTAATGAAAAAAGACGCTGTTATTTTATGCGGCGAGACAAATCTTAAACAATTAGCAGCCCTTATGGAGCGGGCAAATCTCGTTGTATCCGGAGATACAGGCCCTATGCATATCGCAGCAGCTATGGGGGCTCCCACGATAGCTCTTTTCGGCCCTACATCCCCTCGAGTTACCGGACCGCGCAACAGTGGGAAGTTTGCGGTTATATGGAAAATAGAAAAATGCAAGGTCCCATGTTACGACCTTTCATGCACTGACAATGAATGTATGAAGAGGATAAAGGTCGCGGATGTTATGGCTGAGGCGAGGAAGATGCTTAGGGGTTAGAGGATGTTGCGGGATGTTACGGGATGTTACGGGAGGTTACGGGAAGTTGCAAAAAGAGTTCTAGTAACCTTAAGAAACATTACGTAACATTAAGAAACCTTAAGTAACATCCGGAATAACTAACAGTTCTCGATTAGAAAAAATACAATATGAAGATTAATAGAAATGGTATCAAAAAAATACTGGTCATCACCCTCACCAATCTCGGCGACATAATATTGACCACTCCGGTCGTCGAAGTCCTTTTAAGAGAGTTTCCTGACGCCGACCTTGACGTTATGGCTGGGCCCCAAGGTTTCGAAGTTTTCGAAAAACACCCTAAGATTTCAGAAATTATCATATACGATAAATTTAAACCCTTGAGCGAAAGATTAAAACTTATTTTCAAGCTGCAAAAAAAGAAATATTCCATGATTGTCGACCTGCGGAATACACTTATGCCTTATTTAATTGGCGCACCTTACAGAAGCCTGCCTTTCGAAAGAATTTCAAAATACATTGTCCACAAAAGAGACGTGCATTTATGGAAATTGCGCGTGATGGGTATAAATATAAACAACCCGCCGTCCAATCTTTATATAGATCCATCCGACAAAGAATACGCCAATAACTTGCTAAAAGGCCTAGGGGCAGGTAAGATCGCTGTTATAAGCGCCAGCGCTAAGAGCAACCTTAAAAGATGGACTAAAGAGGGATTCAGCTACGTCGTAAATGGATTAATAGAGACTGGTTTCAATATTGTTATGATAGGGAGCAAAGAAGAGAAGGATACGATCGCTTCGATCATCGACGCCGTAAATAACAAGGATAAGATATTGAATCTGAGCGGTGAGACCACTATCAGGCAGCTTATAGCGGTGGTAGGGCGCGCAGACCTTTTGATTACAAATGACAGCGCGCCGTTACATATAGCGTCCATGTTGAATCGAAAAGTGCTGGCTTTATTCGGCCCGACCGATTCCAAGGAATACGGCCCGCTTAGCGAAGGGAGTATTATTTTTCAAAAACCTGTTTATTGCGCCCCCTGCAAAGAGGCGCATTGCTGGAATGATATTGAGTGCATGAAGTTTTTAAGCAAAGAAAAGGTGTTTGAGATCGCCAAAGAAATGTTGAGAGGCGGCAGCTTGAAAGGCCGCATAACCGAACCCAAGAGAATACTTTTGATAAGGACTGATAGGATAGGGGATGTTGTGCTATCGACGCCGGCCATAAAGGCTGTATACGACACATATTTAAATAGTTATATAGCTTTCATGGTCCAGCCGTACACTAAGGATGTAGTAGATGGTAACCCTTATCTCGATGAAGTTATAGTTTTTGATAAGAAAAAAACGCACAAGGGTATATGGGGAGCCATTAAGATCATCAAAGCATTAAAAAAGAATAAATTCAACATCGCCTTCGTACTTCACCCGACGAACAGGGTCCATATAGCCGCTTTTTTAGCAGGCATACCGGAGCGCATAGGTTATGATAAGAAAATGGGTTTTCTTCTTACAAAGAGGATCCCCCATACCAAACAGCTCGGCCAGAAGCATGAACTTGAATATACGCTGGATGTCTTAAGGGCCGCAGGTATAGAGCCGAAAGATAAAAAACTTTTTATGCCGCTCGGAGAAAAGGCTTCAAAGAAGGTTGGAGAATTTCTTCTTCAAAACGGGATAAAGAGGAACGATATTCTAGTGTGCATTCATCCCGGAGCAAGCTGCCCGTCAAAAAAATGGGACGTCAAGAAATTTGCCGCCCTGGCGGATAAGATCATAGAGAGTTTCGGGGTCAAGATAGCGGTCATAGCCGGTTTTTCGGATATAGCATTAGGCAATGAATTAGCCGCGATAGCTAGAAATAAAGTGCTGAATTTTTCAGGGGTTTTTACAGTCGGAGAATTGGCGCCGTTTTTAAAGAGGTGCACCCTTTTTGTATCAAATGATTCCGGCCCGGTGCATATTGCCGTAGCAGTCGACACCCCGGTCATATCTATATTCGGAAGGAACGAAAAAGGCCTCTCGCCGACGAGATGGAAACCGCTCGGCAAGGATGATGTAGTGATACATAAAGACGTGGGGTGTGAAAAATGTCTTGCCCATGATTGCAAAAAAGGATTTGAATGCCTAAAGAGTTTAGAGGCAGACGAGGTTTTAAATGCAGTATATAAATTTAAAGATAGGCTTAAAAGGTAAAATGTATACCTTGTGTAAATCAATTATTTACCTTACGGGGTTTGCGGTTTTCATTTCCGGTTGCGCGTCAACGGCGCGCATTAAAACTTCCAGGACGGATATTGAGAAAAAAGAAGAGATAGTGCACGCGGAAGACATAAAGATACTCCCGCCTAGGAAAACCCTTAATACCGGAGAAAAATTGGTTTACGGTATTACTTGGTTGGGCGTTCCGGTCGGCACGATCACATCACATATAAAAGGCATTACCCAAACCGCCGGCAGGAGCACTTACCATATAGAATTGACGGCTGCTACGAATGAGTTTTGCTCGGCCATATATAAAATAAACGACAAGTTTACGACTTACCTGGATACGGAAACCCTTTTGCCTGTGCGCCACGAGTTGAGCAGGCAGGAAGGCAGGCACAAGAAGAATTATATAGTCAAATATGATAACGCAAAACATACCGCTACATATCATAACTTGATAGAGAATTGGACCCGTACGATGAATATTCCAGAAGGCGCGCTAGATCCTCTCGGGGCCCTGTATTTTGCCAGGACGTTGAACGTTGAAGTCGGGACGCCTATAAAAATGTGGGTCAATATGAACGAGAAAAATTACGAAGTAAACGGTAAGATAGAAAAAAAGACTATTATCGAAGTGCCAAAGCTTGGCACATTCGATGTGTTCGCGATAAACCCGATAGCGAAGTTTGAGGGGAAATTGGAAAAAAAGGGCAGGGCATGGGGGTATATAACATGCGATGAAGCAAGAATGCCTGTCTTTGGTACGGTGGATGTGTGGGTTAATTTGATAGGCCGGGTCGCGCTCACGCTGCAGAGCATAGAGAACACTAGCACAGAATTCTAAACTTGATCGAATAATCTGTTTTATGGATTGCCCTGAGTAGATATTTCAAAATTTTTCCCGCTTATACCTGACTTTACGCAACACATAGCGGGATCCCGCACATGCATGTCTAAATATTAGTTTAGGCGGGAAGCTTTTTACTCATCAGAAATTTATACTATTTATTATAATTATGATGTAAATCAAATGTAATCGCAATACAATAATGTCCGGTTTTAACAAAGCAAGAATGTCCTGTTCCAAAGTTGCTATAATGATCCTTCTCAAAGGA
>PEWV01000012.1:15404-16607 GCA_002780005.1 Candidatus Aquitaenariimonas noxiae | reverse complement strand
TAATTCTTCAAACAAATTTTTATATGTCTTAGCCATCCTATTCGCCTGCTATAAAGTGAGGTCCGCCATTTTATTAAATGAGAGTGCTCGCGGGGCGAAAACCGATGTTGTTGTTGCGCGTCGTGTTCGTCCAGCCGGCGTTGTTGCGGTCAGACACCCGCAAGTTGTCGGACGTGTTGTTCCAGCTGCCGCCGCGTATGCCGGCAGTAATTCGGCTTATCCCCTCATCTAACAACTAAAGGCCTCAAACCACAGGGTTCGCCCTCTAGGGCTACTGCCTGATAACGCTTAAGGCCGCTCTTCTATTCGGCCATCCAAGGCCGGGAATAAGCCTGGACTCTCAAAAGAGCGCGCTTCCTGTATCCATAAATACAGGAACTCCGGCTTACCCTTGACGCTGTGCGTCAAGGGAAACGGCGGACCCGTTATTTTGCGACTTTATCCAGCCACCTAACATCCTGCCTATTTCGTTGGCTGCCTTTGCTTGATATTCATAGGCCGACAGATTTATATAATGCATATCCTTTGCCAATCGTAATAAAAAACGCAGCTTTTCCAAATTCAGATTTGCCCTTCTTAACAAGTTCAGCTTTTCTTTGGTAAAACTGGCTTCAATCAGAATTTCCAATATATCTAAAAGGCCGTTTTCAATACGCTCTGCCAAAAGGAACCTCTGTTCCCTGGGAAATTTTGCCAATTTGGGTAGAATCCAGAGCAATAAGTCATAGACCTTGGTAATAACAGCCGGCGTATTATCTGGCATAGCTTTCAGCCTTCAGCTATCAGCTTTCAGTTTCTTCTTTAAGCCGCTTATCATAGCGGAAAGCTCATCACATTTTTTAAGTAAATTATCAACTTGTGACTCATTGCAATATTCAAGCCTTCTCGCCAACTCAATTCCACACATCACCTCATATGACGACCTCAAAGATATATTCAAAAATCTGTTAAATTCAGCATCTGAACCTGAACCGCTACCTTCGGCTATATTCATGGCAATGGATATGGCCGATCTTCTCAATTGGCTTGTTAAGCCATACATTTCCTTTGGTGGAAATTTATTAGTAACTTCATAGACTTCCTCTACAAAATCCATTGCTTTATTCCATACGTCTAATTTTCTAAACTTCTGTTCTTTCATCTCTATCTTTTAGCTGATAGCTGACGACTGATGGCTGATAACATCAAAGTGTAAAAGTTCAA
>PEWV01000012.1:0-15378 GCA_002780005.1 Candidatus Aquitaenariimonas noxiae | reverse complement strand
CGAAAACCGATGTTGTAGTTGCGCGTCGCGTACGCCCAGCCGGCGCAGCCGCGGTCAGACACCCGCAAGTTGCCGGACGTGCTGTTCCAGCCGCCGCCGCGTACGCCTTTACCAGATGAAGCAGTAGGCCAGGAAGCAGGCACTGCGGTAGTCCCATCTCCATTGGCAGGTGTGGTAGTAGAAGCACAGTTTATAAGGTGCTCCCAAAGGTTGCCACCCATATCTGTAACGCCATAAGAAGAGGCGCCGGTCTGTTCATCTGTCCTTGTTACATCGCCGGAGAGATAATGGCCGACATTTATGGGCTTTGCGCCGCCGGCATTATTATAGTTGGCGTAGTATTTTGTATGCGTTCCGCTGTCCACGGTATAGGTTTCAGTGGAAGGAGTGGAATTACCCCAAGGATAAGTATAAGCGGTTGTGCCTCCGCCTCTGGCTGCCTTTTCAAACTCCATCTCAGTCATCGGACGCATTGCGCACCAAGCCGCATATCCAGGGGCAATATTAGTGGCATCGTAACCCGTAACATCATCCCAGGATAAAAAATTGCAGCCGCGGTTGGGAGTGGTCGTGGCATACCTTGAGCCGTAGGCGCTGCCTGAAGCATAAGAAATGGTATTGCCATTTGCGGCTGAAGTATAAGCTCGAATTGTGGCGTGCGCCTGGGTAATCATATTCAAAAAATCCACATACTGTCCTTGAGAAACCTCGTATTTAGCGATGTAAAAAGCAGAGTAACCATTGGGCCATCCGGTGGAGGCGCCGGTAGGGACATCTGTGGTTGCATCAACAGTAACCTGCGTTCCGCCTCCGAAGTTATTATAACCGGAACCGCCAACATTACCGGCATTATAGATAAAGTTGCCTGTAGGGATATAGACTACCTCAATAGCGCAGACACGCACGCGCACCGTGGCACTACCTGCTACGCCGTCAGTGCCATAGTACCATTTTACAGTCTGGTTTGTGCCGATATTAACAATGGCGCCTTTGCCGTCAGAGGCCTCAGGGGTAACTGTGCCGCCTGAGGTGAGGGTAGCGTGCTTCCAGCCAACTGTTTCAGCAGGCGCGCCGCCAACAGAATATTTGACAAATACCCAGGCCCGGTCATAAAAAGAGGCGGAGTTTGCATCCGTACCGGAAAAAGTATTATCCCAGGTTAGGTCAAACTTCACCTCTACTGTGGAGTTAGCCACGCTCTGATTCTGCAATGAGACATTGGTTACGCTAATGTTATTTGCCTCTGCGGTTTGCGCGGCCAAACTCAAAAATGCAAATCCGGCAACGCATATCAGAAATAGTCTCTTAATCATTTTTATAACCCTCCTTTTGAGTTAACCTGTTAGCCTGTTTACTGTGCCAGTTCGTTAAATACCTTGACTCAAAAAAAATTATATGTTATAAATAAAGCTATGAATTCTCCAATAAATATAGATAAAGCAATTTTCAAAAAACACAGGGTGAAACTCGCCTATCTCTTCGGCTCACGGGCAAAAGGCAACGCTGCGCCGGAGAGCGATTTTGATATTGCCGTGCTGTTTGAAAACCCCTCTGATACTCTTGCTCTTGAAGAAACCTCTTTCTTGTCTTTAGGATTGAGCAAATTTTTTCCGACAAAAATTGATATCGTAAGCTTAAATGCCGCATCGCTGTTATTAAAGTATGAAGTAGCCGCCCACAACGCTGTCTTATACAGCAAAAACGAGAAGGAACGGATAAACTTTGAAGTTTCCGTAATAAAAGAATACATAGATGAAAAACCGATCCGCGATCTTTACGACAAGGCGCTTTACAAAAGCATATTATTAAATTCATGAAAAAGGCTAAAGAATAGACCTCCCAGTTTCCCAATCCTCAAATCCTGATATCCTGATCCCCCAATCATCTGTTTACTTTTGTAGGGCTTTCTTGACTATCTCAAGCAGCGTTTCGCTATTAAACGGTTTGGCTAAATGGTCGTAAGCCCCGAGGCGCAAGGACTCAATTGCCGACTGCGGGGTTCCGTAAGCAGTAAGCATAATCACCGGCACGCCTGAATTAAGCTGTTTTAATTCTCTCAACGTATCCAAGCCGGAAAGGCCGGGCATCATAATATCCAAAATTACCAAATCCGGCTCAGCCTCCTTAAATTTGTTTATCCCGCTTACGCCGTCGGGTGCGGTGGAAACCGCATAGCCGGATGCCTTAAGGCGCACAGCGATGGACTCTACCAACTGCGGCTCATCGTCAATTATCAGGATTTTCTTATTAGTCTTGGGTCCTGGGTCTTGAGTCTTGGGTCTCATAATCAACCTCTCTTATTAAATTAACCTTTAACAACTGCTTGAATAAATAAATTTAATTTCCTGCCTAATTTATCGTATTCCTTTAAAAAATACTCAAACTTATCCTTATCTTTCAATGACTTAGTTTCATAAAGCAACTCCAGATGTTCAATGGTTTCATTACATGATGCATGAGCATAGACTAAGAATCTTATATAATCCTGTCTATATCTTTTTCTGCCAAAGCCTTCTACAATATTCGCGCTTATAGCTTTGGATGATCGTCTAATCTGGCTCCCTTCCTCATATATTTCATATTTTGGTAATTCAAGTGTCATCTGGTGCAGTTCTACGGCTAATCTATGTGCAATTTGATAAATTTCTAAATCCTTATAACTCTGCATCTTTTTCTCCTCTTTTGACCCATGACCCACGACCCACGACCCACGACTCACGACCCCAATACCTCCTTGAGCAATACGAGTAATTTCTCCAATTCAATCGGTTTTGCGATGTGTCCATAGGCGCCGAGTTTAAGGCATTCAATCGCGCTCTCCATCGTGCCGTAGCCGGTGAGCATAATCACGATTATATCTTGATTAAACTGCTTTATCTTCTTCAACACCTCAACACCGCTTAACCCCGGCATAGAGATATCGCATAAGGCCAAATCGGGTTTGGTGATTCTTGCCTTTTCTAAACCTGCTTCGCCATCAAAGGCAATCTCAACCTCAAAGCCGCGCCTTTTCAAGTAATCTCTGAGGAGTTTGCAGCACTCCTGTTCGTCGTCAATGATTAAAATTTTCTTCATATGAACTTCTGATTTTTCACTATTGCTATTCCTTTACTGATGACTGATGACTGACGGCTGAAAGCCGGCTAACTGCTTTCTCCACTAATTCCTTTGCAGTTTGGGCATCGTCAGGATAGGAAGCGCCGCCGGATTTGGTTGATATCCGCAAGCCCGCCTCAATTATCCCTTTTAGCCTTTGAGCAAACCCGGATAAGCTCTCTTTCCCATTATCACAGAGTATAGCGATAAGCGAACCTTTCTGGAAACGCAAGACCGCATCACTTGCCTGGCGCACAGATTTCTTTAATAATACCTCTATTTCGGGCAGGAGAGATTTTGAGCTTTCTTCAACGCCAAAGATAATCAGAGAGAATGTAGCCGCATTATCCCTCGCCCTTTTTATTCCTTCAGTTACACACTCGTAAAAATAAGATTCTTCTTCTATCTTGGGTAAGGTAAAGATAAACTTTGAGCCCTTGCCAATTTCCGACTCTACCCAGATTTTTCCTTTATGCAGATCTACGATAGATTTAGAAATCGCCAGGCCTAACCCCGTGCCTTTAGCTCCGGGGCCGGGTTTTCTATCTATCTGCTGGAAGCGGTCAAAGAGTTTGGAGAAATTCTCTTTGGCAATGCCTACGCCGGTATCAACAACCTGCACCTGGATACTATCATCTAATTCTTGCGCCTGAATTTTTACGCTGCCGCCTTCCGGAGTAAACTTTAAAGCATTGCCGATAAGATTCATTAAAACCTGCGCAATCCGGTCGGGGTCAATATAGAGTTGAGGTAATTTTTCAGGGAGGCCGGAGGATAATGTTATCTTTTTATTTTCTGCCTCAGGCATAAAAGAGGCAAGCTGGTCTTTGATTAAAAGGGCAAGATCAACCAATCTTTTCTTCAACTCCATCCTGCCGGCTTCCAATTTAGAGATATCCAATAAATCATTTATCATCCTGCCTAAGCGATTCATATTGGACATTATAATATTTAAGTATTCTTTCTGGTCTCCGGTTACAGGACCGGCAATGCCATCAGAGACAATTGAGACAAACGTTTTCATTGTCGTCAAGGGTGTGCGCAGTTCATGGGAAACCGTGGAGATAAGTTCATTTTTTAAGCGCTCCGCTTCTTTTTCTTTTGACACATCCTGAAATAAGGCCACAACGCCTCTTTTCTCTCTCCTATAATCGCGCATCCAGGCGATTCCTACACGTAAAGATATTTTAAGGGGCACGGCCAGGTCCAATTCTTTAAAGAGAAATTCTTTATTTTGTTTAATTAAGTCGTTTTTAAGGGGGTTGATGATGAAATCCATAAATGCCTGAGGGATGCGATGATTGGCTGAGAGCCCAAGAATTTGGCGCGTCTGGGGATTTATCAGGGCTATTTTCTCATTTTCATCAACTACAACTATCCCCTCAGCTGCGGATTGGATGACTGCGTTGATTTTGTTGTGCTCCTCTTGTAAATCGCGAAAAAGCCGGGCGTCCTCAATGACTATTCCTGCCTGACGGCAGATGCGGGTAATGGATGTTTTCG
Source organism: Candidatus Aquitaenariimonas noxiae (assembly GCA_002780005.1). GTDB lineage: Bacteria > Omnitrophota > Gorgyraeia > Aquitaenariimonadales > Aquitaenariimonadaceae > Aquitaenariimonas > Aquitaenariimonas noxiae. The sequence goes on along the minus strand of PEWV01000012.1, from coordinate 10,779 downwards.
GCCAGCCCCCAAAGGCGGTTTGCCGGTTCAACCGGCTGGCCCGCTTACCGGCTGGCCCGCTTACCGAATATAAGGTAATTATTGCCTTGGCCTTGCCGCGGATTTTGCAGCTGATTTTGAGTTCGTTTATCCGTTGGTTCGTTGGTTCGTTTATTCGTTTATTCGTTGGTTCGTCTATTATCTCTTCAGGCTTGTCTTCGCCCAAAAGCAAAAGCTTCAGTTTATCATATTTGAAAATCTTTCTTAAAATGCCAACGGCATCTTTAACGACCTTATTATAATCCTGTATAGGGACGACAATTTTATTTAGGCGAGAGATTACAGAAAGTTCATCGAATTTGCGCATTAAACCTCCTCAGTAACCGAGAGGACTTCGGAAAGGGAGGTTATGCCCTGAAGGACCTTCTGGAAACCATCCTGGCGCAAGGTCAACATTGCTTGCTGGCAGGCGGCATCTTTTATCTGGTGGGCAGGGGCTTTCTTAATAATGAGTTCCTTTATCCCGTTATCCGGGATTAAAAGCTCAAAGATGCCGGTTCTTCCTTTGTAGCCGGTGTTGCGGCAGTCATTGCACCCTGTGGGTTTGTAAAAAGCGGCTTTCAGCTGTCTGCTTTCAGCTGACAGCTGATGACTGATGACTGATAGCTCCTCTTCAGTTGGTTTATATTCCTTCTTACACTTCGGGCAGAGTCTGCGCACCAGCCGCTGGGATAAGACCCCGGCTAATGACGAAGCAACCAGATACGGTTCAACGCCAATATCAATCAGCCGTGTTGCGGCTGAAGGGGCATCGTTGGTATGCAAAGTAGAAAATACAAGATGTCCGGTAAGGCTGGAATGGATGGCAATATCCGCGGTCTCTTTATCCCTGATTTCTCCGATCATGATAACATCCGGGTCAAGCCGCACAATGGAGCGCAGTCCGGCAGCAAAGGTAAGGCCTGCCTTAACGTTGACCTGCGATTGATGTATGCGCGCAATAGTATATTCAACCGGGTCCTCTAAGGTGATGATATTTTTCTTTAAATCATTTATCGTATTTAAGGCCGCATAAAGGGTAGTGGTCTTACCTGAACCCGTAGGCCCGGTTACGAGGATAATGCCGTAGGGCTTATAGATAATCTCCTTAAATTTTTTGAGGGTATCTTCCTGAAACCCCAATTCCTCTAATTTTACTATTCCCTGTGTTTTATCCAATATGCGGATAGAGACGTGTTCTCCATATATGGTGGGAAAAGTGGCTACCCTTAAATCTATGTCTCTACCCAGGGCCTTTGTCTGGATGCGGCCATCCTGCGGAAGCCTGCTCTGGGCAATGTCCATCTCTGCCGTAATTTTTAGGCGCGAGATGACCGCGAGTTGAAGTTTTTTGGGCGGCGGCTCGGTTTCATGCAATACCCCGTCTATGCGCAAGCGGCAATAGAAGGCGTCTTCCTGCGGCTCTAAGTGGATGTCGCTGGCTCCGGATTTCACTGCCTCCTCTATTAATTGGTTTACAAGTTTTATCACCGGCGCCTGGGTTGCCTCTTTGATAAGCTGGGATGGTTCTTCTTTGGCTGTCAGCTGTCTGCTGTCAGCTGTCAGCTGATGACTGACGACTGACGGCTCTTCCCCATAATATTTCCCAATCGCCTCTTTTATACCTGTGGGTGTGGCAAGAACAGGTTTTATGCGCAAACCGCCGCTCAAACGGCTGAGTTCATCTATGGTAGCTATATCCAGAGGATTGGCCATTGCCACGTTTAAAGAATCCCCCACCTTAAATATGGGAATGGCCTTTAGTCTTAAGGCAGAATCTTTAGGGATAAGTTGAGTTGCTTCGGTTTCTATTTGATAAGTAGGCAAATCCACAAAGGTAAATCCTAACTGCTCAGAAAGGGCGCGGGCAATATCTTCCTCTCTGGCAAATCCGCGCCTTACCAGGATCTCGCCGATTTTACGGTTAGTCCGCTCAACCTCCTTGACCGATTCGTTGAGCTGGTCTTCGGTAATTATACCTTTTTGTAATAAATATTCGCCGATTAATTTGCGTTCTTCCGCCATGCATTACCTCGCTTCTGACTTCTGACTTCTGACATCTGACTTTAGATTGCCGAGTACTTTATCTGCACTACGCGCCTTGCTTTATTAACCTCGCCTGTTCCTGTAAGGGTTGAGGTTTGAAAATTATGCCTTGCCCAAAAGAATCCATCGCCTAATTTTTTCTTCGGGATGTTCCCCTGGCCGTCTCCATCAGGGTCAACGTCAAATCTTAATTCCCAGAGCGCTTTGGAGATACCCGACTCAGCCAGATAGAGCGCCCTAAGCCTATCCAGTTGCATCTGGGAATAAGCAGTGCGTGAGAATAAAAAAGCTATCAGGCTCATCCCTAAGACTGCCAGAAAAGTAAGGATGATTATGGTTGTAATTAAAACAGCTCCTTGCTTACCAATCAATCGGCTTCTGGCCTTCATATTCTCCCCAAATCCTTCCCAGCGGCTCATCTAAATTTACATGCACATCGGCGGTATCGGTATAATAGGCCCATCCGCCTTCGCGGGTTATGGGTTCCTCGCTTGAAGAGATATCAATGAATTCGTTATTGCCGGACTTTTTACTTATCATCTCAAGCGGAAACTTATTTAGATACGGCTTCTTTACCCCGACATCAAGATAATAGGTATCCAGGAGTTCTTGTAATGACGCCGGGTATCTTCCTTCCTTTGCCCTGAATAAAGTTACGCGGGTGCGCAGAGTATCTAAGTTTGTTTTAGTGGCAGTAAGCCGCGCCTCAGTGTCAAAACCGATAAAATTGGGGATAATCGTGGCGGCGAGTATGGCAATTATTGAGATAACTATTAGCAATTCTATGAGCGTAAATCCGGAAGTCAGATGACAGAAAACAGAGGACGTATTTTTCTGACTCCTGACTTCTGACTTCTGACTTCTGACATTATTCATAGTTTCCTCCATTTTAACGCCGGAATACCTTAATTAAATTAAATATCGGTAAAAGAACAGAAAGCGCGATAAATGCCACCATCGCGCCCATGCCCAGTAAAAGTAATGGCTCTAAGGCAGTAGTGATATTTCTTACGGTATAATCAACTTCCCGATCATAAAAGTCAGCCACCTCAGTGAGCATCTGGTCAAGCTTACCGCTCTTTTCACCCAAAGAAACCATCTGAATTACCGTAGGCGGAAAAACTCCGCTTGCCTTGAAAGGTTCAGCCAAGGATTGTCCTTCGGTTATGGCAGAGCGGATATTATCAATAACCCGGCTGATAACCGAATTTCCCACGGTCTTTTCGGTAACCGAGAGCGCTTCTAATATAGAAACGCCTGATTTTACCAATGCGCCCAGGGTGCGGGAAAACCGCGCCACGATTAACTTAAGGTATAACTGGCCAAAAAGCGGAAGACGCAAGAGATAAAAATCAAATGTGTACCTGCCCTTCTCGGTCTTTATATACCTTCTAAACCAGAATATAAAAATACCGGCTGCGGCGATAACTAAAAACCAGAGCCGGCGCACTAAAAAACTTATTCCCAATAAAATCTGCGTAGCTAAGGGAAGCTTGGCCTCATAGGTTTCAAAAACCACGACAAACTTTGGTATGATGTTTATCAACAGAAATCCTACAATGATTATTGCCACAGTTACTAAAATTAAAGGGTAGGTCATTGCTGATTTTATGCGGGTTTTAACTTCCAGTTCCTGCGCGCCTAATTGAGCAAGCCTATCTAAAACCTCGTCAAGTATGCCTGCGGTTTCACCCACCTTTACCATACTTACAAATAAATCAGAAAATATATCCGGATGTTTGGCTAGGCCTTGAGAAAATGAAACTCCAGCCTGAATATCTTTTAAGACTGCGTTTATGGTTTCTTTTAAGAGTTTATTTTTTGCCTGCTCCGCTATGCTGGAGAGGGCAACGATTATGGGGATACCGGATTTAAGCAGAGAAGAAAGCTGGCGGCTGAAGAAAATAAGTTCTGACTTGTGAGCCTTTGTAATCTTCTGCCAAAAATCCGAAAAGCGAATCTTAAGTTGCGCCTCTTTTTCAATAGAGATGACGCTATAGCCTAATGAGCGCAAGGACATAGCCGCGGAAAGTTCATTTTCTGCCTCTATGGTTGCAGCCAATGGTGCACCTTGTTTGTCGCGCGCTTTGTAGTTATATATAGGCATTTTTAATTTTTTGTTTCAAATACATATGCCGGCTCAATTACCGGCTCGTAACGCCTGGGAAGCGGAATGGGAAAAGTTATGATATCATAAACGCCTACCACAGTCCTGCCAATGGCTTTGGCTATGCCTTTAAAAGGACCGACTACCAACCCGGCAAAGTCGCCGGATTTTTCCACGCTTCTTCCTATCTCCTTGGGAATCTCAACCCAGCCGGTGGCAACATTGGTTATGCCGCGAGCGAGTTTTTGTATGGGGTCGCCGGCATAGGCAAATCCACAGTCCATCGTCAATAGTCCATAGATAATGAGAAATAATATAAATAATTTTCTAGCCATCATTTCCCTCCTACGATAACGCCCCTGTTTCCGGTTGTCTCTTTATCTTTTGATTTAGACTGTTGGGGCGCGGCTTTTTTCTGTTCAGGGATAGAGGTTCGAGGCGCTTTCTTTTTTTCTAACGAGCTGAGTTTCTTGTTGATGTGCTCAACCATCCGTTTTGACTTGCTTACATAGTGGCTTTCTGGATAGAGCTCAACTAATTGGGAAAATAGGTTTTTTGCCAAATCTAAATCCGCAAAATAATCGTAGGCAATAAGCCCTGCCCTGAAAAGAGCGTCGTCTGCCTTTTCGTTCCCGGGAAATTGTTGAGCAATCTGCTTATAACGGTCTAAGGCCTCGGACATTCTCATCTCTTTATCTTTTCTGCGCGAAATAAGGCCTTCGTCCATCTCTAAATCCCGCGCCTCCTCCCAGGCTTGATTTACTACTACCCGTTCTCCGGTCCCTTCTATATTGACCACCACCTCCTTTTGCCTGGTAGCTTCAATTGCCTTCATCTCTTCAGGTGTGCGAATAATACGAGGAGTAATGAAAACTACCAATTCAGTAGAGGTCAAATCTGAGCTTGCCTTGGTAAAAAACCAACCCAGGATAGGAATATGGCCGATTATCGGTATCCTGCCTTTCACTCTGTCATCCTGCCTCTTTATCAGGCCTCCGATAATAATCGTCTCGCCGTCTCTGACTCTAATTGTGGCATCCGCTTCTCTGGTAGCAATGCGCGGGCCGGCATCAAGCGATGAAGTCAACGAGGAAACCTCCGGATGAACATACATTGTAATATAGCCATCGGGTGAAACCTGGGGAGTAACCCGCAGGGTTGTGCCGATATCCACAAATTTTGTCGTCTCGGTTGTGCCGGTGGTGGTTTGGGTCTTCTCTTTATACGGGTATCTTTCGCCGATAATAATGCGGGCTTCTTTGCCGCTCAAAGTAGCAATGGATGGCGAGGCTAAAAGGTGCGCTTTCTGGTCCTGGATAAGAGCATCCAGGGTGACAGTCCCGGATAAGCCCTTAAAGGTAAGGGTGGTTATCTTAAGCTGGCCGCCGGATAAAGTAGATGAAGGCCCAGCCATAGTCTGGCTTCCTGCTAACTCCTCCTGATAGCCGGTCTTACGGTCAAACAGGCCCTTTATATCGCCGGCGGGTTTATAATCCAGAGTATAAGTAACCCCGAAATTTTGATAATCTTTCTCGGTAATATCCACTAATTTTGCCTCAATTAAAACCTGGACGGGCGCGACATCTATATCTTTAAGCACTGTTTTTACTTTCTCAACGCTGGCAGGAAAATCAGTAATAACAAGGCTATTAGTTGCCTCATTGATACGGATATCGCCTTTTGAAGAAATAGCTTTTTGCAGCAATTCGCTTGTTTCAGAGGCAGTAAGATATTTAAGAGGGATGGCAACCGTAACCACATCAATGCCCTCCAATCCCGGGCCGGGAGTAATATAGATAAGGTTGCCTTTACGGGTAAAGGTATAGCCATTGACCTTTAAAACCGCATTCAGGGCCTCGTCTACTGTGATATCTCTAAGGGCAACTGTTACTTTACCTTTAATATCTTTTGTAGCCACCAGGTTCAAACCATAAGAATAAGAAAGCGCCCGCAGGACACTGGAGAGTTCAGCGTCTTTGTAGTCAAGGGTAACCAGCTCCGTTGATTCGTTAACTCGTTGGTTCGTTGGTTCGTTGCTGGTTTGGCCTGAGGCTGTGGTTTGAGAGACCTGCGGAACTTCTGATAAAATAGTAGGCGGTGATTCTGCTTGAGCATAACCCTTGGCATCTTCCGCAAATGCAGCATAATTAAAAATTAAGAATGTAAAATTAAAAATTAAAACAAACCGAAAAATATTTTTGGCTCTCATTTTTCGCTCTCCTTTATCTACCCAACCAACTAACCAACTAACGAACTAACCAACTAACGAACTAACGAACTAACGAACTTATTCCCTTTCCAGCGTCAAAACCGTGCTTTCTCTTCCGTCGGTAAGTATGACCATATTGGGTAAAATCTGTTTTACTTTTTTATTGCCGATTATATCCCCGGTCCTGTACACCTCATCATTAATGATCGCAGTAGGGGTTTTGCCGCTTGCTATAATACCTGATAATTGAAATTCCGCTTTCTTTGCTCCTTCTTTAGCCGGCCGAAACTTTGAGAGAAAAGGATTGCGCTCTATGGTAAGCGGCGCGGCAAATTGTGGCGCCTTTTCCTCTTCTGGTTTGACCGCTTCTGCCTCGCCAAGAAGCGTTCCCAGGGTAAGCGTAACATCTGATTGCCCGCGGAAGCCGTCTTTCATCTCTTCCATCGCAATATCAGTTGCCCTCAAGAATTGCGAGAGAGACTCTAAGCGGTTAAGATAATTGGCAAAGTCTGAGTAAGTAGAATTAAATTTCAACTCAATAATTAATTTGGCATATTCCTTTTTTTCTTTACTTGTCTTAGGCCGGATAGAGACAAAGTCAATCGGTAATCCTTGCGCCTGGCGCACCAGTTCTCCTAAAAGTTGCGGGATGCGGCCTGTGGTAGGTAATTGTAATTCAAAAGAAGACAGTTGCGCCTTCAAAGTTTCAAGATTTCTTTTGGCGGCGCCCAGGGTTTCTTTTTCTTTTTGGATATCAGGGAGCTGGCTTTTTAATTTTAGCAGGCGGTTATTTACATTGCTCAATTCCGTTTTTACTTTTGCCAGGGCGCCGGATTGCGGTTTATAAACGGCATTGTAATAAAAACTGAATAAAATAGCCGCGGCCAGAAAGAGCGCGAGCGTTCTTTGCCGTGTCTTTAGCCGATTGAATTGCTTAGTTATCTTTTCTACTATCCCTTTAATCTTTATCTTAATTTCCATTACCTTAATGTCTTCTCCAGCACGATATGAGTAGTAACTTCAAAATTTATCACTGGTTTATCCGTAAGTTTTGCCTTCTGGGTATAATTGAAACTGGTCTCTTTAAAATATTCTGATTCATCAAGCCTGGCCATAAAACGGCTGACAATGGCATTATCAAAGGTTGTCCCGTTTAAGGTTACGAGGTCCTTATTTAAGGCAACCTTGTCAATCCATAAATCCTGCGGCACCAATTCGCTTAAGATGGCCAGGACCTTTGCCCAGGCGATTCTTTCTCCCTGTGCCTGCTGGAGGATTTTAAATTTTTCTTCTATGCGTCTGGTTTCTTTATCTATCTCCTGTTTTTGGCTCTTTATTTGCGCATAGGCATTTTGGAACTGGATGAGTTTTACCTGCAGTTTAACAATATTTTTCTTATCTTGGCGAACAGCGAATTTGTAACGCAAAAGAGAGGTTGCCTGCCAGAGATTTATGAAGATAAAAAAGATTACTGCCAACAAAATCAAACGGCTGGTGCGTGATTTAAAAAAGTAGTTTTTTAGCCACCTATTAGGCGTAATCTTTTTTGCTTCCGGCGGTATTAAATTTATGCGTTTCATTCTATACCCCTTAACGCCAGCCCTAATGCCACATTAAGACGGCAGCTCAAATCATCCCCTTTAAAAGATGGCTCTAAAGAACCGAAATTAGCCAGAGAATCTATTGCCTGGACATCTGCATTCAGGCGGTTACGCAAAAAAACCGGAAGGCCCAAAAGGCGCGCTGAACCGCCGCTTAAAAATACCTTTTCAAAACGCGTAATCTGCGATTGGGTCACCTGATAGGAAAAATACTTAAAAGTATGCTCTATATCCTGGACCATATTTTCTAATAGAGGGAGGATGACATTTCTAACCTGAATGGCTTTGTCAGAGGAAGCTGTGATAGCCTGCTCTGTGCTGGAAGCGGCTAAACCAAAGGTTTTTTTCAATTTCTCCGCCTCTTCCCAGGGAATATTACAATATTCACTTACTGCCTTGGTCAAAGAGTTTCCCGTTACATTGAGCGACCTTGTAGATATAAGCTCATTATCATAAATTATGCTTAAAGATGTCTTGCCCGCGCCGAAATCTAAAAATAGGGTTACTTCATCTGGAGAGGCTTTTCTTGCATAATCTAAAACCGCCAAATCAGCCAATGGCTCTATGTCTATGGCCAAAGAATTTAGGCCAACCGATTCTAAAAGCGCTAAATTTTCAAATATATCCTTCTTGAGAGCAGTAACTGCCAAAACGCCAATCTGCGGCCCTAAAAATTTTAAACTTTGCCCTTGCAAAATAATATAATCTAAAGATATCTCTTCCAGATCTGCCTGGAACATCTGTCTTATCTCCCAGCGTATGGCTTTGTCTATTTCATGCTCCGGCATCTGCGGTAATCTTATGAGATTAACCTTAAAAGAAAGGTAAGGCGCTATGGCAAAACAATCTCCCTTTAGCCCCTTTTCATTGACGAGCTTTTTTAAGATTTCCGGCAATATTCGCTTCCTTTCTTCTGAATTGTGCCCTTGCGCTTCTTTTGGTAACTCTTCAATAGCCAGATTTACAATCTTTATTTCGCCACACTGGTCACAGGCAAGCTGGAGGGCCTTGATGGAATTTGTGCCGATATCCAAACCAAAAGGAAAACGTTTTTTGATAATTGGTAAGCCGCTTACAGGTTTTATGGCCGCTTCGCCTAAAGTGGTTTTAGTTCCTTTATGGATAAAAAGGCTGGAGAGCCGTTTTTTGACCTGGCGGCTGAATATGGAACTGACTATGTCTGACTTAAGCGGCTGTTTCTCTTGTGGCATTTAATTGTTGAGTTTCCGGTATTTGGTTTCCAGTTTGTGCAAACCGGCCGCCATAACCTGTTAATGTAATAATCTCTTCAGTCAAGGCCCAATAATCCTGCGCCCCTTGCGATTTTGGGTCATAGAGATGGATCGGTTTTTTGTAGATGGGCGCCTCGCAAAGTTTTACATTATTATGGATTGCGGTTTTAAAAACGATATCCTTAAAATAATCCCTGATCTGCTCTAACATCTGATGGCTTACTTTTGTGCGGGTGTCAAAAAGGGTGGCCAGGATGCCTAAGATTTCTAATTCAAAATTTAATCTTTCCCTGACAATATCAATGGTAGAAAATAATTCTTTCATCCCTTCCAGAGAATAATAGTGTGTCTGTATAGGTATAAGCACAGAGTTAGCCGCTACCAGGGCATTTATGGTAATGAGGTTAAGGCTGGGGGAACAGTCCAAGAAGATAAAATCGTAGGCCCTGATTAATCTTAGTTTGCGCAGGGCAATCTTTAGGACCGTCTCTCTTCCCAATATATCAGCCAGTTCTAATTGCGCTCCGGAAAGAATTGAATTTGCCGGAGCAATGTCAAGATTTTCAACCGAGGTTCTCTGAACAATGGATTCAAGGCTCAAATTATTTATCAAAACGTCATAAACTGATTTTTCAAGATTTTCCACATCTACACCCAGTCCTAAACTGGCGTGGCCTTGAGGATCCAGATCAATCAAAAGAACCTTACAGCCTTTTTGCGCAAAGCAGGCGGATAGATTTACTGCCGTAGTGGTCTTGGCACAACCACCTTTTTGATTACAGATAGCAATGGTAAGATTCTTAGATAAAAAGCTGGTTTGCGGCTTAAGAATAGTATCTGTTTCTTTTGCTGCCAGGATAGCGCCCTCGGATTTCTCTCGTCTATATTTAGCAATAAAGTTCTTTATGTCCTTTAACATCTTACACCTCCCTCACCTTGCCACAAGGTCAGACAAAAACAAAAAGCCCTCTGCGTTTAATGCCAAGGGCGTTTTAAATTTCCTTCTGGCTTCTGCCGGAAAATTTGTATTTAGTGTTTCATCGCGCGCGCCTGAGAGAGAGAAAAAGAGAGAGGATTTACTGGAGTTACAAAAGTTTTCTTTAATTATCTTCATTTTTTTCTATTTTCTTCCCGATATCTTTTTTAGGCTTTCTATATCTTTTTGTGTATACAGCCTCCATCCGCTCATAGGTTCACGATATGATTTTGGGATCTTTCCTTTTTTCTCCCAATTATAGAGCGTATTTTTAAATATCCCCAGCTTTGCACAAACGCTGGAAACTGTATAATATCTCTTATCGTTTATTACTACTACTTTTCTTGTCATAGCTTCCCTGCGCGATTATATTATAAGGTTATGCTATGCTATGTTATGTTATGTTATGTTATGTTATGTTATGTTATAATAAGCTTACCTATAAAAATTAATTTTGTCAAGTGTTTTGTGCCAAACCTTCTTGCAACCAGAAACAACGAACTATTTTATGGTAAATACAAATCCTCATACCTAACCTTATCTTGATTGTAAATTTCTAACCATTCAGAATCATTTTTTTCATACTTTCG